>NZ_CP150637.1:397500-771666 GCF_038500265.1 Ignatzschineria larvae DSM 13226 | reverse complement strand
TATCTGCCCAAAGTTCAGGATCTGAAGCTGAGATACGGGTAAAATCTCGAAATCCCCCGGCGGCAAAGCGGAATATCTCCGCGCGATCATCTAAGTTTGCCAAGGTATCAACGGTAGCATAGGCTAAAAGATGAGGAATATGGGATGTTGCGGCTAACACCTGATCATGATGCTTTACGCCCATCTCTTCTGTTTCAGAGCCGGCAGCTACCCACATTTCATGAATAGTCCGCACGGCATCATGACTATTTTCTAAATGAGGAATCACCAAGGTTCGGCGTTTTTCAAAAAGCGTTGCAAAGGCATTCTCAACCCCATGCTTTTCAGTACCGGCAATGGGATGAGCGGGCACAAAACGCTCTGGAAGATAGCCTAATTCTGATCGAATACTGTCAATTACAGAACCTTTTGTTGATCCTACATCAGTCAATACCGCATCAGGCTTTAAGTGGGGCATAATCTCCCGAACAATGGCCCCCATTGCTGTAATGGGCGTTGCAAGAACAATAATATCGGCATTTTCTGCAGCTCTAATTGGATCATTATAGACTTCATCAGCAACCCCAAGTGCTAGAGCGCGCTCAAGCGCTTCTTCATTACGATCATACGCAATAATCTTGCCAACCGATTGATTCTGCTTAAGCGCTAAGGCTAAAGAACCGCCAATAAGGCCAATTCCCATAATTGCAATGCGTTCTTTAAAAAAAGGTTGTGATAATTCTATCTTCATGCCACTCGTTCCTAATTTCCTACTTGATCAGTTTTACTTTTATCAATAACACTAGTTATTAACTAGAGTTTCTAACTTTAATTATTATGTAATCCAAATGCCCAATACGATTTTGGTATCTTTCCATTATGTCATTGAGTATCCGATTCAATCCTATTTACAGTATAGCGCTCCCATAAAAAAGGCAACATATTCCCTTGAATATATTGCCCTAAGTTTAAACACTCTTAAAAAAGCTTGTTAATGACAGATTGATGACATAATACAAAAAGCACACTTTCCTCTCTCATTACCCATCGACTCTAATCTACAAAACTCTAATATAAAAGATCTATAGTCTACTAGCCTTAGATCTATGCTTCACTTGCGCGCATGTTCAATTGTCGAGAGTAGAGAATCAAAAGCGGATACAAATTGCTCAATACCCGCGGTTTCTAAGTCTTCACAAATGGCATTGAGATCGATTTCTAGCGCTTTCAATTCGGCTAAACGAGCCTCTGATAAAGCAATCTCTTCGGCAATCTCGGCTTTGACCTCAGCTTGCGCCTCTAAAAAAGCCTGATAGGTTTTCGGCGGCACTGTATTGACGCTCTCTGCCCCCATCAATTGTTGTAGATAGAGTAACTCAGGATACTCAGGATTCTTCACACCGGTCGAAGCCCATAATAGACGTTGTGGCTGCATTCCTGCTTTTTTGAGTAATTTTGCACGCTCTAAGCCCATCTCAAAGAGATAATGTTGGTACGCCATTTTGGCATTATCAACGGCTATTTTCCCCATCAAATGAGGGGCTTTCTCTGCCACTAGACTATCAACAACGCTATCAATCCGAGAGATAAAAAAGCTTGCCACAGAAGCGATACGGTCAATAGGTAATCCCGCCTTCACACGCGCCTCTAATCCTTTGAGGTACGCCTCTAGTACTGCCTTATAGCGATTAAGCGAAAAGATTAAAGTGACATTCACATTAATCCCTTCAGCAGTTAATGTCTCAATAGCCACTAATCCTGCTTTTGTTGCGGGTACTTTGATCATTAAATTAGGGCGATTCACCTCTTCCCATAAAACACGCGCTTCCATAATCGTGCCATTCGCATCATGGGCTAAGTCAGGGGACACTTCCAAGCTCACATAACCATCACGATATTGTGTTGCTTCATACGTTTTAGCAAATAGATCGCATGCTTGACGAATATCTTGAATGGCGAGATGAAAAAAGAGTTCTCTTGCAGTTAAAGCTTCATAAGCTTCATCTCGGATATCGGCAATATAAGCATCACTGCCGGCAATTGCTTTCTCGAAAATAGCAGGATTTGAGGTAATTCCCAGCAATCCTTCCTCTTCGATCATTTTCGCTAAAATGCCCGATTCTCCGAGCATTTGACGTTCAATATTATCAAACCAAATACTTTGACCAAGGCTTGCTGCTTTACGAATGTTTCCCATAATAGTGTTTCTATCCTTTTACAGAATCTGTGTTCTCAAATAGAAGATGAGCCTATTAGACTATTACCACTATCATCGCCCACCTTCTCTAACCATCATTACTTTAGGCTCTTAATAACCCTTTTTCTACTACTTTTTATGACTATTTTATAGCTTCTCAATTACTATCCCCTCATTTTCCTAAAAATATAGGCATAGAATTTAGCCATTATGACTCAAAAATATTATTCCATTACGGCTGAATTTTACTCAAACGGTAGAAGCCTCTATTTTGAATCTGTTTAGTCGTACCTTTCGGAAGCCAGATATCGTAATTAGCAGGAATTTCCGCTTGATTATTCAAAATATTACGTAGCCATGCAGGATTGAGATCCACTAATACTGAAGCGGGCACATTCACCGCTCGAGAGAGATCTTCTAACTTCATCGGCACGACTAACTCAATCCCTTCAATACGACTTGGATAGACACGATAACGAAATCCTGGAAAATACCGACTCGGGTTCTCTGCAATTCGTTTAGCAGCTAAGAATTCTGCATAGAAATTTCGAGATGCAAATTTAAAGGCACCTTCATTATATTCAAAGACAATTTTGCCGATATTCTTACCATAACGCTCTTTTGCACGAATACCATGACCGGCCCCCGAATTATAAGCAGTAATCGTTAAAGGCCAATAACCTAACTCTTTATGATTTGCTCGCATTAAGTTCGCCGCTCCCTGCACCGCATGATAAGGATCATAGCGAGAGTCGATGACATTTGCTCGCATTGGCATAAAGCCTCTTGCTGTAGATGGCATAAATTGCCACATGCCTGCAGCCCCCACTTTTGAACGAGCGCCTTTATTAAAGGAGGATTCAACATGAGGTAGATAAGCAATCGCTTCCGGCAATCCTGCATCGCGCATAACTGCTCTAAAGTAAGGAATATAAATCTGGCTGCGCTCTAATCCCGCGAGGAATTCAGATTTAAGGCCACGCTGCCCACGTAGTCGATCCGCAGCTCCAACAATTGCATTAGTGCCACCTGCCTTGATCAGCATATTTTTAATACGGGCTTGTGATCTTGTTAAGAGGCGCTTATCGATAAGAGATGCTTCGACAATCAATAAATCATCTTGAATAAGTCGTGAAGTTGTATCCCACGCAAGTCGATCCCCATGCGGAATGACAGCGACATCATAGATGACATCCATATAGCGATCATCATGGAAAGCCACTTCATTTGTATTCCAAACACTATAGACTTTTACCCAAAAATCAATCATAGGCGCCATAGCCTTCGGCTCTTCAAATCCAACCTTTGAACGCGGCGAAGAAGCACAAGCTGCAATGATTAACACTGACATCATGACAATCAGTAACCGATGCCATATTACCCTTTTTTTTCTTAATACCATTAATGAAACAATTCCTGTTTTATTCTCTTTTATTCATAAACGATCAACTAATCAATCATGGGATTGCTAGATCTATCCGATCAATGATCGACACTATAAGCGATGAAACTATACGCTTCTCTTTCGTATCCTCATAATTATACCCGATATATTCCTCTAAAATTTCGCATATTCCCTGTAAATAATCGCAAGGAAATGAAAAAGATCTATCAATCTTGGCAGATCACGCCATTTTTGATAGATCATTTGGGCTCATTAATTAAATAATAAACTAAATCTTGGCCTAGATGAGCCTTTTTTAAATAATCTCTTTCGCACGCTCAATTGCTGCTAGTACTTGTTTTGGTGCAGTACCACCGTAATGATTACGGGCAGCTACAGAGCCTTCTAACGTGAGATAATCAAAGACATCATCCGTAATTAGATCAGAGAATTGTTGTAACTCTGCCAATTCCATCTCCGAGAGATCACGTCTTGTCTCAACCCCTAAACGCACAGCATTCCCCACCACTTCATGGGCATTTCTGAAAGGCATCCCTTTACGCACAAGGTAATCTGCCAAATCCGTTGCTGTTGCAAAACCTAATTTAGTTCGAGCATACATATTCTCTTTCTTACTTGAAATCGCCGGAATCATATCCGCAAATGCTCGCACTGATCCAAGGATTGTATCCACTGTATCAAATAGTGGCTCTTTATCTTCTTGATTATCCTTATTATAAGCTAAAGGTTGGCTCTTCATTAACGTTAAGAGTGAGAAGAGATGACCATAAACACGCCCTGTTTTACCCCGCACCAATTCTGGCACATCAGGATTTTTCTTCTGTGGCATAATCGATGAGCCGGTACAGAAACGATCTGGCAGATTAATAAAATCAAATGCCGGCGTTGCCCAAAGCACTAATTCTTCAGAAAAACGAGAAAGATGCATCGCTAAAATCGCAGCATCTGCAGTAAATTCAATGGCAAAATCACGATCAGACACTGAATCAAGCGAGTTTTCTGAAGGTGCGCTGAACCCTAAAAGTGAAGCTGTTAAGTGACGATCAATCGGATAAGTTGTCCCCGCAAGAGCGGCAGCACCTAATGGCGAGATATTAAGGCGTTTACGACAATCTTGGAAACGTTCCCGATCACGCTTAATCATCTCAAACCACGCCATCAGATGGTGACCAAAAGTAATCGGCTGCGCCACTTGTAAATGGGTAAAGCCCGGCATAATGGTATCATGCTCTTTCTCAGCAACTGATAAAATGCCTTGTTGTAGACGCTTCAATTCAGCATCAATATGATCTAATTGATTGCGTAGCCAAAGACGAATATCAGTAGCCACCTGATCATTACGAGAACGTCCTGTATGTAGGCGTTTTCCGGCGATACCAATCTTCTCTGTTAAACTTGATTCGATATTCATATGAACATCTTCAAGCTCAATAGACCATGGGAAATGACCCGCTTCAATCTCGGCTTTCACCGCCGCTAAGCCCTCTTTAATCAAGGTGAAATCTTCCTCTGTTAAGATTCCTTGCGTAAAGAGCATCTCTGCATGCGCCAATGATCCGGCAATATCTTCAGCATACATTCTCTGATCGAAATCTACCGATCCTGTAAATGCTTGTACAAAAGCATCTGTGCTCTCTGAGAAACGTCCACCCCACTGTTTATTGACTTTGTTCGTCATGATTTTTCCTATCCTCTAACTGTTCTTGACCTATGGGTAACACAACTTCCACCTGCGTCCCTACTCGCTCTTTACCCGAATAGATGGCAATCTGGCCACTATGTTCTTCCACTATTTTTTTAACAACTGATAAACCTAAGCCTGTTCCCTTCTCTTTGGTAGAAACATATGGCTCAAACATGCGATTGATAAGTGACTCATCAATACCATTACCATTATCTGTCACTGTTAAGATAACATGATTTTGTGCCTCATCCATCTTCAAATCCACTGCAACACGACCATGTAGAATCTCATGATTCTCTTGGCAAGCCTCTACCGCATTCTTAATTAAATTATGTAATAACTGCCGTAACCGAATCTCGTCACCATTAATGAGTATCGCTTGCTTTGGCCGACCTAAAGTCACTTCAATACCTCGCGCATAATCGCTGTAGAGGAATGTGACCTCTTCTGCAAGCGTTGAAAGATCAATCTGTTTGAGATGTAATTTCGGCGCTCTTGCATATTGACTAAAGGCATTGACCATCTTCTTCATCGCATTGACTTGCGTGATAATGGTTTGTGTTGATTTCTCGAGTAATTGCTGATCTTCAACTGCTAACTTCGATTGTAATTTAAAGGCTAAGCGTTCAGCGGAGAGCTGAATCGGCGTTAAGGGGTTTTTAATTTCATGGGCAAGACGGCGAGCCACTTCTCCCCAAGCCGCTTCCCGCTCTGAATTAATGAGCTGAGTGATATCATCAAAGACGATGGCATAACCACTTGGCAAACTACGATTCTCTAAAGGTTCTGAAGTACGAATAGAGATAATTTGCGCAATAGCCTTCTCTACGCGCATCACCTCAAACCGATCCCCTTCACTGCCTTTTGATTTTTTCTCTAGATAATCATGAAGAGGCGAGAAGAAGAAGTGCAATGATTCATCAATCGTCGATGAATCTTCTAATGTGATTTTTTGTAACACTTCTCTTTTAGTACGTAAAATCGAGAGCGCCGCTTCATTATAGGTTCTAATTCGCCCATGATTATCAAGTACCAGAACACCCGATGAGAGATTCGCAAGTACCGCTTCTAAATAAGATCTTTGTGCAAAAAGTAAACGCTGCGAGGCTTTTTCGGCTTCATTCGCTTGCCGTAATTTGATCATCATCTCATTAAAAGATTCTGTCAAAAAGCCAATCTCATCATTTGATTTAACTGTCAATTCTCGATCAAAGTCCCCTTCTGAAACCGCTTTTGAAGCAATCGAGAGTTTACGAATAGGATTGACTAAACGCCTTGTTGCAAAATATGATCCCCCTAACGCAAGCAAAATCGCTAAGAGCGAAACAAGCGTTAAGATCGCCATTAATTGACCTTTAAGCGATTGCTGTAAGGTTTTATACTGCTTATAGCTCTCCACTGAGCGTTGAGTTGATAAGCCTAGCTCCGTATAACGCGGTGGAATTTCATAGATCGCTTGTACAACGCGCGGCGCTTCTGAATCAATTCGAATAATCACTCGAACCTGCAATTCATCATCCCCCACAGGTTCAAGCCAGACATAATCCATATCATTGAAGACACTCATCAAGACAATATCATTGGGCAATTCGGGGAGATTGACAGTCGTATTACTTGAACTCGTCGCTAAAATTCGACCCCGATGATCAAAAACCGTCAAATCGAGCGCATTCGCATCAAAACGAAGATTCTCTAATTCATACGCAAGGTCTAAGGAATTCAGATCTGCAATTCGGCTCCCAATAGCTTGAGTAATCTCAAGCGCATCGATTCTTCGTGTTTCAAGTGCCGATTGTGCCAAAGTTAGGGCATCATCAAAGCCTTGGTCAAGCGACTCATCAAACCAACTATCAATCCCTCGTTGAATCATAATGCCGGCAAAAAGAAAGAGTATCACAATGGGCACGATTGAAAGCCCTGAGAAGAACATCATCATCCTTGCATTCAATCGAGCACCAAGACGCTTCTTTCTCACACCTTGCAGTAACTGCACCAAAAAATAGAGCACGAGACACATTAAAGAGAGAAAACAGACTGCACCGGCGATAATAATCCACGTGTAGTAACGCGAATAGAGCACGGCCGACTCAATCGAACGAAGCATTACACCGAGAATAATGGTTAATAACAGGGAAAGCAGCAGAAAGATTGTAAAACCTTGTTTACGGATAAAATTCATCATGATCAAAATTCCCACTTAAACCATTGTGAATTGAGCCACCAATTAGGCGATAGGTAGGCCGGAATGCGAAGCGGTGTTGGCAAGGCTTCAATATCTAACCACAGCTTAGCTCGACCTTGATACTCCTTGAGCACAAGGCCCGCCGAATCCTCTAAATGAAACTCAATATCTGTCGGTGTTGAGATCGACAAAATCGCAAGGCTTAAGGTTGGATAACTATGCTGCTTGCCATTTTCAAGATTTCGCACTACAAATTGCTTTGAAAGCCCATGATAGTAGAGCCGATAGTGAATCTCCTGCATATAACTTGAGCTTGCCCAAAAAAGACCGGGCTTCTCAATTCGCACTTCATAAACAAATGTGAGCGGTATCCCATTTAAGAGCATCTGCTCTTGTGCATCACTCATCACAATTTTACTGCGAAATGAGAGCTCAATATTGAGCGCTGTCAGATCCCCTTGATAGAGTTTTTCCATATCCTGTAGGCGCTGATTAGGATGTTTAGGTAGATAAAACTCCATCTCTACTTGCTCAATGGCAAGCGAAGATTGCTTGGTAGATCTAGCACGTAACTGTCCATTCTCTATGCCTGCTGTCGCCATAGATGTCATCAAAATGGCAATTATGAAACTCCATAAGAAAAAACGCATTAAGTAATTTTTAGATCTAAAAATCTCTCTTAATAATCGATCTTGCGGGTTAAGTAAATAACTTAAATCTGCAAATATAGGCTGTTTCTGCGTTTTTCTTTGCATCGTTTTTCTATCTATTCCTACTAAAAATAGCCCTTCACTCTCAAAAAAATGATCTCTTGCGTCTCTATTTCAGTACTACTTCATCAAGCATACTTGACCTAATGAAGTATAGTGTCTAATCATCTGTTTTACTAATACTTTTCTGCTGTCAAACTGATAAAACCATTTTATAAAACCGATGCTTCCTCTTGTGCCTTCTCTTATTCTTTCTTTTATACTTTCTTCTCTAAAAGCGCATAATAGAAACCATCAACGCTCTGATCCATATCGAAATAGAGTGGCAAAATCTGATGCCCTACATCGCGACTTTCACCAAAGGGAAGCGATAATTTAAGCTCCATAGCACCAGGTTCGGCTTTTAAGAATCGACGAATCTGCTGCTCATTTTCATCTTTTAAGATAGAGCAAGTGGCATAAAGTAAACGTCCACCCGGCGCAAGCAGTGTCCAAGCATGCTCTAATATGGCATATTGAATGCCTCTTAACTTTTCAATGTCTTGAGCTTGACGCAAACGCTTAATATCAGGATGTCGATGCATAATGCCGGTTGCAGAACAAGGAACATCTAATAAGATCCGATCAAAAAGAACTGGCGCTTCATAGGTTTCCGCCGGTGTTGCCACGACTTCTACTGAGGCAGGTACTTCACCACAAATGCGGGCAATATTCTCAAAAACCCTCGATAATCGCTCTTCAGAGCTATCAAGCGCTACTAATTTCGCTATCTCTGGCGCATATTCTAAAATCGCAGTACTCTTCCCTCCGGGAGCCGCACAAGCATCAAGAACCTGCATTCCCGCTTCGGGAGCAAGTAGTATTGCTGCTAATTGCGCGGAAGCATCTTGTACACTGACAAAACCTTCCTCAAATTTTGGCAATTTTTCCACATTCACCGCTTGTTCAAGCACAATCGCACTCTCTACCCATTGGTGAGCTTCGGCACTAATGCCGGCGGCTGCAAGCAGAGTAAGATAACTCGCTCGATCTGTCTTTTGTCGATTAACGCGCAGAATCATTTCAGGATGTAACTGATAGAAAATACCAATCTTCTCGAGGCTCTCTTTACCCCATTGTGTTTCAAGCCGCTTTGCTAACCATGCCGGTAGATTACATTTTCCGGCTAAACTCTTCGCCGGTGGTAACTGCCCACGTTGAATATTACGCAGTACGGCATTCGTTAAACCGCTCGCCCAAAGCTTATCCATCTCTTTAATGAGATTGACCCAATTATTTAAAATGGCATACTCCGCTGTTGCCATCTCAAGAAGTTCGTAAGCCGCTAAAATTAATACTAATTTCACCTCAATTTCTGAGGGCTTAATGGGTTTTGAGAGCATTTGCGCAACACGATCTTCTAACGCATCATATTGCCGCAAAGACCCATAGAGTAAATGTTGGACAAAGCGGCGATCTTGGTCGGAAAGTTTCTCCGTATAGTGTGGCAGTGCATCACTGAGTGAGCTACCATTTAAAACTTGTCTGATAATCTCTACCGCTACAAAGCGTGGATTTTTCATTAATTTGGGATAGAGCGCTTCTTGAATTGCCATCTATTGACATACCTTTTGATTAAGTTCATGGCCTTTGATAAAGAGTGCACTCTCCATCTTCCGTTTACCGGCCGCTTGTAATTCTAATATTTCTAAGGCTAATCCATCGCCGGCGATTACAAAGAGTCGATCATCGATCACATGTAAACTTCCGGGGACACCTGAGATTGCCTTATCGCTCTCAATCACTCTAAAAATTTTCAAAAGAGCCCCATCCAGTGAGGTATAAGCCCCTGGAAATGGATTGAAAGCATGGATTTTACGCTTCAGAGTGAGTCGATTCTCTTGCCAATTGATCATAGCCTCTGCTTTTGAGATCTTCTCGGCATAGGTAATCCCCACCTCTGATTGAGCAGTAGGATGTTGATCGCCGGCAACAATCATTGGAATGGTATCCACTAAAAGCTTAGCGCCTACTTTCTTCAATTCATCGTGTAATTCACCGGTAGTCATATTCTCATCAATTTTGACTACCGCTTCACGCCATACAGCACCGGTATCTAAACCTTGATCCATCTGCATAATCGCAACGCCGCTCTCTTGATCACCCGCTTCAATAGCACGATGAATTGGGGCAGCTCCTCGCCATCTTGGTAGTAATGAGGCGTGAATATTCACACAACCATATCGAGGAATCTCTAAGACCGCTTGCGGTAAAATGAGCCCATAAGCCACCACCACCATTAGATCGGCATTCAATGCTTTAAGTTCTTCTTGTGCCTCCATATTTCTAAGCGAAACAGGTTGCATCACCGGGATATTATGAGAAACCGCCACCTCTTTTACGGGGGTAAACTGTAACTTTTTTCCACGCCCTCGAGGCCGATCAGGCTGCGTATACACCGCCACCACCTGATGTTCACTTGCGATCAACGCTTCTAATACTTCTACCGAAAATTCTGGTGTTCCGGCAAATACAATACGCAAACTCATGATTCTCTCCCTCTATGAAATGATCTTTTGCTACCGTAGCAATAGATACCTCAGTAGACAATATTACTGTTCTTGATCACGCTCTTTGAGCACTTTCTCTAATTTTTTTAAAATTCGATCTTGTTTCATTCGTGAGAGATAATCGATAAAGAGCACACCATTAAGATGATCTAATTCATGTTGAATACAGCGAGCTAGAAGACCTTCTGCTTCTAATTCAAACCATTCACCTTCAATATTTTGCGCTTTAACGGTCACTTTAGTAGGACGAATCACAGGACCACCATACATCGTCGGCAGTGATAAGCATCCCTCTTCCGCCGCATCTGTCTCTTCTGATGCTGCAATAATTTCAGGATTAATAAAGACCATCGGCGCATCACGCTCTTCTGAACAATCTGCGATAAATAACCGCTGCAATATATTCACCTGATTAGCGGCAAGTCCAACGCCCTTTTCCTCATACATCGTATCAAACATATTCTCGACTAATGTTTTTAACTCATCGTCAAATGTTGTCACCGGTAAAGCCTTCTCCCGTAACGTAGGATGTGGAACAGTAATCACCTCTAAAATGGCCATAGAACTCTCTCTACCTCTTTTTAATCAAACAGTCACATAAACGAGCTATTTTACACCAAAACCCCTTCTCTCGATAGCATCAAAAATGAGATTTTCATTTTTATAATCGATAGAAAAAAGCGCCTATCATCCCGATAGACGCTCCGTATAAACAATCATTTTTATCAATGAACTATCTCAATTGAAAGGAAATAACATCTTACAAAGATTACCTTACAAATCAAACATTACCAGCCCCTCTAATACCAACTAATGACGTAATCCGGCAAATTGCATTAGATCTTTATAGAACATCTTCGCACTTAAACGGTAACCTGCAGCACTTAAATGGACTTTATCACGTCCGGCAAGTGTCTCTTTCTGCCATTTTTCAATACTGCAACGACCGCCCATCGCTTTTTGCCAATCCCAATAGAGTAAGCGTTCTGATTTCGCGACCGCTAACTGCACCGATTTCACCATCTCGTATGACGGCGGATATTTATCAGAACAAGCGCCCTGCTTATTCTGCATTAATGCATCCGGCGGGCTCATTAATAGAATTGCCGCATTCGGTAATTGTTGGCGAATGGTGCGAATACTCGTCACCAATTGCCGTTTATAATCCTCTCGATCTAATGTATCGTTGAATGCTTCATTCGTCCCATACTCCAAAATCACTAAATCGCTCTGTGTCGCCACTAACTCAGTAATCCACTCGGGCGACCAGCGATCCCAAATGGAGAGTTGTGCGCCATTAGTAGCGATAGAAGAGACAATCGCTCCCGGCTGGCCACTTCTTTGTAACCATAATCCTCCAAGCGCCACATTGCGATCAAGGGCTTCAATACGAAAAGGCATTGCAGTACGAATGCGTAGCTGTTTCCAACTACCATTCCCCAGCAATGCATTCTCTAAATTTAAGCGCCCTCGCTCATTACTAATCGCAAACGCTTCACTATTAGGCGCTTGAACCACTAATCGTGCATCCCACAACCCTTGATATTGCTCCGGCTTTTCAAGTAACACATCAATCGTTGCACCGACTCTATTCGGCGTTGCTCGATACCCTCCCATCGCAAAAGGTTGATTCGACACTGTCCGGCTACTTGTTAAATCCCAACGTTGACTCTTCCAAGCAACCTCAGCACTACGCTGGCCACGTACAGACATCGGCGTTACCCAACCAATCCCGGCATTCCCTAATCGAGATTGCAAATGATCTCGAAGCCCGCCGGTAAAGAAGTCCGCAGCAGAGTGAGAATCACCAAATTGAGTCACTGCTAAAACTTGATTCCCCCCTTGGGCAAGTTGTGTCATCTTCTGTTTTAAAAGATCCGCATTACGCTCACCATAATTGGTAATACCAGGGCCAATTTCCCGGCGGTAATCCCCTAAATCATCGGCACTACATGCTGTTATTAGCAGCGCTCCTACACATAATAAGAGGCTGTGCTTGATATATGAGCCTAATTTTATCTGTTCTTTTCTCATCTGATTATCCTTTATTCACGCTATTCATCCTTGAATATTACATTTCTATCTCATTTTATCGTCTAAAATCATTTATTTAGTCTATTAAAAGCAATTTAGTAATCGGTACTTGATTAACTTTTAGTGGATTTTCTTTTAGTGGAACCTCTTTAGATGGATTTCCTTTTAATGGAACCTCATTAGATGGATTCTCTACCATTATCGGCGTTTCCTCCAAAGATTGCGCATCTGTCTGTCCGCTTTGTAAAGTAGATATTTGTAGCTCTGTTTGCAAAGTTGAATGCATCTTTTGAGAAGCTATCTCATCTTCAATATCTTCTTGAACTGATAATATTTCATCTTCACTTTCTATCTGTAAAAGTTCAGGCAATACTTCAGGTAAAATAATTAACTCTGCAATAATACGATCCGCTAATAGCCGTTGTCCTGTTACTGTAAAATGAATTCCATCATTCGTTCGTACTTTCTGATTCCCTTTTTCCGTCTGTGCATAGGCCTCATAACCAGCATCACTACATCCTAAAATGCCACTAGTCGGGATGTAATGACCATTAAAGCGGGTGACTTCTGATTGATAGAGAGTGTTGAGATAAACCATATCTTTGTGAAGCTTATCTTTGCGCATACAAGGCGCCCCTAGCCAAATCACTGGAAGATTATATTGCTGTGCCGAGAGTAAGATATTACGTATCCGCCCACGATAAGCGCGCTCCCATTCAGGACTCTTAAATTTCAGATACTTTTTACGCCCAGGAATTGGGAAATCCCAAGGATCATTAGGCCCAAGGTAGACCACAATAGCTTTAATACCACCATCTTGTTGTAAGGTTTCAGCAACCACTTTAGGCCAGTTATAAAAGTTCGGATAAGCAAGGCCTGTACTCTGTTTACTCAAGTCCACGCCATCGATATTATCCCGTTTATAGAGAATTTGACGCACACGCGGTGCAACCCCTTGCATCAGAGAATCGCCTACAAAAAAGATCTTATCACCCGATTCTAAAATCACATCCCAAGGCAATTGCGGCACAGTGGGCCCCACAAATTGCTCCGTTTCAGCATTGAGTCCGGCAATACTACCTAACTCTAATGCCGGGATCTCAACCTTATCAACAAGTTGTTCTTCGCCATCAACACTCTCATTTATTGTTAAATCGCTATCATTCGCAACCTCTGATGATTGAGGAGTGCTTTCAGTCATATCGATAACAGATTGCGTAGCGGATTGTGGTGCAGGTTGTCTAGCTGTACCTTCCCTAGCCTCTACATCTGTCACTGCGACTGTTTCAGTATCCCTATCGATCACAGCTTCAGCAAGATCATGATGCTCTTCTATATCTTGAGTGCCTTGAGTGTCGTCCTGAATGCCGACTTGATCAGATTGAGTGGCAATAATCGTTTCATCAGGATTTAGCCAATGCTGAATCTGCCGTTCCACTGCCACGATTGGGGAATCTGTATGATAGGTTTGTATCCAATAAACATTGATCGAATCTTTATAGAGAAAGAGCATCCCTAGAAGCGTAATGATCAGAATATAAGCTACTTTAAACTTTGCCATTGTCGCCTCCTAGAAACTTGCGTAGATAAATTGTGGAATACCGGACGGCGCCATATAGATCGCCCCCCACAAAATCGCGATAAAGAGAAATGGCAACAGCAACCAAGGAATCTTCTGGCTCCAAGTGACAAACCATCCTGGTACTTTTACTAATCTAGGATATACTACAAAAATGAGTAATATTAATCCTAAGAGTAGCCCTAACGAGTGCGCTGGGAAGAGTTCAAATTGTAAGTTATGCCAAAGTGACTCAATATAAACAATTGAATCATCAAAACTCTCACTACGGAAGAAGATCCAACCTAAGCAAATATAGTTAAAAGTTACAAAGCGATAGAGATAGACCCTAAAGCCCACCACTTCCGTTTTAAAGTAGGATTTCACCTCATCCGCAGACAGCCCTTGTGCCACTAAGCGCCCTTTTACAATGTGATCTTTAAGATTTAAAAAGACAACACCAATCCCATGAATGGCGCCCCAAATTAAGAAGTTGAGCGTCTCACCATGCCAAAGCCCTGAGAGAATCATGGCAATCATCACATTAATCTGCGCTCTTGTGAGCCCTCGCCGACTTCCGCCTAAAGGGAAATAGATATAATCCCGAATCCAGGTTGAGAGCGAGATATGCCATTTATCCCAAAATTGTTTGAGACTAGTCGCAAGATAAGGTGCATTGAAGTTAATCGGTAATTTAAAGCCTAAGAGCAATGCAATGCCCGTTACTAAATCGGTATAGCCTGAAAAGTTGAGATAAATCTCAACCGCATAAGCGTAGATTGCCAAGATTAATTCAATCGTATGAAATTCACTGGGGTTATCAAATACAGGTCGCACTAAGGCTTCAGAGAAGAGTGCGCTGACCCAATAGACTTTGATAATCGCAAGAATAATCAACATAAACGCGCGATGCGGTTCTAACACATCTCGACATTCTCTAGTTTGAATCTGTGGTAAAAAATCTTTGGCCCGATTAATCGGGCCTGCGATGACGCTCGGGAAAAATGAGAGAAAGAGCGCAAAATCAAAAAAGTTCACCGGTTCAATCTCTTTCCGAGAGAGTGATACAAGATAACTAATCGAGTGGAATGTATAGAATGAAATCCCGATCGGTAGAATAATCTCGGCAATCGGAAAACTAAAATCAAAACCAAAACTCGATAATTGCTCCGATAAGGTGGGCGCAAAGAAATTATAATATTTAAAGACTGCTAAATTCCCAATGCCGGCAATAACTGCAATGGTTAACCATAATTTTGGCTTTCGGCTACTGTGAATAGCGGTCGATAAGAGATAGATCACGATAGTGTAACTTGCCAAAATAATCGCAAATTGTAGGCTAAATAGCCCGACAACCAGATAACTACTCACGAGTAGTAACCCATTTTGTAAACCAATAAAAGGACGAAGACTCCAATATAGTAGAAAAAAGAGGACAAAAATTGTCGCAAATTCTATGGATAGATAACTCACACGTAAACCTTGCTTATGCTATTTTGACAGGATCTCATCTCTGGAAAATCTTAGTATTTACAAAGTTTCCTCAATGAACTCAACAATCATTCACAATATGTATAACATTAGCTTAATGTTATTTCCCTGATGTCAATGAATGAGCAATTCTATCACTTGTTATCCATAAATAGTAATGCCTTCTCATTGTTTTACGATGAAAATTCTAATTGATATCAAGAAACCCAATAAGATTGATCAATCACACAGATCTCTCTTGTTGGGTTCTCTTAGTTTTCAGCTCAAGCTTGATGACTTTTAAGTAATTATAGTAAATTTGGTTTAAGAAAAATGGTTTTTAAACAGCTCTTGTGGGGTTTTAAAAGAAGATAAAACCGCACTAAACAACACTTGCAAGATGCCGGATAGAACAGCTTCCTCGCCTCGATCAGCTGATGCACCGGCATTTGAATAAGATTATTTTGAATCGATATTGCTATACTTTTGATGATGACTTTTGAATCATTACACTTGAAGCGTTACTCTTGAATATACGGATAATAGGGTTTTCCCCATTCGCTCTCATCCGGATTTTCTAAAATCACTTGTAAAAAGAGTTCGGTATAAACTTCTAAGAGATCACAGGCATTGATTAATGCCCGGCGGTTTGCGTTACTCCCATAGGTTGCACCGCCATGAAAGACTTGATTACGTAGCGTATAAATTCGATTAAAAAGAATTAGTAGTAAACCCGCTGAATCTTGTGTTTCAAGCGAGCGTTTTGTCCGCTCTTTCTCTTTGTCAAAATCCTCAAGCCAAGCACTTTCAGTAATCTTGCCATTATGGAAATCCCAAAAACCTTGAAATACAAATTTATTCTCTAAGAAAATCCGTATTTCACTAGAGTACTTTCGCCAAGTAATTTGATAGAGCTCTTCGCCGGCGCGATTATTGATAAGATGGATAAATTGATTAAAAGCTGATTTGTCACTCACCGCAAATTCAACATCTTTGGCATAAATCGCATTAAAAGCAATCCAGAGCGAAATAAAACGCATATCGAGATCCCCCTGCGCCTCCCTAGCCTTTTTTAACCAACTCAAACAACGATAGGTTCGTAAATTCACTGCTTTGGGAATATCGAGCTTAATCTCTTCAAATAATTGTTTTAAATTCTCTAAATTACTCATCTCTCGTCCTTATCATTGGTCATTATCTAATATTCAATGGATATCATCAGTCATCAATCTCGCACTTTTCTGCTATCCATTAAGCCTTATAGTCATTTTGTTATAGTCATTAATTAATAATGACGTTTAGTATACTGAATATGAGGTTATTTACCAAAAATCTTAGGGATAATCTTTTCGCTTACTCAGTCACGATCTCTTGCATCATCTCTATGTGTAAATCGTTGTTATTAATACAAGGGATGAAATGGTAACTCTCGCCATTTGCCCCTAAGAAAAGATCCCGATTTTCCATCGCCATCTCTTCAAGCGTTTCTAAACAATCAGCACTAAATCCAGGACAAAAAACAGCGATATTTTTAATGCCTTTTGCGGGTGCGGTTTCAAAAAATTCAGCGGCATAGGGTTGCAGCCATTCAGCTTTCCCAAAACGAGATTGAAAGACGGTTTCAAAGCGCTCTAGTGGCTCACCCATCTTTTCTGCGATCAATTTGGTCGTTTCCATACAATGATCATAGTAAGGATCCCCATCTTTGTAGGTCTGTAGCGGCATTCCATGATATGAGAAGACATAACGATCAAGGGATTTTCCTTCTGTTTCTTTACGAATCTGATCGACACACGCTTCAATATAACGAGGATGTTGATAATAAGCACCTAACACTCGAAGCGCCGGGAAATAACGTAAGTCTTTTAAGACTTCCCCGACTTTATCCATTACAGAAGCCGTTGTTGCAGCAGAATATTGTGGATAAAGCGGAAAAATGACAATCTCATCCACTTTCTCAGCAATCATCTCTTTAATCGCGGACTCAATCGAGGGATTTCCATAACGCATCGCAATGTTGACTCGATAATTTTCCGGCAATAATGCTTGTAGCTGCTCAGCCTGTCTTTTCGTAATATTGAGCAACGGTGAGCCATCATCCCAGACGATCTGATACTTTTCTGCCGATTTTTGGGGACGGACATTGAGAATAATTCCATAAAGAATCGGATACCATTGCCATTTAGGCAGTTCTATCACTCTAGGATCTTTGAGAAACTCTTCTAAATAGACTTTTAATGCAGCTTTAGTCGGAGCATCAGGGGTTCCTAGATTGGTTAATACAACGCCTATTTTTTTCATATTAATCATCTTCTCTTTCGTTCTGACAGAAATAATTTTAAAACCACGTGCAATCTCTTAACAACTAGAGAATACAGTAGCACTAGCTAATGATATAAAAAAGCCATATTCACTTAGGAATATGGCTCATTCTATCAGTTATTTCAAAGTTATTGCTAATGAATCTCATTTATCAGACTAATTATCTTATATTAAATAGTATCTGATATTCACAGATCTTCATAGACTCACTGATGGCAATTAACCTAACAAACTTTTAACTGCATCTGCCTCTTCACGGAGCTCTTTCTCTGTTGCATCAATTTTCGCTTGTGAGTAATCAGAGATTTCAAGCCCTTGAACGATTTCAAAATCACCATTTTTGCAGACACATGGATAAGAGAAGATAATCCCTTCTTGAATACCATAAGAACCATCAGCGGGGACTGCCATTGAAACCCAATCTCCCTCTTTAGTGCCAAGTGCCCAGGAACGCATATGATCAATAGCAGAAGAAGCCGCAGAGGCCGCTGAAGAAGCACCACGCGCTTTGATGATTGCCGCACCACGTTGTTGAACTTGTGGGATATAATCATTCTCATACCAGGCACGATCTACTACTTCTAATGCAGGTTTACCGTTGATTGTTGTGAAAGTTAAATCAGGATATTGTGTTGATGAGTGGTTGCCCCAAATCGTCATCTTCGTAATATCATTGATGTGTGCGCCTGTTTTCTCTGCAAGAAGGCTTAAACCACGATTATGATCTAAACGAGTCATTGCATGGAAATGTCTTGGATTAAGATCTGGTGCATTTTTCATAGCAATTAATGCGTTTGTATTTGCAGGGTTACCTACCACTAATACTTTGACATCACGGCTTGCATGATCGTTTAAAGCTTTACCTTGTGGGCCAAAGATTGCGCCATTTGCTTCCAATAGGTCTTTACGCTCCATACCAGGTCCACGAGGACGCGCACCGACTAACATGGCATAATCTGTATCTTTAAATGCAACATTTAAATCATCGGTAGCGACAATGCCTTGTACTAATGGAAAAGCACAATCATTAAGCTCCATTACAACGCCTTTAAGAGCTTCTAATGCCGGTGTGATTTCGAGCAATTGCAGGATGACAGGCTGATCGGGGCCCAACATATCGCCAGCAGCGATACGAAATGCCATAGCATAACCAATATTACCAGCCGCGCCAGTGATTGTTACTCGTACAGGTTTTTTCATAATGAACTACTCCTATTAAATAAAATATTAGATATATAAAAATATAAGATCTATAAATTTGTAGTGAAAATGTAATAAAAATTTGTATTCGTCATTATACGCCAATCACGATGAATGTCTTCTATTTTAGCGATTTTTACTATACAGCCTATACTACTATTAACGTAATTTAAGAGAGGCAAGCCCGATTAATACAAGGATAAAGGTCAAAATCCAGAAGCGAACAATGACTCTTGGCTCCGGCCAGCCTTTTAATTCAAAATGATGATGAATAGGCGCCATACGAAATAGACGTTTCTTGCGAAGTTTGTAAGACCCTACTTGTAAAATAACTGACAACGTTTCTACTACAAAAAGCCCGCTCATGATAAAGAAAACAAGCTCTTGACGAACAATTACGGCGATCACTCCTAATACACCGCCTAAGGCTAAAGCACCCACATCGCCCATAAAAACTTGGGCAGGATACGTATTGAACCACAGGAACCCGAGACCGGCACCAACGATCGCTGCACAAATAATCAACACTTCCCCGGCACCATCAACAAATGGTAATGCAAGATAATCACTATAGATTACATTCCCGGCAATATAGGCAAAAATTCCTAATGCACCACCGACCATAATCGTCGGCATTATCGCAAGCCCATCAAGACCATCCGTCATATTCACTGCATTACTCGCCCCTACAATCACAAGATAAGTAAAAGGAATAAAGAGAATCCCCAAAGGAATCGTTAGATCTTTAAAATAAGGGATTAAAAGTGCAGTATCTGCTTCTGTTTTTGCTGTAAAGTAGAGTGCACAAGAAGCAATAAGGCCTGCAATCGTGAGATAGAGATACTTCTCTTTAGCCCGAAGCCCTAAAGATTGCTTTTTAATGACTTTTTTATAATCATCTAAGAAGCCAACAGCTCCAAAAGAGACAAGCACAAAAAGAACAATCCAGATATCAAGATTGCGTAAATCTGCCCATAAGAGTGTTGCAAGCAGGATACCGAAGATAATGAGCAAGCCCCCCATAGTCGGTGTTCCCTGCTTTGAAAGATGACTTTCAGGCCCATCATTACGCACAAATTGACCAATCTGTTGTTTTTGTAATAAACGAATAAAAGCAGGACCGAAGCCAATACTAAAGATGAGTGCGGTCAATGCGGCCATAATACCGCGCATCGTAATATATTGAAAAACACGTAATGGCGACCAGTAATCGGCTAAGTGGGAGAGTAACGCGTACAACATAATGTTAAATTAATTCCTTTCCTTATAAAGTAGTTATCGGTACTATCCCTAAGATCAGTGCCGTTCTATGACTATGATGATTGAAGCTTATAATTGAAATCTATTGAATTTCACTAGGGGCTAATGTTTCATAGAAATATTGCATATTCATGCTATTAGATCCTTTCAGTAGAATCGTTAAAAGTGCATCCTCTTGATATTCAGAAATTGCTGATTGCAATGCGGTTAATAGCGCCTCATGGTTTTCATAGCTACTACCACCATCACCAAAAGCGTTCGCAGAATGAGCAGCTAATTCACCCAGCGCAAAGAGCTTCGTAAACCCTGCCTCTTTTGCATAACGCCCTGCATCCTGATGGATCGCAACCTCTTCACTTCCTAATTCCCGCATATTCCCTAGTACTAACCAGCGAATACCGGCATGACAAGCATCAATTCCAGCTTTTAATGAGTTAGGATTTGCATTATATGCATCGTTGATTAACTGCACTTTATCTTGAATCTTGACAACCTGTAACCGCCCTTTTACCGGCGTTAAAGCCTCAAGACCTTTAACAATCGTATCGATTTTTTCACCGGCACTGTAGGTTGCTGCCGTTGCCGCAAGCGCATTTAAAATATTATGTCGCCCTAAAAGCTGTAACGTAACATCCGCCTCAAGCGCTGAATCTTGAGATGAATGCTCTGCTAATTGAATTGAGAGATGAAAGTGCTGACCATCAAAATCACTAGCCATCACATTTGCCGGGTGATCGATCCCGAAAGTCATGACTTTCTGTCCTTCTAAATTGCCCTGCCAAAATTCGGCAAAAGCATCATCGGCATTAATGATGGCGGTACCACTTTCACTTAATCCCATAAAGATTTCCGATTTTGCTTTCGCAACGCCCTCAAGAGAGCCAAATCCCTCTAGATGACAAGCGCCGGCATTATTTAAAATCGCAATATCAGGTTGTACGATCTTCGTCAAAAACTCAATCTCCTTCGGGTGATTTGCTCCCATCTCGATGACTGCGTGTGTATGATGGGTATTTAAACGCAGTAGCATCAATGGACAACCCACATGATTGTTATAATTTCCTTCCGTTGCGAGCACTTCATGTTTCACTGAAAGAATTGAGGTAATCATCTCTTTCAGTGTTGTTTTGCCATTAGAACCGGTCAGCGCAATCATCGTCCCTTTCCAGGCTTTGCGCCAAGCTTTTGCAATTTTTGCAAGCGCCTTTTGACTATCTTTTACCACAATTTGGGCAATTTGCGCTGAGGGAATAAAACGTTCAACGACTGCACAAATAGCGCCTTTCATCTCCGCACTTTCAAGATAATCGTGCGCATCAAATCGTTCACCTTTCCAAGCAAAAAAGAGCTCCCCGGGTTTTAACTTTCGTGTATCGCTCGCTGCCCCAAAAAAATAAGCATCTTGCCCAATAAGCTCACCATTCATGATTTTTGCGGCTTCAGATAACTTCATAGATTTATAGTTCCTCATTGTTTTTCTTAACTTCAGCAAGATCAGAAAAATAGATCTCTCTATCACCTAAGATTTGATAATCTTCATGCCCTTTGCCGGCAATTAAAATAATATCGCCGGGCTGACTACGCATAATCGCCGTTTTAATCGCTAAAGCCCGATCTGGCTCCACCACAATATGCGAACCTGTGGGATTTTGTAATCCTGCTTTTATATCTTCAATGATCATTAAGGGATCTTCAAAACGGGGATTATCACTCGTAATCACCACTTCATCGGCATATTTTTCAGAGATTTCCGCCATTAATGGACGCTTTCCTTTATCGCGATTTCCTCCACACCCAAAGAGCGAGATTAATTTCCCTTTCTCTAAATGGGCACGCAATGAAATAAGGGCTTGCTGCAATGCATTGGGTTTATGTGCATAATCAACGACTGCCACCGCTCCATTTTTGAGATGTACCATCTCCATTCGTCCCTGCACATAGGCAATCTCTGGAATAACCGCCATAATACGATTAATCTCCAATCCAAGAGAGAGTAGTACGCCGATCGCGGCCACTAAATTATAAGCATTAAACGCGCCATAGAGATGGCTTTCAACGGGGTAATCATGACCTTGATAACGAAGCGTGAAATTTAATCCTTTCTCGTGTAGTTTCAACTCAGTAATCTGTAAATAATGCTCTGCTTGGTATGACTCACTGCCAAAAGGATAGTAACGAACCCCTGTATGAGTTTGACTTAATGATTCATATAACTTTTTACCAAATGGATCATCAATATTAATCACACTACTTTGCTGCGGATATTCCCAAAAAAGTCGGGCTTTAGCTGCACCATAGGCTTCGACCGTACCATGATAATCAAGGTGATCGCGATTTAAATTGGTAAAAACAGTGGTTTGAAAATGTAAACCCTCAACTCGTTTCTGATCAAGTGCATGAGACGTGACTTCAAGTGCCACCGGTAAGCGACCATCCTCTAAAGTGTGTAAGCCTTCGATCGCAGCGATATCCTCGAGCGATTGATAAAGCGCTAATAGATCCGGCGTTGTGTGGGTATTCTCTTTGAGGCTCCCCAAAATACCGATACCATTCGTACCAATCACACCACAATCAACTTGAAAGAGTTGAAAAGCTTTTGCTATAAATTGTGTCACAGAAGTCTTCCCTTCTGTTCCCGTTACACCGATCAATGCTAAATGATCTTGTACCGATTGATAGTATCGTTGTGTCACTACTCGCATTAATGCATCGATCGAAGAGACCTCTAAGGCATAGATATCATTAGGTTTAGTTATTGCCTCATCTTTCTCATAGATAATGGCGGCAACACCGATCTCTAATAATTGTGGTAGATAGTCTAATCCATGAGACTTCTCCCCTTTTTTCGCAAAAAAGAGATCTCCTTTACGGGCATAACGACTATCAGAAGAGAGCCCCGTAATTTCAATCTCCGGGATCTCTGGCAAGTTCGCAAGGATATTAGAAACTTCTGGTGGAACTGCACCATTCCCTTGTTCTATTTGAAGCAATTCTTGTAAAGTCATTCCATACTCCTTCTCTTTTTACTCGCGACTAATTCCACTTTGCTACTTTTATTGCTGATACTTATAAAGGAATCTGCTGCGACTGTCGTCCTATTTGAGCCATTACCCTTGGTTTATAAGATCTGTTAACGATTCATAATAAAATAGGGATTATCGAACCCCTATTCATCTCTATAATTAATTTATCCTCATTTTATCTTGCGATTAACTTAATATTCACATCATCTAATAAGGCATCGGGCTTAGTTCCCATAATACGCAACGTACTACGCATTACTTCACTAAAGATAGGCGCAGCCACTAAGCCTCCATAGTAACCCTCTTTTTTTGGATCATCTAACATTACAGCCACTACATATTGTGGATCTGAAATCGGGGCAATCCCCACAAAGAAACTGCGATGATGATCGCTACTATATTTACCATTGATAATTTTACGAACCGTCCCTGATTTTCCACCAATTCGAAAATTAGGAACATTAGCACGCCATCCACCGGCACCTTTCGCTTTATTAGTTGCAGCCTCTAACATTAAGACCACCTGTTCTGTTACTTTAGGGCTAAATATCGCGGTCGTTTCAGGATAATAATCATCTTTCACAAGACGTAGTGGTCTAAAAGAACCTTGATTTCCAAAAACGGTATACATCTGCGCTAATTTAAGGGTATTAACACTAATACCATAACCATAAGCTTTCGTCGCATATTCAAAGGGATCGACTTGCCAACGGCGAAGTGGTCCCAATCTTCCCGGCTCTTCCCCTGTTAGACGGATCTCGCTCTTCTTACCAATACCGATATGATCATAAATGGTATAGAGGAGTGCGGGATCTAATGTTTCGGCAATTCTTGTAACACCGATATTACTGGACTTCATCAAAACGGTTGTCACATCCATAGAATCTGAAGGCGATACATCGCGCACCACATTTTTGCCAATACGATAACCATTACGCCCTGTTTTAACAATAGAATTCGGTTTCCATTTACCTGACTCTAATCCTGCGGCAACCACAAAAGGTTTAATCGTAGAACCCGGTTCGAAGGTATCTGCAATCGCACGGTTTTTAAGCAAAGAGGCGCGACGATCAGATAAACGATTCGGGTTGCCTGCAGGCTGATTCACCATCGCTAAAATATCGCCAGTACGCATATCGGCAACAACCACAGAACCGGCTGTTGCATTATGTTTAATCATCGCTGCTTTCAGCGCGCGATAAGCAGAAATTTGTATACGTCGATCGATAGTCAACGTCAAGTCTTGGCTTGCATGGTAATTCTCAAGATCGATAACTTCAGTTCTCTCAATCACACGTCCTTTCGCATCTTTACGAATACGTGTGACGGTATCATCGCCTTTAAGCCAATCTTGATAGGTAAGTTCAATCCCTTCAATCCCATTGTCATCAATATCCGTAAATCCTAAGATATGAGAAGTAATCTCGGCATCAGGATAGTAACGTTTATACTCTACTTGCTCATAAACGCCAGGAATTCTAAGATCCATGAGTACTTTCGCTTCATGCGGGGGCAATTGCCGCTTAAGCCAATAAAAACGGGATTCTTGTCGGGAAAGTATAAGTTGCTTAAGGTCCTCTTCAGGACGATCTAAGAAGTAAGCTAACTTGGGTAATTCATGCAAATTTTGGCTTAAAATACTTGGGTCAATCCAAATAGAACGAACCTCTGTCGAGATCGCAATAGGTTCACCATTACGATCAAAAATAGTGCCTCGCACTGCTTGGTTCTTAATATGCCGTACAAAACGATTATCACCCTGCTCTAACAGGAAATCTGTATGGTAATATTGTAGGTAGAGTCCACGACTAACCACCGCAATAGCGATGATTACAAAAAAACTGAGCACAAAATATTTTCGCCAGCGAATATCTTTAGTCTTTTTAGACTTTTTAGATTTATTTTTCATCAGTTATTTTTCAATCTCTCTACAAACTTTTGTAGGAATAAAATCTAAATATCAACTTAGATTTCACGATGTCCAACAAGCCATTACCGCCTATTTATTGAGCATTAATTATAGGCTCTAACCCTACATATTTCACATCAGTATCTGTTTCAATAATATAAACAACGGCTGTTTCATCAGGAACCACCATATGTAGCTGCTCTCTCGTCTCTTGATCAAGAAGCGCTTCGGTCACTAACATACTCTCTTCTAAGCGTAAACGACCATATTCTTCTTGTAGGCTACGATTCGCACGCTCTAGATGATCGATCTCATTCCAAAGTTTATAACCTTCTTGAATGGTCATTGCACGGTTAACACCAAGGCTAACCACTGCAAACATGACAACAATGATCAATTTTTCTACTCTCATATTACCCTCTCTGCAACTCGTAAAATAGCACTACGAGAACGCATATTATCTCGACATTCGGTATCACTGGCCTTGATTGGTTTGCCAATAATTTTTAAAGGGGCTTTCCCTGCACTAATTAAGATCGGTAGATCAGGATAGAGATCCTTCTCGGTTGCTTGCGCTTTCATAAAATGTTTCACTATTCGATCTTCTAAAGAGTGAAAACTAATAACCGCTAATCGACCTTTAAGTGCTAACAAGTCGGAAGCTTGTGATAACGCACTCTCTAACTGGTCAAGTTCCCCATTCACTACAATACGAATTGCCTGAAACACACGTGTTGCAGGATGAATTCGCCCCTCTTTAAAAGGCATAGCATCACTAATAATATTCGCTAACTGTACAGTTGAAGTGATGGGCGTTTCTTGTCGGTAACTATCAATTGCTCTTGCAATCCGACTAGAAAAGCGCTCTTCTCCATAAGTTTTAAATACCCTAATCATCTCGTCTACATCGGTGTCTGAAATCCATTTTTCAGCACTCAATGGGGCATTTTGATCCATCCGCATATCAAGAGGTCCTTCCTTCATGAAGCTAAACCCCCGTTCAGCAACATCAAGTTGTGGAGAAGAGACCCCGATATCCATCAAAATTCCATCGACCTTATCAATTCCTAAATTTTGAATTAAAGTCGCCATATTGCCCATCTCTCCCCGTACAAAACGGAAATTTTCAAACTGAGAAAAATGCTCTAAAGCATAAGCTTGCGCTGTTAAATCTCGATCAATACCGATCAATAACCCATCTTGATTCAGATGTTTTAAGATCTCTCTCGAGTGCCCGCCTCGTCCAAAAGTCGCATCAACATAGATCCCATCGGGACGAATATTGAGCATTTCAATCGACTCCTGTAAGAGCACAGAGATATGTTTATTTGATGTGGCCTTCACAGCAACCCTCTAATCCTATTTAGTAATTAGGAATATTACACTTTATTGTTTAATTTTGCCACTTCTCCCCACAATTCTCCACAAAATTTATTTTTTACTCCAAAAAAACGCGACAAATTGTCGCGCTTTTAGTAATTTCTAATCCAACAGAATACTCTTTAATCATTGCCGCTTAGACTTAATAATAATCAAGCTAAAAATAAGAAGCAAAACACCTCTATTTTCCATAACATATCGGTTTTTATAGCTTATTATCGGCACTGAGCAGGCGTTTTGCGATTAGGTAAAGAACTTTCGATACACTTTACTTTCCCTGAATGCAACTCTGAAAATGAGTTAAATGCGAACAGTAAAGAAGCTCCCTCTTCCTTTGAATCCCCATGGTATTGCACATAAATCTGCTGATTAGGATAGAAAGTAATTTCTGCTATTTGAGGCATTTTTTCAAAAAGATAATCCTGCGGAACAGTCATCGGCATCGGTAAACCATCTTGCGGTAAATTCGGCGCAATTACTGTAAAAATGGTCTTTAATGACTTAATGTCCTCATCAATTTGCCATTTTTTCCAGTAATCCCACACAATTACTCCACTTAGCCCCACTACAATAAAAAATAAGACTAACATGATAGTCGATTCTGGTTTAATTCGATCTAATAACTTTTCATTCACGGCTTTATCCTGCTTTATCCTCTATAGATACTCAAAAACTATTAAACGGTAATATTCAACAACATTAAATCGAGTTTTATAACATAAGCTTCTAGAATATCACGAAATATCCCTTTTATTTGCAGGAAAATTCTCAATTTTTAGAGCCATGACAACAATCAGTCATAATCTTTGAATCATCCTTGAACTCTCTTACCTACATAGGCCGATTTTTGATATCAATCACTTAAGATTTACAGCTACTTGGAAGATCTGATTCTTTGATATTTTTCCCCTCACATTTCCAACGAATTAAACCACTATCCACCACATTTCCGGTTAAAATCAGCTGCACAGCCCCCTCTTTCTCACCATTGATGTCATCATTAAATGTTACCGTAATCATCTGCCCCTCTAATTTAACAGAATCGACACTATTTCCTCGATAACTCTCAGCATCAGGAAGCCCTAAGACTTTATTATTATCAGGCCATTGTCCATTTAAAGTGTAGTAGACTTCAGCATCTAACTGCATTGCACTGGCAAGCGTCATACCTTCAGTGATCTTCGCACTCTGTACATAGTTACGATAAATAGGTACAGCAATCATACTCATAACAGCCACTAAGGCTAAAACAATCAAGAGCTCCATGAGCGTAAAACCTGCCTCTTGATTCGCCTTATCTTTTAAATGAGCTGTATAGAAAGCTGATGAAATTTGATGATTCTGCTTTGATTGATCATTCGATGGATAATGCGATGGATAACCCAATAATATTTTCGGCATTATTTGCGAGGATACTTGATTTTTCCAATGATTTATTGCTCTCCATAGATTTTTCATTTGCTTTTACCTCTTTAAAATAATCCAAATGGTGATATAACCATTTTAAAGTTAGTACAGCATTGCGAAATATGGAAAAAAACATAATAATTAACAATAAATGGATCAGTTAATATAGCGTAATGATTAGCTGTCACAGATTCAAGGTCATCAATTTGTGTAATGGAATGATGACTTGAACTGACATAGATACAATCTACAGAAAGCCCCTTTATCAATAAAATCCGAATTTCATTATACTATTCAATATTTCAACTCATAGGAATGATCACATGACACTACTATTTCGTTCTTTTGCGCTCTTGCTTATTGGATTATTCTTAACAGCTTGTGCCAACACTACACAAATGGGGTTAACCGGCGTAAAACGTTCACAGCTTCAATTAATTCCAGCTGAAACCCTTAATAATCAATCTAAAGAGCAATATATGGGCCTCATTTCAGAAGCGAAGCAACAAGGCGCAATTGATAACAGTTCAAAAACAGCACGCCGAGTGAACACAGTTTTTAAAAAACTAGTTCCTCAAACTCGCCAATTTAGACAAGATAGCAATCAATTTGATTGGGAAATTAACGTTATTCGCAGCAATGAACTCAATGCTTTTGCGATGCCCGGTGGGAAAATGGTGGTTTATAGTGGTATTGTTGAACGATTAAACCTCTCTGATGATGAAATTGCCGCGATCGTCGGTCATGAAATGGCCCATGTATTACGGGAACATAGTCGAGAAAAAGTATCGCAAGAGGTCTTAAAATCATCAGGAATCTCAATTGTCTCACAAGTATTTGGGTTAGGGGATGCCGGCGACTCACTACTACAACAAGCTGGGAACCTAGCCTTTTCTCTCCCCTTCTCTCGCACAATGGAAAGTGAAGCAGATGTCATCGGGCTTGAACTGATGGCTTTAGCGGGATACGATCCCAATGCAGCGGTCACACTATGGCAAAAAATGGGGCAAGCCGGTGGCAATAGCGGGAGTTCTCTTCTTTCAACACACCCATCAGGTCCTGAAAGAATTACCCATTTACAAGCACAAATTCCCAAAGTCAGTCATTTGAAAAAATAACATTCAAACAACTTAAAAGAGATTGAGAAATATTAAAAAATTAAGAGTAATTAATGAACCACGCTTCAAGTGCCCATGCGGTGCGTGTTTGCGTGGTTCTTGCACGATTGATCTCTACTAACTGCTCATATTGTGTTAATCGCTTTTGTGCCGGAAATTGCTTAACTGATTGAACTATCGCTTGCAACTCCACAGGAATCTCTCCGCGATAAAGATCAAGCGAAGCAATCATCACAAAAAAGAGTAAAGCAAAGGTGAGTGATTCGGCAGTCACAAGCTCATTGACCTGACTAATTTCTCGAAAATCTCCGGCAAAGAGACATTCTAAAATCGCAATAATATCGCGCCCTTTCTCTTGATAACTCGGGAGCAATGTTAAAGCCGATAAAGGTGCATTTAAGCTGATTGCGAGCAATAATGTTAGATCTTGCGGCAGTACTGTTCCATGCGTTATAAGCTCTAGACAACGAAGCGCTTCGATCGAATCCGGTGAAGCAATATAATCACTCTGACAGCGGCTTCTCACGGTAATCGGCAATCGCTCCATAGCACTACTCTCTAGAATAAAGTAGAGCTCTGCCGGCGGTTCCTCTAAGACCTTTAAAAGACTATTAGCCGCATTAATATTGAGGCGATCTGCTTCTTTGATCACAACAATCTTACACCCTGTTTCCGGCGTTAATTGCGCAAAATGATGAATTTTTCGAACTTCATCGACTTTGATCTCTTGCTCCCCACCTATAGTATAAAGATCAGGATGAAACCCAGAAGCAAGCCAACGGCAGCTCTGACATTGCCCACAAGGCTCCAAAGTTTCACTGATCGATTGACATAAAATTCCGGCAACAAGATGATCTACTAAAATCGATTTGCCAATGCCTCGCTCACCATACAGCAGTAAAGATTGAGGCGGAGTCATATCTGATTGCCGATAACGAGTCATTAACCGCAGATAATCCTGTAACAACCAAGGAAGCTGACTAAAGTCTAAGGTTTGAGAGGTTGTCATGTTTCTTTAATCCCCTTTGAAGCTTGCACAGCGATGAGTTGATCTAATTTTTTCTCGATCACCGCTGTCACTTTCTCGATCGATTGAGTCGCATCGATACGATGAAATTGTAAGGGACGCTGTTCAGATAATGCTTGAAAACCCCTTGCGATTGACTCAAAAAAAGTAATATTTTCGACTTCAAATCGATCTTGATCTCCTCGACGATTAACCCGTTTCATTCCCTCTAATACAGGGATATCAAACCAAAAAGTACAATCAGGGCGCAGATCTTTTTGCACAAGTTGCTCAAGAATTGCAATATTCTCTAAGGGCATCCCGCGACCATAGCCTTGATAGGCGTAACTCGATTCTGTAAAACGATCACAGAGCACCCATTTCCCAGCCTGAAGCGCCGGTAGAATCACTTGCGATAAATGCTCAGCACGCGCAGCAAACATGAGCAGAAGCTCCGTCATTTGGTTCATCGTTTGTGATTTATCGAGTAGTAAAACCCGGATCTGTTCACTAAGTGCTGTTCCACCGGGCTCACGAGTTGTAATCACCTCTAAACCCTGGCTCTGCAAAAATGTTGCAGCTTCGGCAATTTGTGTACTTTTCCCAGCACCTTCTGTTCCTTCAAAAGTGATAAAACAACCTTTCATGCATTCCTCTGCAATTACTAAAAACACTAGAGTTCGAAAATTCTTACTCAAGATATCCAACTTATTGCGATGATTTCTTCTGTGTCGCTTCCCACTGCCGGTAAGCGCGTACGGCTCTATTATGTTCCTCTAAAGTATTGGAAAATTGATGCCCTTCCGATACATATCCTTTTGCCACAAAATAGAGGCTTTTACCTGGTTTAGGGTGGCTTGCTGCCCAAATTGCTTCACGACTCGGCATCGCAATCGGTGTCGGTGGTAAACCATCTCTCGTATAGGTATTGTAAGGCGTATCTCGCTGCAGATCACTCCGGTAAATTCTCCCATTACCTGCATAGCGCTCCCCTAACCCATAGATCACCGTGGGATCTGTTTGTAGGCGCATTCCTTTTTGCAATCGCCGTACAAAGACACCGGCAATTTCAGGTCGCTCTTCGGCGATTGCACTCTCTTTTTCTACAATTGAGGCAAGAGTTAACAACTCATGAGGAGTTTTCACTGGTAAATTCTCATCCCGTTTTTCCCAAGCTTGAGATAAGACCTTATCCATCGCTTCGTAACTTCTCTTGAGAAGATCTGCATCACTATAATTTTTGGGAAAGAAATAGGTATCAGGCAGAAAATAGCCTTCATATGGTTTTCCTTCAAGCCCTAATGCGACCATGACCTCATCAGGTTTAAGCCCTTTCAGTGTCTGCTTGAGATAAGGGGATTTTTCTAATGCTTGTCGAACTTGGGCAAAATTCCAACCTTCAATAATCGTAAAACTATATTGAATACCACGCCCACTCGTCAAAATAGAGAGCAGTTCAACAGGAGTTAAGATCGGTTCAAGGGCATATTCTCCCACTTTAAGCCTGCTCGCATCTCCTGTTAAACGAGCATACCACTTAAGGTAATTTCCATTTTGCAGCACATTTTCGCGTTCTAGCACTAAAACAACGCTCTCAATAGTCATACCTGGACGAATATCTAATACCATTCCCGCTTCAGGCAAATTAAGTGGCGTACGTAAATTCGCCCCGATTGTCTTTACCGAAACGATTAAACCGCAAAGCACAATGACCAAACAGAGGATAACGGTAACTTTAGAAAATAAACAACACAATAAAAATCTTAGAAAACGCATTATTCATCTATCTTCTTAAAGATTAAACTACCATTAGTACCACCAAAGCCAAAGGAGTTTGAAAGTACGATATTGAGAGGGGCGGGCTGTGGTTCTTGACCAATAATATTAAATTCCGCAGCAACAGGCTCTGGAGCTTCAAGATTAATAGTCGGCGGGATAATCTGGTCTCTTAACGCTAAAATTGAAAATACTGCTTCAATACCACCAGCAGCACCTAAGAGATGACCCGTCATAGACTTAGTAGAGCTAATCGCAACTTTACTAGATGACTCACCAAAAGTACGCTTCACAGCTTCAAGCTCCATCAAATCACCTACCGGTGTAGAAGTACCATGCGCATTAATATAATCAATCTCTGAAGCCTCAATACCGGCATCCTTAATCGCAGCATCCATACATTGTGCGGCACCGGCACCATCGGGCGATGGACTTGTAATATGATACGCATCCGAGCTCATACCAAAACCAACTAGTTCTGCATAGATATGCACTCCACGCGCTTTAGCATGTTCATACTCTTCAAGCACTAATACACCTGCACCATCCCCTAAAAGAAAACCATCACGATCAACATCCCAAGGACGAGAGGCCTTTTCAGGGTTATCATTACGGCGAGAAAGCGCCCTAGCAGCTGCAAATCCCGCAATACCTAATGGTGTTGTTGCCATTTCCGCCCCGCCTGCGAGCATAACATCGGCATCACCATAAGCAATAAGTCTTGCTGCAAGACCAATTGAATGTGTTGCTGAAGCACAAGCCGTTACCGCAGAAATATTGGGCCCTTTAAGTCCTTTTAAAATTGATAGCTGTCCTGATACCATATTCACAATTGAACCAGGCACAAAGAAAGGGCTAACTTTCCCCGGCCCCTTTTCTAATAGAACCGAGTGACTCTCCTCAATACCAGGTAAACCACCAATACCTGAACCAACCATTGCCCCGATACGGGTTGCATTTTCAGATGTAACCGCAATACCAGAATCTGCAAACGCATCGAGTCCCGCAGCAATGCCATATTGAATAAATAGATTTAGACGTCGAGCATCTCTTGGCGAAATATATGGAGAGATATCAAAATCTTTAACAGGAGCAGAAAAGGTTACAGGAAAGCCGGTGGCATCGAAGTGCGTGATAGGTGCTGCACCACTTTTTCCTGCTAAAATATTTCCCCATGATTCTTCAAACGTATTCCCTACAGGAGTTACAGCTCCTAAACCTGTCACGACCACTCGGCGTTTCATTAAAAGTTCCCCTTTTACATTTTCTGATCTGCGATCCTAAATATGATCTTCAATAAAAAAACGACTGTGTAGAGCTTAAAAAGATCTAAACAGTCGCTTCTATTTTAACTCGATTTAACCTAAAAATAGGATAAATGCTTAGTTCAACTATTATAAGTTAGCATTCACGTAGTCGATAGCTTGCTGAACTGTAGTAATTTTTTCTGCTTCTTCGTCTGGAATATCGCAGTCAAACTCTTCTTCAAGAGCCATTACTAACTCAACAGTATCAAGTGAATCCGCACCTAAATCATCAACGAAAGATGCTGAATTTACAACTTGTTCTTCTTTCGCATCAAGTTGTTCCATGATTACTTTTTTGACTCGTGTTTCGATGTCGCTCATAACTTTAAATCCTTAAATATTATAACAAAATGGTCTTTGCCAATTCTGTACTAAAAAAACGACTGTTGAATTAACAGTTCACCAAAATTAATACATTGGCAATTATAACGAATAAAAAAAAATTAGTCCATTAGCATTCCACCATTCACATGGATGGTTTCGCCTGTAATATAACCTGAGTCAAGAGAAGAAAGGAAACGAACAGCTGATGCCACCTCTTTTGGCGTACCTAATCGACCTATAGGAATATTAGCTAATAATGTCTCTTTCACCGATTCTGGTAGATCTTTAGTCATATCTGTATCAATAAATCCTGGCGCTACACAGTTTACGGTAATCCCGCGAGAACCCACTTCTTTAGCCATTGATTTAGTAAAACCAATCACACCTGCTTTTGCAGCTGCATAATTTGTTTGACCCGCATTACCGGTAATACCAACAACAGATGTAATATTGATAATTCGACCAAAACGCGCTTTCATCATCGGACGCAAGACTGCTTTAGAGAGTGCATAAACACTTGTTAAATTGGTTAAAATAACATCATTCCATTCATCATCTTTCATGCGCATTAAAAGCTGATCTTTAGTTATACCGGCATTATTGATCAATATTTCGACAGCACCTTTTTCTGCACCGATTGTTTCTAAGACAGACTCAATACTAGCAGAATCAGTCACATTTAAGACTAATCCTCTACCTGAATTACCCAAATATTCACTAATAGCATTCGCCCCGCTTTCTGAAGTCGCTGTACCAAAAACATAAGCCCCAGCAGCTACAAGTTCTTCTGCAATTGCTCTGCCAATGCCTCGCGTTGCGCCTGTTACTAATGCGATTTTCCCTTCTAAATTCATTAATGCTCCTCTTTAAATAAATTCCCATAAGCAAAACATTCAATACATTTCACTACATCATTAAATCCTGTATTGCGTTATTTATACTCACTTACTTCAATGTATTAAATATTTTATATTTTAACTGTTCTCATACTAAAGGTTCTCATACTAAAGTTTTTAGTATGAATTTGCAGTATAAAGTTTTAATCTCAAACTAGGTTCGACTCACAATCTATCAACAACTAGATTGTAGAAATAATTGTAAAATTGTAACAGTAGATACTGTTTCTCTACTTACACCCCACAAATTTCTACTTTCAAGGTAATATCTGTATCAACTTGTTTCGGTGGCGCCCACGGAGACTCTTGCTCTACTAGACGAATACTTAATTGGTGACGATTTCCGCTAAATTCAGGAAAAAAGTGATAACCCGTCATATCAATACGCAATAGTGCTGCACGCCACTTGACAGAACGATAGTAAAAACCATGTTTAAAAACACACTCTTCTTCTATAATATTTTTGCGAATATGCGCTAATACGAATTTAACGGCATCCAGAATATTATCAATAACCTTCATCCATTGATAAAAATGCTGTTTACGAACCTCGAAAGGCATATTGAGCCAATTATGTAATACAGGCAGATCAAAAGCACAAATCCCACCGACAATCACAAATCGTTGACGGAGCGTGTTCAAAAAAATATTTTCCTTAATATCATCATAAGCCCGAAAAGATTGTCGCCCTAAGATATCTTTTAACTCAGCTGCTTTTTGCCGATCTTCAAGAGAATTTGCGGTCGCAATCATCATTGTATCAAGCTGTTTAATCAACTCGATTTTAGTATCGTTTTTAGATACTAAAGTAACAAGATCTAAAAGTGCTCGCACGGCTGCAATCGTACTATATTCAGAATCATGTTCTATATAGACTAAGGATTGCTCAACAAGCATCTCTATACGTAAGAATCGTCGGATGCTTTCTGTTAATGGAAACTCGTAAATCATTATTTTCCTTAATAAGTTCAATATTTAATTCGCTTATCGCCTACATATCAGCATAATACTGATGAAGTCGATCAAGAATGCGCTCAACAAAAGATCTATTCTGATTCACTATAATATAATGCCCTAGTAAACGTCTATCTAGCCTTGAAATTTGTGAATCAATCATTTTTTGCGCTAATGATAAATCAATATTATCACGCGCAATCAATCTCTGTAATTGTAATTCATAAGGCACCTCAACTACTAATACTTCATCACATAATGACAAGTAAGGAGATTGTGAAGATATTAACGGCACAACGACTACATAATAAGAAGCGGAAGTAGGCGTGGATAATCGACATTTGACAATCTCAAGAATTCGTCGATGCAATAATGATTCTAATGTAACTTTAGCCTTCTGATCTACAAAAATCAGCGCACGCATTTTCCGGCGATCAAGTGTGCCTTCTTTTGTCAGAATCTCACCGCCAAAATTTGCCACAATCTCTTGTAATACCATTTGGCTCTCAGCACTTTTCCCCTCAGTTAATGAACGAGAAATTAGATCTGTATCAATAATTTCAGCACCTTTATGCGCCAAGTAATTAGAAATAGCAGTTTTTCCACTTGCAATACCACCGGTTAATAAAACGCTATATTTCTTTGATTGATCCATTTTTTATACCCTGAATGGCTAATAACCTTACCCATGCAAAAATAATATGAGGTAATGAATTATACCTGAAATCCCAAGAAAAGGACCAAAAGGAATTACTCGCACCCTTACCCTTTGCCTAATCTGTTTCAATGCTATGTATAATAACGCTAATAAGGTGGCAAATAGTAGTACTGAAAAAATGCCCTCTAACCCACACCAAGCAGCTAAAGCTGCCGATAACTTCAAATCCCCAAGGCCTAACGCATCTTTTTTCCCTGCCCATTGATAACTCAACCGAATCCCAAAGAGCAAAAGATAAACCACAATTACTGCAATAATCGATTCTTCAAGCGAGATCACACTTATACCTAAAAGCGCCCCAGCAACCCCACTCCATAAAAGTAGATAATTCAAAGGATCAGGCAACAGATAATAACGCGCATCGAATAATATGAGGCTAGCAACTAAAGTATAAAAATAGAACATTAAACTCAAAGCGCCTAATACAGTATCAAAATTGTAGTCATTAAGTTTACTTACAGTAAAAATCGGGGAAATAAATAATAAAAGCATGAGCAACAATATAGCTATTGCTAATAATCCATAGGTGGCTTTTTGCGACTTAATACGCCAATAAAAGAATGTGTTCCGCCACCTTATAGACAATACATTAGAACTTATAAGATCAACATCAGGCAAATCTGTGGTCATCACTCCTCGCTTTATTTCAAAGAAAGTTACAATCCCCAAAACAATGATTGGCGCAATGAGTGATATTATAATTAATAGCACTATCCACAAAATAGTACCAATTGAGCACATTAACATCACCCTACTGCCATTCCCATACTAAATAACGGAAGATAGAGCGCTATCAGAATAATGCCGACAATGATGCCTACAAATAATAAGGCAATAGGGTCTAATAAGGCGATAAATCGAGTTATACGAGTTTCAACAATGATTTGATGATATTCACCTGCTTTGGTAAGCGATTGTGCAAGTTGACCACTCATTTCCCCCACAGCAATCAATGTCAACATCACATCGGTAAATATGTGGGAATTCTCACCCGAAAAAGAGAGCGACTTCCCTGTGCTTATTTGCTGTGACAATAATGCCACTTGCTTCTGTAAATAGCGGTTATCAATACCAGCATTCAATAACGTTAGCCCCTTTATCATCGGGACACCTGATGCGATCATAATCGCCATCACCATACCAAATCTTGCATTAAAACTCGCTATAAGAATATCTCGCAAAAAGGGGACTTTTAAACTCAAACGATCTATTTGATAGCGAAAAATAGTTGATTTCTGATAAGCCCTCAATAACAGTCCCATCAGAATAAAAATTATCAATAGCCCTCGAAAACCGGCATCTGATAAGACCCATTGAGAAAGCGACATAATATTTTGCGTCAACAAAGGAAGTTCGGCACCACTAGAAGCATAGAGTGATTCAAATGTGGGCACCACAGCAATTAATATAAATAACAGCACCAGTATTGCTACCACAAAGATCATGAGAGGATATAACAGAGCTTTTTTAATAGATCGAACCGTCGCTTGTCGTTCTTTTTCAATTGTCACGACATGAGATAGTAACATCGGCAATTTCCCTGCACTCTCCCCTACCTGCATTAATGCGATATAGAGTTTAGGAACTCCTTTGATATTCGCAAAAGCCTCTGATAAAGGTGATCCAGATTTAATTTGAACTTCTGATTTCTCAAGAAACCTCCGAAACCCTCGACGAGATGCCATTCTTTGAAGTAGCTGCACAGCAGAAATAATGGCCACACCTGCACCTAACAATAATGCGAGTTGTTCCATTAAAAATAGTTGTTCTTCCCGTTTTAATCGCACCATCCTAATATCCTCACGAAAATCACAAGAGACAGATTATCTAATAAGTAAAGGAAATATAGTGAGCAATAACTAAATGTGGGAAGTTCAATCTCTATAAACTTAAAACATCTATACACTTAACAAACCATAGTTTTTGCTTTAAGCTTTATTCTTATACGACATAATGAAATATTAGAAATGCAAAAAACCTAGTAGATTTCTCTACTAGGTTTTATATTTGGTACCGACGCCCAGATTTGAACTGGGACGCAGTTACGCACTACCACCTCAAGGTAGCGTGTCTACCAATTCCACCACGCCGGCATTTTAACTCAATTCAAAATATAAACTACTTCTTGAATTAAGAAAAAGATTATATCTTCTCCCTAGAAAAAAGCAATTGTATGGGCAAAAAATAAACAGCATTTTTCTTCTACAATATCCCTATAAATACGTATCTCTTTCATCTCATTACATATCTCTATATCAGTTATATTACCAAGTACTATAGTAATATCGGTTCAAAATAAGCTTATTTAAAGGCCGGCGCATCAGTTGTAAGAAGTCAGGAAGCCGTTCTATCCGGCATCTTGTAAGTGTTGGTAAGTCAGGTTTTATGTTCTTTTAAAACCCCACAATAGCTGTTAAAAAACATTTTTCTTAAACCAAATTGACCATAATTTCATTATCCAAATTGAAGCTTCACCAAATTTCTCAATAGAAAAAGCTCTAGTACTTAACATACTAGAGCTTTTATATGGTACCGACGCCCAGATTTGAACTGGGACGCAGTTACGCACTACCACCTCAAGGTAGCGTGTCTACCAATTCCACCACGCCGGCAATAAACTGTTGCAGATTATTGTGGTTGAGAAGTTGTTGAAGTCTGTCCACCAATCATAGGGACTTGCTGAACAGGTAACGAATCAATCACACTTTTGCTAGCGGTAATCTTACCAGAGTTAAACATCATTACAAGACTCGTGATAAAAAATAGTACAACCATCCATTTGGTCATTCTCGCAAGGAAATTAGCTTTACCTGCGGCACCAAATACTGTACCTGATGCGCCTTGCCCAAATGATGCCCCAATATTAGCACCTTTTCCTTGTTGTACAAGCACAAGACCAATAATAATAAGACATACCACTACATGAAAAACATAAATTAGATTCTGAAACATCTTCTCTACCTTAATTTGCAATTATGCTAAAGCGATTTTTGTAAATCCTTCAGCCTCTAACGATGCACCACCTACTAGCGCGCCATCAATATTTTCTTTAACAAAGAGAGATTCGACATTTGAAGCATTCACACTTCCACCGTACACAACTCTCACTAGATCGCAAATTTTATCACTGTATTTCATTAATGTACAGTGAATAAAATCATGAACTGCATTCGCTTCTTCTGGCGTTGCGGTCTTACCTGTGCCAATTGCCCATACTGGCTCATAAGCAATAATGGCGTTAGTAAACGCTTCAATACCAATAGCATCAATTACAGTGATAAGCTGAGAGGCAATGACGGCTTCGGTCTGACCATTCTCTCTTTCTGAAAGTGTTTCACCCACACAGATAACAGGGGTCAATCCAGCCTCAACTGTCGCTTTCATTTTACACGCCACATCGGCATCCGTTTCTCCAAAAAGAGTACGGCGTTCAGAGTGACCAATTAACACATATTCACAACCAAACTCTTTGACCATTGCAAGTGAAATCTCACCTGTAAAAGCACCTTTAGGTTCAGGTGAGATATTTTGTACGCCTACTTTAATATTACTATCTTCTAAAATTGTACTTACTTGTTGTAAATAGATTGACGGTGGAAACACAACCACATCAGCAGTCGCATCTTTTAGCGAATCACTTAAATCATTAAGCAACGCGCGATTAGTAGCCAAACTACCATTCATCTTCCAGTTTCCTGCGACAAAGCGTCTTTTTTGACTCATCTTCTACTCCTTCAAATTACATGAATACAACATCGTAAAATACAGCATAAAAAATAAAAATTTACCAAATATTTAATCATTGAATGCCATTAATTGCTATAATCGTACCTTATTTTCCTAGGTCTGCCTACTTTTGCAATTTTATTTGGTAGTGATAACACGATAACTGATTTTTCATTGAGTACATAAATATGATCCCAAAACGTTTGAAATCTTTTTTTTCCCGCGATCTTTCAATTGATCTTGGTACAGCAAATACATTGATCTATATGCGTGGCCAAGGAATCGTTCTCAATCAACCATCTGTAGTGGCCATTGAGCGCGATCCTAAAACAGGTAGACCTCGCCTCTCAGCCGTTGGGCAAGAAGCGAAATTGATGTTAGGTAGAGCGCCCGATACTATTGAGACTACGCGCCCACTGAAGGATGGCGTTATCGCAGACCTACCTAAAACAGAAATTATGTTAGAAAACTTCATTAACCAAGTTTTAAAACGTAACTTCTTCTTAGGTCGGCCTAATCCGCGCGTCATCGTTTGTGTACCTTCAGGCGCTACACATGTTGAACGTCGCGCAATTAAAGAAGCAGCTGAAAGTGCTGGCGCATTGGCAGCACGTCTTATCCCTGAACCCATGGCTGCGGCCTTAGGTGCCGGTATTCCTGTACATGAAGCAACAGGATCTATGGTACTTGATATTGGTGGGGGAACGTCTGAGGTAGCGGTTATCTCACTTACAGGGATTGTTTACGCTAATTCTGTCAGAATTGGTGGAGATACATTTGATGAGGCGATTATTAATTATGTTCGCCGAAATTACGGTATGTTGATTGGTGAACCTACTGCTGAGCGCATTAAACATGATATAGGCACAGCATTCCCAACAGCTGAAGTTTTAGAAACACAGGTACGTGGCCGTAACTTGAGTGAGGGCTTACCACGAACATTCTCACTCACTTCAAATGAGATTTTAGAAGCCTTAATGGAGCCTCTACAAGGAATTGTCAGCGCAGTTCAATTAGCGCTTGAGTCGACACCGCCAGAGCTTGCAGCTGATATTTCAGAACGCGGCATTGTCATTACGGGGGGCGGCGCTCTACTTCGTAACATTGATCAACTTATTTCTGAAGAAACAGGCCTTGATGCTATTATCGCAGATGATCCGCTTACCTGTGTTGTTCGCGGAGGCGGTAAAGCATTAGAGCTCCAAGGAATGTATGGTAGCAATGCTTTCGGACTTGAATAACTTGCAATTATGACAAGGTGAGTTTGACTGAATACTCAAACTCACACTGTTATAGTGCTTATACACTAACATTTCGGCAAAATAATCTTCGTTAATATTGATATTACAGTGATAAACGTTTATTGCTGATCCTCTTAATCCTTCAATCAATCGTAAATCCATGGATAAAAAAGAAAAAGGTCAAACACAATTTGATTTTCATGCCTTTGGATTGAAAGGAAAGGCCGTACTCTTCTGCCTTTTTTCGATTGTGCTGATGTTCTTCGATCATAGAACCGATTATCTACGTTTACCGAAATATTATCTTGAAGAGATTATTCACCCCCTCTCACTGATTGCGGAATCACCCGCTAAAGCACTCAATACTTTTCGCGATTGGTACACTGAAAAAGAGAAACTGCTTCAACGTATTGAAACTTTGGAAGAGAAAGAACTCTATCTTGCATATGAAACTCAACAAATGGCCGCATTAACCGCTGAAAATCGTCGATTACGGCTATTATTGCAATCCTCTTCTAAATTAGAACATACCACTATCATTGCCGAGCTTATCAATATTAGCTCCGACCCTTATCGTCACATAGTACTTTTGAATCAAGGTGCAAACCAAGGTGTTAAAGAGAATTTCCCAGTTCTTAATAATCTTGGCATCGTAGGTCAAACGGTGTCTGTCTCGCCCTCTTCTAGCAAAGTCATTCTCTTAACAGACCCTCATCACTCTTTACCTATTGAGATTAACCGTAATGGCATTCGGGGAATCGCAAATGGTAATGGGAAACTCAATGAGATCGAAATTACCAATATTGCTTTCGATGATGATGTAAAAGTGGGAGATTTATTGGTTACCTCTGGACTTGACGAACGCTTTCCACAGGGCTATCCAGTTGCCATTGTCAAATCAATTACTCTTGATTCAAGTGGTTACTTTGCCAAAATTATCGCAACACCTACAGCAAAACTTGATCGTATTCGTGAAGTATTAATTCTAACTAATGGGGATAATCAAGATGTCGATTAAACGTAGCCTCATTATTCTCATTACCTTTGGGATCGCGATTGTTTTAGATACTATCTCAATGCCCCCCTTCTTTGAAGCAATCCGCCCCCACTGGACAACGATGACGATGCTCTTCTGGTCTATTAAACTCCGCTACCACTTCAGTATTGGCTGGGCTTGGTTTAGTGGACTTTTATTAGATATTTCTAAATCCTATGTATGGGGTTTACATGGTTTTATCTTTACACTACTCTGCTATCTCATTAAACGCTACCTTCCCAGAATAAGGTCGCTCACGCTACCTGAGCAGACGATCTTAATTCCCCTCGTCTTTATTGCCCAATCATTAATTGCAATTTGGGTAAATGGTGTTCTAGGTAACACAACTCCAAGTTTTACTCACTGGATCATGCCTATTATCGTTTCAAGTCTTTTCTGGCCTATTCTCAACATTATTTTGAATGAAATATGTGAGATTTTTGGCATTACGGATCAATAGTTTGTTATGAAAAGAGATAAAAACCCTAAAAAGCAGAATAACAGTAACCCGCATTTTTTAGGGCGGGCTATCATTAGCTCTTTTTTAATTTTAATAGGGCTGATCTTCCTTATTGCGCGTCTATTTCATCTGCAAGTCATTGAACATGAGCTCTATACAACGCGTTCAAATGATAATCGTATTAAACTACTGCCTCTTCCTCCCACTCGTGGGCAGATCTTTGATCGTAATGGTAAAGTCTTAGCAACCAATGTGCCTACTTACAATCTTGAAGTGATTCGGCAAAATCTTACGATTCCACTTGATGAGTTAGTAGAAAAGGTAAAGGCGCTTATTCCTTTAAGTGAGAATGAACTTAAACAGTTTGAGAAAGCACTTCGTCGTGCTAATAGGCAAGAGAGTGTAGTACTCAAAAAAGGTTTAACCGAAGAGGAATCTGCCCTCATTGCAATCAATCTTCATAAACTAGGCGGTGTTCATCTACAAGCAGACCTAGTGCGAACTTACCCCTACAAAAGTCGAGCAGTACATGCGATCGGTTATGTAGGACGTATCGACCCTCGGGATATTCGCGAAATTGAGGCGCAAAGCTTAGAGCATGAATACAATGGTATTACACATATGGGGAAACGAGGCGCCGAAAAGAGCTTTGAGAATATTCTCAGAGGTTCAATGGGTTTTGAGACGGTTGAGGCGAGCTCATCTGGCAGAACAGTACGGAAAATTAGTGAAGTATCGCCGGTTCCTGGGCAAAATATCTATCTCACCATTGACCTACGATTACAAGTCATTGCCGAAGAAGTATTGGAAGATTATGATGGTGCAATTGTCGCGATTGATCCACAAACAGGGGATATTTTAGCCTTCGTATCTAAGCCTACTTATGATCCTAATCTCTTTGTTGATGGCATCAGTCACGATGATTTCAATGCACTCAATACAGATCCTTCGACTCCATTTCTGAATCGAGTTATGCAAGGACTCTATCCACCAGGTTCGGTCATCAAACCACAAATTGGACTTGCCGGCCTTGAGAATGACTTTATCACTGATAAAACCATTATTAATTGCAAAGGCTACTTCTCTGTTCCTGGAAATAACCACAAATTCCGGGATATGGGTTACTATGGTCCTTCTGATCTTCGTAAAGCACTTGAGCGTTCTTGTGATGTCTATTTCTATGAACTTGCCTACAACATGGGTATTAATACCCTAACAGACTTCCTCGCTCCTTTTGCATTAGGAACTAAAACTAATATCGATCTTTTAGGCGAATCGAGCGGCGTCGCACCAACACCCGAATATAAACGCCAACGCTTTAAACAACCTTGGTACACCGGCGATACAATTACCGCTGGAATCGGTCAAAGTTACTGGCTTACAACACCTCTTCAAATAGCACAAGCTACAACGATTGTTAGCATGCATGGTAGAGCATTTGAACCTCATATTTTAGGCGCTATTGCTTCACCGACTGAAACAGAGAAAAACTTCATTGAACCTACACCTATCAAGCCCATTATACTTAAAGATGAACGATATTGGGATACAGTTATCGATGGAATGATCTCCGTTGTCCATGGTGCACGAGGTACAGCACGCGCAACTAAATCCAACGATTATTTAACTGCCGGAAAAACAGGAACCGCACAGGTTAAAACGATCGCACAAGGCGCAAAATATGATGCTAAAAACCTCGATCGCCGGCATCATGATCACGCTTGGTATGTTGCCTTTGCTCCGGCAAAAGATCCTAAAATTGCAGTTGCGGTGATTGTTGAAAATGGTGGGTCGGGGTCACGCGTTGCGGCACCGATGGCACAGAAAGTCATCGATGCTTGGATTAAAGATTTTAATACACCTTATGCCATTGAAGTTTTAGATAAATTTCAAGCTGAAGAGAATGCTATTTTGCAAAGTAATAATAGTGAACTCTTCTTGCCTGTTTTACAATTAGAATCCACCCCTTACCAAGAGCTAGATCTCTATAATCCGCCATCACAAATAGATCAAACACCAGAATCAGATAAAGAGAAAAGTGTTAAGTCATTGATGAATATTCGCCTTGGAAAAGATGATCGTCCAAGATCAACAGAATTAAATGGCTTAATTCGGATCGAAACCGAGAGGAGAGAACATGAAATATGAAGAGTTGTATCATACTGAAGAGGTGAAGCCAAAAGGGCTGCTCACCTTCTTCCATCTTGATACAGTTTTAACCTTCCTGATCTCGATGTTGACACTTTTTAGCATTCTTGTGCTCTATAGCGCCTCGAACCATAATATGGCCTATGTCACTTCACAAGCCCTAAAAATCGGTGGAGGCTTTGTGTTGATGATTATCATTGCCTTTATTCCGCCTGAACGTATTAAACAGCTCACGCCACTCTTCTATATCTTTGCGCTACTCTTACTGACCGCTGTTATTTTTATCGGCGTAGAAGCCAATGGCGCACATCGCTGGATTGATCTTAAAGTGATTCGATTTCAACCCTCAGAGATCGCCAAATTAGCGGTCCCGATGATGGTTGCCTACTATCTTCATAAAACGAATTTACCCCCTAAGCTTATTAATATTGTAGGATCTCTCATTCTTATCGGTATTCCATTTGCACTGATCTTTATGCAACCAGACTTAGGAACTGCACTCATTATTCTCTTTTCAGGATTAGCGGCGCTCTTTCTTGCCGGCATTCAATGGCGCTATATCTTTATTGCGATTGTTTCTGTGGCTATTGCTATTCCTTCGATGTGGTTTTTTGGTATGAAAGAGTATCAAAAAGATCGGGTGATTACCTTCTTAAACCCAGAAAGCGACCCGCTTGGTAAAGGGTATCAGATTATTCAGTCTAAAATTGCAATCGGCTCAGGGGGTATTTATGGCAAAGGCTGGCAAAATAGTACCCAAGTCTCATTGCAATTTTTACCTGAAGCGACGACAGACTTTATTTATGCCATCATAGGTGAAGAATTTGGCTTAATCGGTACTTCATTTCTAATTATCGTCTATCTTTTGATTATCTGGCGTGGACTCTATATTGCGCTTCATGCGCGAGATAGTTATTTTCAATTAGTCGGCGGTGCTATTTGCCTAGTATTCTTCTTCTATGTCTTTGTTAATACAGGGATGGTGAGTGGCATTTTACCTGTTGTCGGTGTACCCTTACCTTTTGTAAGTTATGGGGGTACCGCAATCATGACACTCTTTGTTTCATTTGGTATCTTAATGAACATCTATTCTCACCCGGCTTCAATTACGAAAAGGATTCAATGATGAGATTATCACTATTAACGTTCACCTTAGTCAGCGCACTCTCTCTGACCGCTTGTGCAAGTGATTCAAAAGGAAACTTGACACAATCAAATAAGAGTAACAATGCTTATACGTCCGTAACGCAACCTGCTCCGCCGAAAAGCTTAGAGAGCTATCCTAAAACGAATTTAGCTGCACGCGCTGATGTTAAAGCATTTATTGCTAAAACAAGCCGTGAAAATAATCTTGATGCAAAATGGATGACTGATATTCTCAACCATACAACACTACAGCCTAAAATTGTAGAAGCGATGAATCGCCCTGCAGAAGGTGTAATGAATTGGGGACGTTATCGCCCGATCTTTATGACTGAAAAACGCATTAATGATGGTATTAAATTCTATAATCAATATGAAGATGCCTTTGCCCGAGCAGAAGCAGTGTACGGTGTTGATCGTTTTGTCATTGCAGCCATTATTGGCGTTGAAACAGGCTATGGTCAAAATAAAGGCTCATGGAAAGTCGTCGATGCGCTCTCTACGCTTGCCTTTGATTATCCACGCCGAGCCGATTATTTCTCTAAAGAATTAGCAAACTTCTTTAACATTCTTGCAGAAAATGGGGGCGATCCTATGAGCTATAAAGGCTCATATGCCGGCGCTATGGGTTATCCACAATTTATGCCTTCAAGTTATCTTGCTTATGCCGTAGATTTTGATGGCGATGGCCATCGGGATCTTTGGAATAATCCAGTGGATGCCATTGGTTCAGTTGGCAATTACCTCATGAAAAGTGGTTGGGTAAGAGGTGGCAAGATCGCTGAGCAAGTTTCAGTCAGCCCAACTAACAACGCTTATCAAGCACTTAAACAGACAGGTCGCTTAACACCGCCGAAAGAGACGGTAGCACAGCTCAAACAAGCAGGTGTCATCACCAATGCAGATCCTTCGGCAAAAGTGACCCTTTTTGAATTTGAAGTCACGAGCAATCCAAAGGTAGATGAATGGTGGTTAGGCTATCAGAACTTCTATGCAATCACGCGCTATAATCATTCAAAACTCTATGCTTTAGCCGTTTATCAAGTCTCTGAGGCGATTAAACGAGGAGTCCGCTAACAATGTTAGAGCTCAAAAACCATTTGAAAGGATATAAAGGGTTACTACTGATCGCTCTCTCTTGCCTCATTATTGCAAGTTGCGCCTCAAAGAATAGCTCTGAAGCCAAACATAGTGGCATTGGCGCTACTCCGAAAGCATTACCACTGAGTAAAAGTGGTAACCCTGCGAGCTATGTTGTCTTCGGTAAGACTTATCATCTATTACCCACCACCAAAGGCTATAAAGAGAAAGGCATTGCCTCTTGGTATGGTGATAAGTTTCATGGAAAACGGACTTCTAGTGGCGATACCTATGATATGCATGCCTATACAGCAGCCCATAAGACGCTCCCTATCCCAAGTTTTGTGACGGTCAAAAACCTAGAAAATAACAAAAGTATCACGGTCATGGTCAATGATCGTGGGCCTTTTGTGAAGGGACGGATTATCGATCTCTCTTATGCCGCGGCAAAAGTATTAGGCGTTGATCAAAAAGGAACCGCGCCAGTAATTGTTGAAGCACTTTCACCACACCAATATTTAGATCCAAGTAAGAAACCTGCTGCTGATAAGAAAGGTCCTCCGGCAAAGCGTGCGCAATCAGGAAACACTACGAATACTGCCAATAAAGATGCTGTCAATAAAGTGGTTGTCGTCTCTACGCCTGAAGCGCAAAATGATAAAGCGATTGAAGCCTCGCTCAAAGAACCATTCTCAGATCTTGAAACGTGGGCTGATCTTGCACAAAATCAATCGCCTACTCCCATGAATACGACCGCTTATGGTAATACCACTTATGAGAATAACAGCCCCGTCTCATTCCCTACTCCATCAAACAGCGCATCAAGTTCCACATTAAATCAACCTAATAATGTTGTAGTAATCGAGCAACAATTCTTTGACTCGCCACCTACGAGCGAAAATACCGCAATTGATCGGGTATTGCCAAGTAGTTCACTGCCACAATATCATATTCAATTAGGTTCCTTTAGTAGCGAGAGTAATGCGCGCAACTTTCAACAGAACATGACAAATCAACTGCCATATCCTGTGAAATTGCAGTATCATGGTGGACTTTATAAGGTCTATGTCGGTCAATATAGCCATGCAAGCGAAGCGGAAAATATCGCTGCAACTTTACCTGTTAAATCAACTATTAGCTATTTTTAGAGATGAAAAGAAATATGTTTAAAAAAATTCTGACATTTTGCGCTATCGCCGTATCGTCAATGACGATCAGCATGGCACAATCCCCTAGTAATACATTACAGTTACCGCAATATGCGGTGAAATCCTGGGTTATTATGGATTACGATACAGGAGCAATCCTGGCGGAAGCCAATAGCCAGACACAATTTGAACCTGCCAGTATTACTAAAGTGATGACAGATTATGTTGTCGCCGATGCGATTAAAAAAGGCAAAATCCACAAAACAGACAATGTCTTAATCTCTCCAAAATCTCGTCGTATGCCGGGTTCGAGAATGTTTGTTGAAGAGGGGTCATTAGTATCGGTTGAGAACTTACTCCAAGGTCTAATCGTACAATCAGGTAACGATGCTGCGGTCGCGCTTGCAGAGCATACCTATATGACAGAAGAGGCTTTTGCCGAAGTCATGAATGAGAAAGCCGCCGAAATTGGTATGAAAAATAGCCACTTTAAAAATGCCAGTGGTTTACCTGATCCTGAGCACTTAACGACAGCATATGACCTTGCTCTACTTTCTCGTGCACTCATTAAAAACTTCCCGGATCATTACAAATATTATTCTCAAAAGAGTTTTACTTGGAACAATATTTCTCAGAAAAACCGCAATACATTACTCTACGAAGATCCAACCGTCGATGGCATCAAAACGGGTCATACTGAGAGCGCGGGCTATGGGTTAGCTTCGAGCGCTGAACGTAATGGATTTAGGATTATTGTTGTTGTAATGGGGGCAGATAGCGAAGCTTACCGTCAACGTGTTTCTCGGGAACTGATCAACTTTGCATTCCAAAATTTTGATCGGAAAAAAATCTATGATGCCGGCCAAATTATTGCACGTGCCAACGTTCTTCATGGTATCGATAAAACAGTCCCTGTAGGCGTTGCAGATAGTATTACTGCGACTCTTCCTAAGATCCAATACAATAACCTAAAAGCGCAAATCCAAGTAAATCCTGGTCTTGAAGCGCCTATTTCACAAGGTGAGCAAGTAGGAAATCTTGAGTTTTACATCGACAATCACATGCTCTATAGCTTTCCTGTAGTAGCCCTTGAGAATGTAGAAAAAGTAGGGATTTTTCATCGTTTATGGTCCAGCTTTTTAATGAAACTTAACAATAGAATCAACAACTTCAAAGAAGCGCTCTAAATTTAGACAATTTTTTGTAGTAATTTTGTAGTTTATTAGATATGATACTTCTCACGCCAAATGGTGCGCGTTTATTTTTTGACTTAAATTTTTAGGAAACGAGACATGTCACAACAGATTATTGACGATCTAAAAGCTCAAGGTATTACCGCAGCTGAAGTATTATATAACCCAAGTTATGAAGTACTCTTTCAAGAAGAGACTGATCCAAGCCTTACAGGCTATGATAAAGGTACTGTCACTAATCTTGGCGCTGTAGGAGTAGATACAGGTATCTATACAGGCCGTTCTCCTAAGGACAAATATATTGTTCGCGATGCCACTACAGAAAATACGGTATGGTGGGCAGATTCAGGTAAAGGTAAAAATGACAATAAGCCCATTACTCAAGAGATCTGGAATGAGCTTAAAACACTCGTACTCAAAGAGTTAGATGGTAAACGTCTTTTTGTTGTGGATGGTTTCTGTGGTGCAAATGCTGAAACACGTTTAAGTGTTCGCTTCGTAACAGAAGTAGCATGGCAAGCACACTTTGTGAAAAACATGTTTATTCGCCCAACAGAAGAAGAACTCAAAAACTTTAAACCTGATTTCACCGTATTAAATGGTGCCAAAACATCCAATAAAAACTATAAAGAGATGGGTTTAAACTCAGAGACTTTTGTGGCCTTTAACCTGACCGAAAATATGCAATTAATTGGCGGTACTTGGTACGGCGGCGAGATGAAAAAAGGTCTCTTCTCTGTGATGAATTACCTCTTACCATTGAAAGGCATTGCTTCAATGCACTGCTCTGCAAACGTCGGTAAAGATGGTGAAACGGCTATCTTCTTTGGCCTTTCAGGTACAGGTAAAACAACGCTTTCAACTGACCCAAATCGTCAATTAATTGGGGATGATGAACATGGTTGGGATGATGACGGTGTATTTAACTTTGAAGGCGGTTGCTATGCCAAAACAATCAACCTTTCACAAGAACATGAGCCTGAAATCTATGGTGCAATCCGTCGTGATGCGCTTCTTGAAAATGTCGTGATTAAAGAAGATGGTTCTGTAGACTTCGCAGATGGATCAAAAACTGAGAATACTCGTGTCTCTTACCCAATTTACCATATCGATAACATCGTAGAACCTATCTCTAAAGCGGGTCCTGCGAAGAAAGTAATCTTCTTAACTGCAGATGCATTCGGTGTGATTCCACCTGTATCTAAATTAACGCCTGAGCAGATGCAATACTACTTCCTTTCAGGCTTTACCTCTAAATTAGCAGGTACTGAACGTGGTATTACTGAGCCAACGCCAACATTCTCAGCTTGTTTTGGCGCAGCATTTCTTCTACTTCACCCAACAAAATATGCGGAAGTATTAGTCAAACGTATGGAAGAATCTGGCGCAACAGCTTACCTCGTCAATACTGGTTGGAATGGTACTGGCAAACGTATCTCACTGAAAGATACTCGTAATATCATCAACGCAATTTTAAGCGGCGAAATCGATCAAACTGAAACAGAAACAATCCCTGTTTTCAATCTTGATGTGCCTAAAGCAGTAACTGGCGTTGATAGCACATTATTAGATCCTCGCAATACTTATGCTGATAAAGCACAATGGCAGGCTAAAGCAGAAAACCTTGCTGGTCTCTTTGAGAAAAACTTTGACCAATACACAGATACCGAACTCGGTGCTGAATTAGCAAAAGTTGGCCCTAAAAAATAGGCCACTCAAGACCAAGAGGAAAGCGAATCCATCAAACCTAAGTGATGATTTTAGTGATTAAACTGAAATCATTAGATGGAAATAGAAAATCCCAACAATCATTGTTGGGATTTTTTATATTCTTTATTTCCTGCAGTGCGATCTGCAATAGATCAATAAACACTGATTATTTAAATCGTTCTAACTGCATAATTTTAAATTGATTATTACTAGCTATTTGCTGACAGCGAACCGATTGTTCTGAACAGATCTTTTCGATCGCAATAAATTTATTCACGACAAGATAAGCAATACCTTTACGGCGTAATAATCGCTTACAATTTTGTACAAATTTTTCTGTTAAAGGTTGAGAAGTACCAAATCCCTGATGAAAGGGCGGATTACAGATAATACGATCAAAAGTACGATCTTCTAACATTGAACCACAATCATCGAGCGTTACCGTCGCCGCAATATCTAATTGCTTCAAATTATATTCACACAATACAACGGCTGGCACATTACAATCGGTTGCCACTAATTCAGTGACATCAGGATGATCCCCGAGTGAACCCGCAAGGTAACCATACCCACAGCCTAAATCGAGTACTTTTCCTTTAATACTCTCATCTATTTCGGAAAGTGTTTCTACTAAAAAACGACTACCCTCATCGATTTTTTTATAACCATAGATTCCCGGTTTACTCACAAAATCGAGAGATTGCTCAAAATCCTCAAGTACTAATAGCTCTCGATACTCAAATCCCCCTAATTCCAAGGTTGCACCGGCACATTTCGTAATATCGGCATAACGCACTCCTTTGCCGACAAGCGTCAGTTCCATCTCCCCCATTGCAGAAGCATGCTTAATAACACTCTTAATCCCTTCTTGATTGTGCCCTGTTAAGATCAGATGTCCACCTGCTTTTAAAATACGCGCGATCTGTTCTAATAGATAGAAAGTTAAAACCTTAGATTTATTCAATCGAAATAGAACAAAATCAAGACTCTCATCTGCCACTTCTTCCAAAATAAAATCACTTAAATTGCCGGCAAAACCCATTGCATCTAATTGATTAGCAATATCTTTGCGATTGGTCATATATTGGATATTATCCCGCACAACAGCACTCTCAATTACAAAGCTCTCATCGGCAATCAATAACCCCTTTCCTTCACTCATTAGGGATTGATTCTGAAATAATGCACTACTTGCTTCTGCCATTTATTAATCCTTCTCTCTCTTCTATCGTTAACGCTCGATACTCTCCGACCGCTAAACCTTCTAATGTAATATTACCAATGGCTGCCCGATGTAACTTCTCTACACGATTCCCTACCGCCGCCAACATTCTTTTGACTTGATGATAGCGCCCTTCTATTAAAATCAATTGGATATGTAGAGTATCGATCATGATCACTTCCGCTGGCTTCGTGATTGTTGTTTCACCATTGAGCATCACGCCTGTCTCTAAAGCTTGGATCATCTCTGCGGTAATGGGTGCAGCTAATTCCACATCATAAACCTTTTTCACCTTGTCGAGTGCTTGATTCCCCTTAGGATGTGTGACTGCATGCGACCAAGCACCATCATTCGTAATCAGTACTAATCCTGTAGTGTCTGCATCTAATCGCCCGGCGATATGAAGGTCTTCAATCGGCTCATCTAATAATGTAAAGAGCGAAAGATGACCATCGTGACGATGACTTGAAACGTACCCCGCCGGCTTATAAAGGACAAAATAGCGATACTCATTATTATGAATTAATAATTCATCATCAAGATAGATTTTATCTGTTACGGATACTTTATAATCTCGTGCAGTAACCGTCTCACCATTGACCGTCACCCAACGGCCCCGGATAATTTTTCCTGCTTCTTTGCGAGAGACGCCTGCTGTTTTTTGTAAAAATTGATCTAGTCGATAATCAGTCATGTGTGACCCGTAAAACCTCTTCTAAGGAAGTAACGCCTTCTAAAACCATCTCAATACCAGCTTGTCGTAATGTTTTAATACCTTCCCGTTCTGCTTGTCTTTGAATCTCAATAGTACCGGCATCTTCTAAAATCAAAGCTTCCATTCGTTTTGAAATGGGCATCACTTCAAAAATAGCCCGGCGTCCTTTATAACCATCTCGACATTCAGAACACCCTTTCGCTCTAAAGAAACGACTTGCCGCTTGCTTTGGAGTAAAGCCTAATGATTCCAAATAATGAGAATCTACAATATCCTCCTCTTTGCAATGACAAAGGGTTCGCACCAAACGCTGAGCGATAATGAGCTTTACCGTCGATGCAATATTGTAAAGCTCAATCCTCATATTTTTAAGGCGATTGAGTGTTTCAATGGCAGAGTTAGTATGAAGTGTAGAGAGAACTAAATGCCCTGTTTGTGCTGCTTTCACCACAATATCTGCAGTCTTATAGTCTCGAATCTCTCCTACCATGACAACATCGGGATCTTGTCGTAAAAAAGCCCGTAATGCTTCGGCAAAATCTAAACCGATTTCTGGATGAATCTGCAATTGATTAATGCCTTCAAGATTAATTTCTACCGGATCTTCTATCGTTGCAATATTCCGACTCGCCTGATTGAGTGCATTCAGCGCCGCATAGAGTGTCACCGTTTTACCAGAGCCCGTAGGCCCTGTCACCAAAATCAAGCCTTGTGATCGTTCAATCGCAGCTTGAACGACTTGTCGATCGTGATTTGATAACCCTAATTGATTCAAAGTTAACGCGACTTCATTACTATCGAGCAGACGTAGTACAACCTTCTCCCCCCAAATTGTCGGGATCACCGAAATACGCGCATCAACTGATTCACCAGTCGCATCATCTTCATCTAATTGAATGGTTAAATGACCATCTTGTGGTAGACGCTTTTCTGCAATATCAAGCTCAGCCATGACTTTTAATCGAGAGGCAATGCGCTCACGATACTTCTCCGGCACTTGATAGGCTTCTTGTAATAATCCATCAATACGAAAACGAATGCGATAATGAGATTCATAAGGTTCAAAATGGATATCAGAGGCTTTTTGTGTAACTGCATCTAATAACACAAAATTGAGATAGCCCACCAGATCATCGCTAGCAAGCTCCGCCGATTCTTCTGGACTTAGATCCATCGGCTTCGTATTTATGACGCTAACATTAGGATTAAAGCTGCTAGATCCAAGGCTGTCATCTTTCACTGTTGAATCAATGTTTGATTCTATGAGGCCGGCATTTTCTACTGCGTATTCTTCAGTAGTTGGTGCTATCTTCGTTGATGTTACTGTTATCCCCGATATTAGATCTTCATCGGCACACTGATCGCTAAAATCTCTAGCCTCTTTTCCTGGATCTTCTTCATCACCTATTGGGTAGTCATCCGCCAATGCATCAATCTCAACCGAGTAGCCATCATCAATTGGTAATGCTATTTTCTCGGTAATTTCCTCGATCTCTTGCCGGTCATATTCATTACGATAGTCATCTACTATAAGATTCGTTTCAACATGGTTGTTTTCTTCGACAAGATATTCTTCCAGGGAATCTACGACAGTAATATCATCTTCAGTAGCATTTTCCTTAGTATCCTCAATAAGATTGTTATCGACATTATCCTGATCAATAAAATTATTCTTATTTTCCACCGATGATTGAATTTCGCGCTCTTTCGCTTCTTTTGCTTTAACCTCTGTCTCTGCTTTTTCGGCTAGTTCACGCATACCGGCAATTTGAGCAATTAAAATTTGAATTTGCTGACTGTCAGCGAGCCAATAATCTACCGGTGCCGGAAAATGTATTCTCTTTAACAGGGTCACTGTTTCGATATCTGCGACCGCAATTTTCAATCGCCCTTCGATCATGCCGATCGGCGCTAGAAAATAATCATTCATCTGCGAAACGGTAAGAGGCGTACCAATCGTAATCACTTGTGCTAAATTAAGACAAGCTAAATCTACCACTAATAACGGATATTCGGCATTAATGTTTGCAAACATCGCACCTTCCAAAATAGCGCCACTCGATAGACCGTGAGCCCGTAATTTGCCTACAACCGATTTTTCATTTTCGTACATTTTAGCCGACAACAATGGAATCGCCTCTTTCGAGATCCATTTTAAGGCAATCAATGCTTGAATGAGTTGATTTTCTTCGAGTTTCACAGTGACCCCTTCATTTTATTTCGTTATAAACCTTGTTTTTAATACTTTTATCCCAAAATTGTAGCTATTATAACACTACTTCTTGAGTCTCTTCTGTTCATAATGTAGAGTTATAACACTATTTTTATGTTATTTTTACATTATTCTTACATTGTCTCCCTGTTCTCTTTTGTGAAAATTTCATAGATAAATTAGAACTATCGTTCTCTATATAAACTATCTATATAAGGATTATAAAAAACCGAATGAGTAAAATCACACTCTCTTTTGATGATGACAACGAACGCCTCTCTAATCTTTGCGGTAATTTAGATGAGCATTTGCGACTTATCGAAAAGCGAACCATGGTCGATATCAATAATCGTGGTGCATTATTTCAAATTGTGGGAAACCATACGGATATTACAAACGCCCGCGCAATTTTAGAAGAGCTCTATCGGCAAACAGATGAAAAATGGCTTGAACCCAATGATGTTCATCTTGTCATTCAAGAGCTTGGTCCTGAGTTTCAAGAGGTAGAGCAAACGGTTCAAGATCAAGTGATTAAAACTAAAGCCGGCCTTATTCGTGGACGCACACCAGCACAGAAAGCGTATCTCTACAATATGGGACAAAATGATATCAACTTCGGTATTGGCCCTGCGGGTACCGGTAAAACGTTTCTAGCCGTTGCAGCGGCAGTAGAAGCGCTACAAAAAGATGAGGCACGCCGAATCATCCTTGTACGTCCGGCGGTTGAAGCAGGTGAAAAACTCGGCTTTCTCCCTGGCGATTTGACGGAAAAGATCGATCCGTATCTTCGACCGCTCTATGATGCACTCTATGAGATGCTTGGCTTTGAAACAGTCAATAAGCTGATCGAACGCCATACAATTGAGATCGCACCACTTGCTTTTATGCGGGGTCGAACACTCAATGATGCCTATATCATTCTTGATGAAGCGCAAAATACAACTATTGAACAGATGAAAATGTTCTTAACCCGTATCGGTTTTGGTTCCACAGCGGTCATTACCGGCGATGCTTCGCAAGTGGATCTACCACGTCACGTTAAGTCAGGTTTAAAACACGCACTTGAGATCTTAAACAATGTTGAGGGAATCTCTATTAGCCACTTCTCTTCTGCCGATGTCGTGCGTCATCCGATGGTTGCGAAGATTATTGATGCTTATGAGAAAGCAGATGAAGCAGAACGCATTGCTAAAGAGAAACGAGAAGAAGCGCGGCGTATTGAGCGAGAGTCTGTTCAATAAAAGACTACAAATAGCAAACGCATTGATCATATGAAGCGATAAGATGATTGCCAAACGATCATCTTATCGCTTCAAAATAAACTATTTAAATGCCGGCACATCGGCTGATCGAGGCGAGAAATCGGTTCTATCCGGCATCTTGCAAGCGTTGGTTAGTTAGGTTTTATGCTTTTTTAAATTCCCTGATAGATGCCTAAAAACCCTTTTTCTTAAACCAAAATTACTATATTTTATTTTAAGATATTCTAAGTAGCTTAAATATCGGCTATCAGATATCTATTTAATCGTAATTAACCCTATTACGCTATCATCCTATTACATTACAATCCAATATGAGTATTATTACTATGCGTGATCTTTCACTTTTAACTATCGATTGTCAAAGAAATATTGAAACCTCCCTTCCCTCCGATGAAAAAATCGCAACCTGGGTCAACCTAGCCCTCTCTATTGCCGGCTTTGAAAAGGAAGCGGAAGTGACTATTCGCTTTACGGATAATGAAGAGATACAGGCGCTTAATCGAGAATATCGAGGCAAAGATAGACCTACTAATGTGCTCTCTTTCCCTTTCGAAGTCCCTGATTTTCTTGCGGATGAAATTCCCACATTAGGCGATATCATCATTGCAATGCCGGTCATCGAAGCGGAAGCTGCTGAACAAGGTAAATCAATTGAGTCACATCTTACCCATATGACCATTCATGGAACATTACACTTATTGGGCTTTGATCATATAACCGATGAGGAAGCGCAAGAGATGGAAGCCCTTGAGATAGAGATTTTGGCACAATTAGGGATTGCTAATCCTTATCAAATAGATGAATCACTCTAGACACTCTCCTTAAAATAACCTGTGTTATAGTAATACTCTACTCGATTTATCTACTATTTAGATTTCATTCATCCTATTCATTTTAAAGGTTGTTTTATGAGTTCCGATATCCAAAATAAGCAAGCGCCCAAACCACGAACTATCTTCATTATCGCTTGGATTGGTCTATTGATTTTTAACCTACTTTTTGCACGCTTAACTACAACGGTGCCTGTTTCGCTGATCTCAATCTTTATGCTTTTTACTGCCGGCGCACTCTATAAAGAACGTCCACATTTACGTCCAATGGCCATTGTTGCACTGATTATTGCGCTCATTTTTCTCGCTATCACCTATTTCGGCACTATTTGGCTCCGTTATGAAGTCGTCAGCCTACTCGATATTCGAGGACCGAAGCTTTTCCAAGTGGGATTCTACCTCTTTAGCTTCCTCAATGCAGCAGCGTTCACGACTGTAGGTATTGGTCTTTTTAAAGGCTACAGTCACAATAAAACAGGATTTATAACACTCATTGTGACTGCCTGGATCTATTTCGGTATCGCCTTTCTACTCAAAGATTTTATTCAAACGCTTCTTGAGATTACAGCACAAATGCCACAAGGTTAGGGGATATTAAAGTCCTCAAATAACAATCTTAAATAACAATGCCAACCGGTAGTCGATTGGCATTTTTTATGACGTTGTTTTCTGAAAAAATGATTGAATAAATAGTGATATCTATTTCGGTTTTCTGGCTACCATGACCGCTCGTTGAGGTGCGGGATAACCTTCTATCGTTTTATTCTGATCCCGGGGATCTAAGAAGTCAGGCAATGAAAGGTAATCCATCCATTCTGTAGTTCTCTGCTCCTCGATAGTTGTTTTTGAGAGATCCACACACTCGATATCGATAAAACCTGCTCGCTCAAGCCAAAGTTTTAAGGCTGCAACCGAGGGCAGATACCAAACATTACGCATCTGAGCATAGCGATCTTTCGGCATTAATACCGCCCTCTCATCACCATCAATCACTATGGTTTCTAATACCAATTCACCACCAGAACGAATCACATCTTTGAGTTGATAGAGATGATCAATCGGCGAACGACGATGATAGAATACCCCCATTGAGAAAACCATATCAAAGGCTTCCAATGAAGTCGGCATCTCTTCTAAAGTCATCGGCAACTGCCAAATAGGCACTTGCGGCATATAATTTCGAATAGATAGAAATTGATAGAGAAAGAGCCAATTCGGATCGATCCCAACCACGCTTTTGGCACCTGCACCTAACATTCGATAACCATAATAACCATTCCCACAACCGACATCGAGAATGTTTTTGTTTGTCACATCAATATGCTGACTCACACGATTCCACTTAAAATCAGAACGCCACTCAGTATCAATCAAGATATCATTGAGTTGAAAAGGGCCTTTCCGCCAAGGCATGAGTCGCTTCAGTGCATCTTTCAGCTGTAGTGAATCCGCTTTACCCGTTAAAATTACCCCATTTTTAAGATCCGCTGTAAGATCTTTAATCTCCGGCATATCTAATAATGCATGTTCCCAACGTGGGCTATCACCATGTTTTTTACGAAGTCGATCTGCTAAAAAATCAGGCAATTGATTTGTCCATTCCTTAAATGCTCGCTGATCCTTAAAATAATCCATTAATGCAGGTAGATAGATCATCTCTTCCATCTTCGTTATGCCGTTATCCCATTGTGTCATATTCAATTGATACCTTACTCTTTTTCAATTATCTCTATTCTATTTCGCTATTCTATTTCGGAATTCTTCTATTTCACTGTTGTTGTGATAAGTGCTATTTTGCTGATTTAATCGCAATCATTGAGGCAAAATTGAGTGACTGAAACCAAAGATAGACTTGATCAAATCCCGCTTCTAATAAACGGGCTCTATGCTCTTCAAAAGTATCAATCTTCATCACATCCTCTAGGGACTCCCGTTTTTGGGCAATCTCTAACTCAGAATAACCTTGTGCCCGCTTAAATTGCATATGCAAATGATTCAAAAACTCGTGTTGTTCATCATCCGCAAAGCGCAATTTTTCAGAAAGGAAGAGTACGCCCCCCGGTAATAGATGATTATACAACTTTTGCAGCAGATCAAGGCGCGATTCCCGAGGGATAAATTGCAACGTAAAATTCAGCGTAAAAATAGAAGCCATCTCATAGGGAAACGCTGTAATATCTGCTTGCACCACTTCAATCGGTAATAATGATTCAATCATCATCTCTTGCGCTTTCAAGTATTCCCGAGATTTAGCGACCATCGCTTCTGATTGATCAATAGCAACAATAGAGACATTCGGAACTTGAATACTGCTACGAAGCACCATCGAGACAGCACCGAGTGAACTTCCGAGATCATAAATTTTGCTATTCTCTTGAGCAAATAGTGGCGCTAAATGACCGATATTCTCCACAATAGAGGTATATCCCGGGGCTGATCGGCGAATCATATCAGGAAAGACCTTCACAACCTCTTCATTGAAACTAAACTTACCGGGATCTCGCTTCTCTGCGAAAATCATATCCGGTTCTGATTGCGCAAATAGATACTCTATTGACCGATCTTTCACAATATATCCTCTTTCACAACGTATCCTTACTGAATATTTATTGAATGCCTAGTTAACTCGTATTTATCTCTGATTTATCTCTGATTGATTTCTTTGCTTGCTTTGATCTATCGAATAGATCATTTTGCAATTTATCAATTGCAAGCCGGCATTATAAACCTTCTCCCAATATTTCTCATAAAAAAGCTCGACAAGGGGATCTCCTATATCGAGCATTCAATGACAATTTATTTAGAATCTATTTACAATCTGATTGCTGATTCTACCAATTAACGATTTAATTCCATTTGCCGCAAGGTTAATCGGCGCTTTAGCTCATCATCACTCAGAAGTTGCCGACTATTTTTAGCAGACAACAGGGCAAATTGTTGTGCCACTTGCGCATCTTGCATTGCCGCAATTTCTGCTTGCCGGCGCTGTAATAACTGCCGAAATGAATCAGGTGCGCTATATACAGTGGAAGCACTTCCGTTTTGCAGAGCAGCTTGATCTACTTCAACGCGGTCCACTTCAACGCGCGCTGCGTAATTCTGAGGCGGTGCTGTTAAAAGATGTTCATCTTCCTCATGATCTGTAATAAACTCAGCTTCGCCTTTCAGAAAAGCGTCATCAAAGGCAATATCAAAAGCCGCTTCATCATCGTGATGTGTCCCTGAAGCTGTATTAGAAGCGCTCGCATGACTAGAAGAATTCAATTTTGCATTGGCTGACGTTGAACTTGCAATTTGTGCGGGTTCATTTTGTCCGGGTTCATTTGTAGAAGCGGGATGTCCTGGAATTTCCCCCTCAACTTGCAGATAAGCTTCGAGCTTTTTCTGCTCCTCTTTCACCTTCTCTTCTGTTTCATTCATAGATGATTCAAATGAGCGAAGTGATTGCGTAACCCCTTTCTTGGTACTCTCAAGCTCCTCTTTGAGTTTTTGTAACTCCGAACTCTGCTTTAGCTCTTCAATCGATTTTTTGATCTCATTTAACTCAAATTCATTGGTTAATTCATTTTTGACACTATTAGTAAAGTGTTGAATTTTACCGACCCATTTTCCGACTGTTCGAATCATTTCCGGTAATTTTTGTGGGCCAATGACAATTAAGGCAATGACAAGGATAATCAGAAACTCGCTACTACTAATCCCAAACATAAGTATCTACCCTACCCACCTTATCCAATTTCCACTGTATAGAAATAAAATTATTGACGTAAAATGAGAATTACCTCGATTAACCCTTCAAAGCTAATAGAGGTAATATCTATATTCATCTTATTTAAGCATACTAAGCCTATGCAACGCCATTGCAACTAACTTTGATCCTATTAAGTCATTAAAAATGACGTGATGAGATCAGCGTGATCGCAAAGCATCTTCAAGCGCTCAATTTAATCTACGCGACTATTTTTTTGCTCATCAACTACAGTGCTATCTTTAGGCGCTGCGGTTGTCTCTTGTTGTTTGTTCTCAAGATTTTGAGGCTCCGCGTTCTCTTTCGCTTCTTTCTCGCCATCTTTTACGGCATCTTTGAAGCCTTTCACCGCAGAACCTAAATCTTTCCCTGCATTTTTTAATTTTGCAGTACCGAATACTAAAAGCACGACTACTAAAAGAATCGCCCAATGCCAAATACTAAATGAACCCATAATTTACATCTCCTCTTAGAGTGAATGCTCATTGAAATAATTGTCCTAATGATACTCTAAAACATTGGATTTATGTAGCCCTAATTTCAATATGCGCTGTTTTTTCTTGTCTAATGCGCGATAGATCAATTTCAGTACCCTCATGATGCCTATCTATCCCTTAAAATTGAGGTATAGCAATAATCAGAGCATTAGAAGAGTGCCCTTTCCTCGACTTTTTCGGTATAATGAGAAAGATTCACAAATAGATATTTTTAAAAGATACTCTTAAATAACATCTATAACATCTTGAATAGCAGTAATCATATCAAACATCCTATAAATATGAATCATCTCTGAATATGAGAAAACACCCTAAACAGAAGGAGTTTAAGATGGCTATACCAAAACCAATTGTCCTATGTATTTTAGATGGCTGGGGCTTTCGCCAAGAATTAGAAAATAATGCTGTTGCATCTGCAAAAACACCTAACTGGGATCATTTGCGGGAAATCGGTGCGGTAACACTGATCAAAACTTCTGGAGAAGCGGTCGGTCTTCCTGATGGACAGATGGGGAACTCTGAAGTAGGTCATATGAATATCGGTGCAGGTCGTGTTGTTAATCAAGACTTTACCCGGATTACCAAAGATGTTCGTTCAGGCGCTTTCAACGATAATCCGATTTTTAATCAAACGATGGATGATCTTCTTGCGAATGATAAGGCACTCCATATCTTTGGCCTACTCTCTCCCGGCGGTGTTCACTCTGATGAAAAGCATATCTTTGCATTGATGGAACTCGCCGCGAAAAAAGGCTTAAATAAAATCTATCTCCACGCATTCTTAGATGGCCGAGATATGCCACCACAATCGGCCGCACCTTCTCTTGAGAAAGCGGATGCGCTTTTTGCCAAATTAGGCAAAGGTCGTATTGCCACGATGATTGGTCGTTACTATGCAATGGATCGGGATAATCGTTGGGAACGTGTTGAAAAAGCTTACAATCTTGTATCACAAGGAATTGGTGAATTCCAAGCAGATAACGCGCAAGCAGGCTTAAAAGCGGCTTATGAACGTGGTGAAAATGATGAGTTTGTGAAAGCTACAGTGATTGGCGAGCCTGTCGAAATGGAAGATGGGGATGCGGTCATCTTTATGAACTTCAGAGCTGACCGGGCTCGTGAGATCAGCTATCCGTTTGTTGAAGATGATTTTGATGGCTTTAAACTACAATATCGTCCTAAACTCTCTCACTTTGTCTCATTAACCGAATATAAAGCAGAGTTACCCACTGAGATTGCATATCCACCTATTGAGCTTAAAAATGGCTTAGGTGAAGTACTCTCAAATAGAGGCTATACCCAACTTCGTATTGCTGAAACGGAGAAATATCCTCACGTTACATTCTTCTTCAATGGCGGTGAAGAACATGTATTCAAAGGCGAAGAACGGATTCTAGTGAACTCTCCGAAAGTAGCGACTTATGATCTACAGCCTGAGATGAGTGCACCGGAAGTGACTGCAAAATTAGTGGAAGCGATCGAGTCTGAAAAATTTGATGTGATCATCTGTAACTACGCAAACCCTGATATGGTAGGTCATACTGGCGTATTTGAAGCGATTGTAAAAGCCATTGAAACGGTTGATGATGGCTTAGGTAAAGTGTATGAAGCGGTGAAAAAAGTGGGCGGTGAGATGCTCGTCACAGCCGATCACGGTAATGCCGAGAAAAACTGGGATGATAAAAATAATCAACCCCATACAGCGCATACCACAACGCCGGTACCACTGATTTATGTCGGTCGCCGGGCAACGCTTGAGCCAGATGGTGCACTCTGTGATCTTGCACCAACCATTCTTTATCTATTAGATGAGAAACAACCTGCAGAGATGACCGGTAAAAACTTGATCCATTTTCAGTAATGATCATCTAACGACTATTTTAATAGCATAATTACATATCTTTAAAGATATCGTTAACTGTATCGAAAGGCCCCATTTAAATTATTGGTGGCCTTTTTTCTGTTTCAAGATAAAAGAAGAGAGTCTTCACTATGATCATATCAATTCACTCATCTCAATCACCATTCATGTTAGTTTTCCCTACCTTACCAGATATCCTTGCTTTTCTTTGTAAATATTTTGAACTAAATAGATAAAAAAATATAGAATATCAATATCAATATTAACATTAATATCAATAATAAATATTGATATAAATGATAAATCCTATATAACAGTAACTATTATTGATATCACTCATAATTAAACTGTGAACATGCAACGAATCTTCAAGGAATCTACCATTAATTATGCAAAAAAAATTATTGCACACGCTTATTCTTCTCACCCTTTCCGTATCTTCTCTTAGCGTAGCAGAGATAACATCTGATCAAATCAATGCAGCCAATCTCACAGCAGATGGCCAAGAGAAAGTCCCCCCCAAAGATCTCTATCTCTTTACTGAAATCTTTGACCATCTCAAACATAATTATGTAGAGCCAGTCACAGATGAGAAACTCATTACGAATGCGATTAATGGGCTAATGGCGCTTGATCCTCACTCAAAATATTACACCCAAGAGGAGTATCAAGCGATCAAAAATCGGACTTCCGGTGCTTTTGCCGGCATTGGCGTAGAACTCTCTTATAATGCTGATAACAAAGTATTGACCATTAATAAGATCTTTGATCAAAGCCCCGCCCAAAAATCAGGACTTAAAGTGGGCGATCAAATTGTCGCCATTGATCAAACACCTATTTCAGAGATTGACCCCAACCAATATAGCGCTAAAATTCAAGGCCCGATTGGCACAGAAGTCATTCTCGATATTATTCGAGCGAAAGAGCCACTTAACATCAAATTAATACGCGCCAATGTCCCAACACCAAGCCTCTCCATTGCAAAACTATATAATAAAGAATTTGCCTATCTGCGCTTAGATCACTTTCAAAATGGGAGCGATCAAGAGATTATCAAGGCACTTGATCAATTAGAAGCAGAAGCAAAATCAGAGCACTCAACCATTAAAGGCATTGTGCTTGATCTTCGTAACAATCCTGGTGGATTACTTTCCGCGGCTATTGAGACAGCAGACCTCTTTCTTGATGAGGGATTGATTACTTATACCGATGGTCAATCCGATGATTTTAAGAATCGTTACAGTGCTAAAAACACTCAAATATTCCCTAATATTCCGTTAATTGTCTTAATTAATGCGCAATCGGCCTCTAGTGCTGAAATTGTTGCCGGAGCACTACAAGATCATAAACGCGCGCTAATTGTAGGGGAAAATAGCTTCGGTAAAGGTTCAATTCAGATTATCAAACCATTAGTCAGTGGCGGCGCAATTCGTTACACTTCGGCTCGTTACTATACGCCAACCGGTCGCTCAATCCAAAACAATGGAATTACACCTGATATTCTGATCCCTGTGATTAAAGGTAATATTGAACCTGCGAAAGCCTCTCGAGAGGTCAATCAGAAAGGTCATCTTCAAAATACAAGCCCTGAAAGGATCACTCCCTCTGTTGATTTCTCGCCACTCATTCAACAAGGTGACTACTATCTCTATGAAGCGCTCAATATGCTTCGAGCGATGAATGCCCTACCAGCTCAAACAGAAAAGGCTTTCACAACAAAAGAGGAAGTATCCGCACCGAAGTAGCCGCAACTAAATAGCGAGGAGCGCGCCATTAGCGCATATCTTTAGGGGGATTTGATCATCGTTGCGTACTGTAGAAAACCACGATATCTTAAAGGAATACCTTGATTTTTTACCAATTATCTCCATATTGTGCTATAGGAAAATAATCTCTTACTAGAGGAACAGCCGTTCCTCTTCTTTTGTTGAAGGCATTATGGAAGATATTACAATTCAAGGTGCGCGCACGCACAATCTTAAAGCAATCGACTTAACGCTCCCTCGTAATAAACTGGTGGTTATTACCGGTTTATCAGGCTCGGGGAAATCCTCTCTCGCATTCGATACGCTCTATGCCGAGGGACAAAGGCGCTATGTGGAATCGCTCTCCTCCTATGCTCGACAATTCTTGTCAGTTATGGGAAAACCCGATGTCGATCATATCTCAGGGTTATCGCCGGCGATTTCGATCGAACAGAAATCGACTTCTCACAATCCTCGCTCAACGGTTGGAACGGTGACGGAGATTTACGATTATCTGCGCCTACTTTTTGCTCGAATCGGAACACCACATTGCCCTACACATCATCTCCCTTTAAATGCGCAGACCATTCCACAAATGGTGGATATGACAATGGGCTTATCCGATGAGCTTCGTCTAATGCTTGTCTCGCCGATCGTTCGCAACCGTAAAGGGGAGCATCTCAAACTCTTTGAAGAACTGAAAGCAAAAGGCTTCTTACGCGTGCGTGTCGATGGTACCACTTATGAAATTGATGCATTGCCAGACATTAATCCGAAACAACATCACGATATTGATGTTGTGGTAGACCGTTTTAAAGTACGGGATGATATTCGGGTTCGTCTCTCTGAATCTCTTGAAACGGCGCTCGATCTCTCTGGGGGACTGGCGATGATTATCGATATGAAGAGCGAGGAAGCACTGCTTCACTTCTCGGCCAATTATGCTTGTCCGGAATGTGGCTTCGCCATTGCCGAGTTAGAACCTCGTCTCTTCTCTTTCAATAATCCTGAAGGCGCTTGCCCAACGTGCGATGGTCTAGGCGTAAATCAATATTTTGATCCTGATCGTGTGGTAGCAGAGCCCTCTCTTCCCCTCTCAAATGGCGCTATTCGAGGTTGGGATAAAAATTCAAGTTACTACTTCTCGATGATCGAGTCATTGGGGCGTCATTATAAATTTGATCCGGATACTCCGTTTGAAAAGCTCCCCAAAAAAATTCAGCAAATTCTCCTTTATGGTTCAGGGGAGGAAGAGATCGAATTTCATTACATCAGTAATCGCGGACAAAAATCGATCCGTATTCATCCCTTTGAAGGAATTTTAAATAACCTTGAGCGTCGTTATCACGAAACAGATTCGCAAATTGTCCGAGAGAGCTTAACGCGCTTTTTAGCAATGCGTGTCTGCCCTGATTGTGAAGGTAGCCGCTTAGGGCCTGCTGCGAAAAATGTCTTAATTGAAGATAAAGCGATTCATCAAATTACTGCTCTTCCTATCGAAGAGGCGCTCGATTGGTCAAAAAATGTCTCTCTTAAAGGTGCTAAAAAAGAGATTGCTGATAAGATTTTCAAAGAGATTCAAGAGCGCTTAGGCTTCCTGGTGAATGTGGGCTTAGATTATCTCAATCTCTCTCGTTCTGCCGAAACGCTCTCCGGCGGTGAAGCGCAACGAATTCGCTTGGCCTCCCAAATTGGGGCCGGCTTAATGGGTGTGCTCTATGTTCTCGATGAACCCTCAATTGGGCTCCATCAACGGGATAATGATCGCTTATTGCAAACGTTGTTTCATCTTCGTGATTTGGGGAATACCGTTATTGTCGTTGAACACGATGAGGATGCGATTCTCTCAGCAGATTATATTGTAGATATTGGTCCCGGTGCAGGAGTTCACGGTGGACAAGTCGTTGCTGCAGGTACACCGAAAGAGATTCTGAAAAATAAGGATTCCCTCACAGCCGATTATCTCTCGGGGCGCAAAACGATTGATGTTCCTGAAAAACGAACCAAAAATGATCCGAAAAAACAGATCAAATTAGTAGGTGCAACCGGCAATAATCTCAAAAATATTACCGCATCATTCCCATTAGGACTTCTAACCTGCGTAACAGGAGTATCGGGTTCAGGGAAATCAACGCTCGTCAATGATACGCTCTATAGCGCAATGGCACGGATTTTGAATCAAAATAATAGCGTAGAAGTGGCACCTTATAAGAAAATTGAAGGGCTTGATCTCATTGATAAAATTGTCAATATTGATCAGAGTCCGATTGGCCGAACTCCTCGCTCAAATCCCGCCACTTATACAGGTTTATTCACGCCAATTCGGGAAATTTTTGCCAACACGCCGGAAGCACGAGCACGTGGTTATCAACCGGGGCGTTTTAGCTTTAATGTGAAAGGCGGTCGTTGTGAAAATTGTCAAGGCGACGGCGTGATCAAGGTGGAGATGCACTTCTTACCCGATGTCTATGTGGTGTGTGATGAGTGTAAAGGAAAACGCTATAATCGGGAAACCCTCGATATCCTCTACAAAGGGAAATCGATCAATGATGTTCTCAATATGACGGTAGAAGAAGCGTATCATTTCTTTGATGCAATTCCCGTTGTTCATCGCCGCTTAGAGACCTTAATGGAAGTAGGCTTGAGTTATATCACCCTTGGGCAAAATGCCACTACGCTCTCTGGCGGGGAAGCGCAGCGGGTTAAACTCTCAAGAGAACTCTCTAAACGCGATACCGGCAAAACAGTCTATATTCTCGATGAACCCACAACGGGGCTTCACTTCCACGATATTGCTCAACTTCTTAAGGTTATTCATACGCTTCGCGATAAAGGCAATACTATTATCATTATCGAACACAATCTCGATGTCATTAAAACGGCCGATTGGATTATTGATATTGGACCTGAAGGTGGCGCAAAAGGCGGAGAGATTCTTATTGCCGATACGCCGGAGAAAGTGGCCGAATGCAAAGCGAGCTATACCGGTCGTTACCTCAAGCTTCTACTTGAGAAAAACCGTTAAAAACAATATTAATCATCATTATCATAATGAGATATTTAAGGGGAGGCTTACAGGCTTCCCTTTTCTATTTACCAATTACCGATTTTGAGTCCTCACCATCACCTTGCAAACGCCATAAAAAATAGGTCTAAAGCTTCATTAATGATCTCTATTTATAAGTCCTTTGCCCAATTCTAAAAACAATATTAATCTCAAGGGAAAAATTTCAGCGTTCATTCTCACTAAATAAAATTTTAATTAAAGAAAATTCAATATAAGTCAAACTCTCATCCAATTTCATCCATTTATTCGCAAAATAGTGTTATAAATAGAGATGGCATATTAAATCCGTATTTTAATTTTTGTGACATGATTTTTCGCGCCATTTTTTGATATCGAAAATGAATTAATACTGATAAAATCAATCCGATTTAATATCGCAATAGGTAATCAATAAAGCTTTTTATATAAAACATTTGTATTAATTGAATATGTATTAAAGATCATATACGGTTAGGTTATAAAGAGAAAAATCTCTACAACGATAATGGTATCAGTCAATAGTGTAATATCGCTTTTCACTGAAATTAAATCATTTTTCAATTCATAACTCTAACTTAAATTGTAAAGTAATTGTCCATTAAGACAAACCTATAAGGAGTTAAACAGCTATGTATGCATTAGTCATTAATTGCGGAAGTTCCTCTCTTAAATTTGCCCTCATTGAAACCAAAAATCATCAAACAATTATTAGTGGTACTGCCGAGCAACTTAATACGCCAGAAGCCACTATTACCTTCAAACACGAAGGAAAAAACACAGAAACATTACAAGATGGTACTCATGCAGGCGCCTTCCGAGCTGTATTTGATTATTTACAATCTCGTGACCTTGCGGATGAAGTGATTGCTGTTGGCCATCGTGTTGTCCATGGCGGGGAATATTTCCAAAAATCCGTCGAAATCACGCCTGAAGTTATAGAAATTATCAAACGCTGCGCTCCTCTTGCCCCAATTCACAACCCAGCAAACTTAACTGGTATTTTAGCGGCACAAGAAGTATTCCCAACACTTCCTCATGTTGCTGTATTTGATACCGCATTTCACCAAACAATGCCGGAAGAGGCATATCTCTATGCGCTTCCTTATGAACTCTATGATGAGTGTAATATTCGTCGTTATGGATTCCATGGCAGTAGCCACCGCTATATCACAGAAAGAACCGCAGAGATTCTCGATATTCCGCTTAATAAAATTAATCTTATCAGCTGTCACTTAGGAAATGGTGCTTCTGTAACAGCGGTTAAAGCGGGGAAATCTGTCGATACAAGCATGGGATTAACGCCACTTGAAGGATTGATGATGGGAACTCGCTCAGGTTCAATCGATCCTGGTTTAGTACCTTACCTCGTTGAGCGTCTCAACTATGACATCTACGAGCTTGATCACCTTCTTAACTTCAAAAGTGGTCTTCTAGGAATTTCGGGCGTATCTAATGATTGCCGAACACTAGAATTAAAAGCGAATGAGGGAGATAAGCGTTGTCAATTAGCACTCGATATGTTTGCTTACCGGGTTGCTAAAACAGTAGCATCTTACTTACCGGCATTACAAAAATTAGATGCAATCGTCTTTACCGGCGGTATTGGTGAGAACTCCTCTTATATTCGCGAGTTAATCATGGATCAGCTAGCATTCTTAGGCTACTCTTTTAGCCGTCCTTCTAATGAACATTGTGTACGGGGTACAGAAGGTGTTATTGCGACTAGTTCATCATTTGGGAAGGCTTTGGTTGTTTGTACTGATGAAGAGGGTATGATTGTCAAGGACACTCTAGAGATTGTTGCTAAAAAAGCGCAATAATGTAGATTTATTTATCTACAAAGATCTACAAAGTACTCTCTCAGAATATCGTAAAATAATATAATAAGTTAGGTGATGTATAGATGTATAGATGTATAGAATTTATAAGTATCTTATTATATCACCTATATATCACCTATTTTCCACTTAACTTATTACTTAAAGATATCGTAAATTTGGTTTAAGAAAAACGGTTTTTAAACAGCTGGCATAGGATTTTAAAAAAATACAAAACCTTAATAAACAAGCTTGCAAAATGCCGGATAGAATAGCTTTCCTGCTTCTTGCAATCGATGTGCCGGCATTTAAATAAGCTTGTTGTAAACCGATCTTACTATAGATATGCATATGCAATATAACAACACAACCCTTACAAGGAGTCGTGCATTATCATGAAAACATTATTTATCGCCCCTGTTGGCAAAATTCAGAGTTTAGCTTCCACTTCTCTCGCGCTTGTTAAAGCCCTCAAAGACTCAGGCATGAATGTGGGATTTATCAAACCTATCGGTAGCGATCATAATCATTCATCTGAACTCTATCGAACCCTATTTCAAGATGAAACCCCTTCCCCTATTTTAGAAGCCGATGTCAACGATGCAATTCGTCATAATCAATACGATGAACTACTTGAAAATGTTGTTGCGAAAGTGGCAGAAGTGAGCAAAATTCACGATATCGTTGTAGTAGAAGGTTTGACCTATCAAAGTGATCGTCCATATACCCATGATCTTAACGCCGATATCGCAAGAACCCTCTGTGCGGGTGTTATCTTTGCCGGCAATGCAAAAGAGGATAGTGCCGAAGAAGTCGCCGCACAATTTGATTTGAATGCTTATATCTACAGTCAAGCGCATGTGTGGTTTGCAGGCTACATCATCAATCATGTCACTAATCCCGATGCGATGACCCAAATCACCCATCTTTGCCAAACAGATTTCTGCCGTAGCCTTGATCTGATGGGGATTATCACGGAAGCAGAATCTGCTAAAGATGATCAAGCTGCAGTTGCCCATATCGCACAATCACTTAATGTGACCAAACTCATTGAAGCACTTAAACAGCCATCACCAAATAGAATGCCACCTTCCGCATTTCGTTATAAACTCATTCAAAGCGCACAACAAGCGAATCGCCGCATAGTCCTTCCTGAAGGTGATGAGCCTCGGACACTACGTGCAGCAGCGATCTGTGCTGAACGTGGTATTGCACGCTGTGTACTGCTTGCAAATCCTGAGACGGTTGCGGAAGTTGCTAAAGCGAATAATATCGTTATTCCAACGCAAGGTATTGAAATTATCGACCCTGCAACCATTGCTGAACAATATGTTGCCGGCTTTGTCGAACGCAGAAAACATAAAGGTGCAACTGAAGAAACTGCGCGCGAAGCCCTGAAAGATAGCGTTGTAGTTGGTACCATGATGCTTGCTGAAGGTCATGTTGATGGGCTTGTTTCGGGTGCTGTACATACAACAGCTGATACCATTCGTCCGGCCTTCCAATTAATCGGTACTGCTCCCGATTCCAAAATGGTATCAAGTATCTTCTTCATGTTGATGAAAGATCAAGTGCATGTTTACGGGGATTGTGCTGTTAATCCTGAACCAACGGCGGAACAATTAGCGGACATTGCCGTACAATCTGCTCGTTCAGCGGCTATTTTTGATATCGAACCTCGTGTTGCAATGCTCTCTTACTCAACAGGTACATCTGGTGCTGGCCCACAAGTAGAAAAAGTGGCAGAAGCGACTAAGATTGCACAAGAGAAAGCACCTGATCTCATGATCGACGGCCCTCTACAATTTGATGCGGCAAGCGTCTTAAGCGTTGGAAAACAGAAAGCACCGAATAGCAAAGTCGCGGGACGTGCAACGGTCTTTATCTTCCCTGATTTAAATACCGGTAATATTACCTATAAAGCGGTACAGAGAAGTGCGAATGTCGTCTGTATTGGTCCGATGCTGCAAGGTTTAGCAAAACCGGTAAATGATCTTTCTCGTGGCGCTTTAGTGGATGATATTGTTTACACAATTGCTATTACAGCACTACAAGGAAATCAACAATAGGAATCATAAGAATTGATACAATATCGATTTCTAATGGATAATTCCTAGACAAAATAGAGCTCAATCAAAGAATTCATCATGAATCATACTCATTGAGCGCACTTTTTTTGTTATAATAAGAAGCTACTCAAAATTTGAGTAGCTTTTTTATCACTCTACTGATTTCTGATTTATTTAATTAATCGAGGATTGCTGTGCCCATTATTCGTCGATCACAAAAAGAACCGTTCTCCGCCAAACAGATGTATGAATTGGTGAATGATGTGAATGCCTACCCCACCTTTTTACCATGGTGTAAAGGCGCGCGTATTATTAGCGCAACACCTACAATGATGGAGGCATCCATTTTGACCGCTAAAGGTCCTCTCAATAAATGGTTTACGACACGTAATACCCTCGTTGAGAATGAAAAAATTACACTAAACTTAGTGGATGGTCCTTTTAAGCACCTTCGAGGTGAATGGAAATTTCAAGATCTTCCAGAAGGAGGGTCTGAAATCCATCTTATGATCGATTTTGATTTCTCTTTTGGCCCGGCACGCCTTATTCTCACCCCTATTTTTGAAAATATTGCCGGTAGTATGGTGTCTGCTTTTAGCGCTCAAGCAAAGGTTCGTTATGGTCGAGAACTTACCTAATCCCCTCTTTATTACGATTGAGTTCGTGCTTGCTTTACCAAATGAGCAACCTCGTGAACAACAGAAGTTTCAACAAGGTATCACACTCACAGAAGCGCTCCCTTTCTTCTCGCTCTACCATCGCGCACTGAAAGAGATCGAAAACCCACAATGGGGAATCTTTAACCTTAAAGTAGAGGACGATTACCTATTAAAAGATGGGGATCGTATCGAAGTCTACAGACCGCTCATTATCGATCCCAAACAAGCCCGGCAAATTCGTGCCTCTCGGGATGCCCGTTTTCAGCGAAAAGGTACCCGCCCTAAAGCAGAACCTTAGCAATAAAAAGGTGCGGGTATTTATCAGCCTCTATCCCTATATTGCCATATTGTCAATTCATACATTCTAATAAGATCAATTCAAAATAAGCTTACTCAAATGCCGGCATATCAATTGCAAGAATTAAGAATGCTGTTCTTCATATAATCACTCAGAAAACTCGAACTGTCTCCATGCTTCATATACCGCAATCGCCACACTATTAGAGAGATTAAGGCTACGACCTGCATTGTCTGCCATCGGTAGGCGCAAGCGGTATTGGGGATCTAAATTAAAGATAAAATCTTCTGGCAATCCACGCGTTTCAGGACCAAAAATAAGTGCATCATTCTCTGCAAACTTCGCCTCAAAAAAATTACGACTGCCTTTAGTGGTCATTGCATAGATGGCATTCGGTTTAATTGCCGTAAGACAGCTCTCTAAATTAGTCCACACTTTCATATCCGCCCATTCCGCATAATCAAGCCCCGCTCTTCGAAGTGCTTTCTCCTCTAAACTAAATCCTAAGGGTTCGATAAGATGTAATTGCGCCCCACTATTAGCACATAATCGGATAATATTCCCGGTATTTGGGGGAATTTCTGGCTCATAGAGAATTACTGATAGTTTTTTGTTCATACTGACAATATCCTTAATAAAAAAGATCTTACGATTCCCGTAAGATCTTTTCGAAATACACTGAAATAATTTAAAATAATTTGAAAAATAATCAAACTAAACTATTCAATTCCGTTTATTTTTGTTGTGCTTTCGCTGCTTCCACAAAAGCAATAAAGAGTGGGTGACCATCGCGAGGGGTTGATTTGAACTCAGGATGCGATTGAGTTCCCACAAACCAAGGATGTTCTTTAAGCTCAATAAAATCGATTAAACCACGATCTTTAGTGCGACCTGAAACAACAAAGTTTCCATCTTGTAATTGATCGATATACTCAAGGTTCACACCATAACGATGACGGTGGCGCTCACTCACATCTGCTTGGCCATAAGCGGCAAATGCTTTTGTACCTTCTTGCAACGTCGCAGGCTGTGCACCAATGGTCATATAGCCTTTAAACTCGTCTGTTTCGCTATCTCTTTGTGGATCAAGCATCTGAATCACAGGATACGCAACCGTTGGATCAACCTCACTCGTATTCGCGCCCTCCAATCCTAAAACATTACGCGCATATTCTACAACTGCTAATTGCATACCTAAGCAGAGGCCTAAGTAAGGGATACCATGCTCACGCACATATTGAATTGCACGAATTTTACCCTCTATACCACGTTCACCAAAACCGCCAGGGATAAGCACGGCATCAACATTTGCGAACACTTGATCAAGCTCTGTATCATCCATTGTCTCTAAGGATGATGCTTCAACATAATGTAGTTTTATGGCTGTTTTTGTTTGAATACCTGCGTGAGAAAGTGCTTCATTAATCGATTTATAGGTATCGTTTAGCTCAGTATATTTCCCAACAATCAGAATATTCGCGATAGAATCCGCCGCTGCAATATTCTCAAGCACTTGATCCCATTCAGAAAGATCCGCTTCAGGTGCTGTCATATTAAATTGTTCTAATACAATACGATCTAATGATTGATCATGGAGCATTCTAGGGATTTTATAGATTGAATCGGCATCAACACAAGAGATCACTGCCTCTTCAGAAACTGAGGTAAAGAGTGCAATTTTACGGCGCTCATCTTGTGGAATCGCTGCTTCTGTGCGACAAATTAAGATGTCAGGTTGAATACCAATTGAACGAAGCTCTTTGACAGAATGCTGTGTAGGCTTAGTTTTCACCTCACCCGATGCTTTCAAATAAGGCACCAATGTTAAGTGTAAAAAGAGTGAATTACGAGGCCCCACTTCTGTACGAATTTGGCGAATCGCTTCTAAAAATGGCAATGACTCAATATCACCGACCGTTCCACCAATTTCGATAATCGCAATATCTGATTCACCAGCAACACGGTAAATACGATCTTTAATTTCATTGGTAATATGAGGAATGACTTGAACAGTATTGCCATGATATTCGCCGGCACGCTCACGTTCAATAACGGTTTTATATACACGTCCCGCACTGACACTGTTCCGACGAGTTGCAGTCATACGCACGAAGCGCTCATAATGTCCTAAGTCTAGATCCGTCTCAGCGCCATCATCGGTCACGAAGACTTCACCATGTTGAAACGGGCTCATTGTCCCGGGGTCCACGTTGATGTAAGGATCAAGCTTCATCATTGTAACCTTAAGGCCTCTCGCCTCTAAAATCGCACCTAAAGAAGCTGCTGCAATACCCTTGCCTAAAGATGAAACTACGCCACCTGTGACAAATATAAAATGTGTCATGAACCCACCCTGAAATTTATGTGAATAAAAAGTCTATCAGGGATCATATTGTAGTATATTTTCCGCTAGATTTCGATAACTATTACACGTTAATTTTCAGTCAAAAATTTTTTCTTTTCGAATCAACCCTCATTGCAAACGATTCAAACACTGAACATCCCATTCAGTTCATTCCTGCGAAATAACTTAAAATAAAATAGCTTAAAATATTACAGTCAATTTTGTATAGAAAGAGATCCAATCTCTCACAATACTAAGGGAGCAATTTATGTAGAGATTGAGTATAATTGAATTTCACGCATTTTCTATTATCTCTATTTTCTTAGTGCTAGAAAGGTTTAAACAAATATTATGTCAAAGATCAATACACAATGTGCTAATGCAATTCGTGCTTTAAGCATGGACGCGGTTCAAAAAGCAAACTCTGGCCACCCAGGTGCCCCTATGGGCATGGCAGAAATGGCAACAGCGCTTTGGGGGCTTAATCTCTCTCATAACCCCAATAATCCCCATTGGATCAACCGCGATCGTTTTGTTCTCTCAAATGGTCATGCTTCAATGTTACTCTATTCTCTTCTTCATTTAACGGGTTATGCGCTCTCGATCGAAGATATTAAGAACTTCCGTCAACTCGATGCCAAAACCGCAGGTCATCCGGAATATGGTTTTGCAGATGGTATTGAGACAACAACCGGCCCATTAGGTCAAGGAATTGCGAATGCCGTTGGTTTTGCGCTTGCAGAAAAGATGCTTGCCGGCACTTATAATACCGATGATTTAACGATTATTGATCACTATACTTATGCCTTTCTAGGCGATGGTTGCATGATGGAAGGAATCTCGCATGAAGCTTGTTCTCTTGCCGGTACGCTAAAACTCAATAAACTGATCGCACTTTATGATGACAATAGTATCTCTATTGATGGAGATACTAAAGGCTGGTTTACAGATAATACAAAAGAACGTTTCTTAAGCTACGGCTGGAATGTCATTGGCCAAATCGATGGCAATAGTATCGAAGCAGTTGATCAAGCAATCAAAGAAGCAAAAAAATCAGATAAACCTACGCTCATTATCTGTAAGACATTGATTGGTAAAGGATCTCCCAACAAAGAAGGTTCTGAATCGACCCATGGTTCGCCATTAGGTGCAGATGAAATTGCCGCTACAAAAGCAAACATTGACTGGAATTATGGCCCATTTGAAATACCTGAAGAGATCTACAATGCTTGGGATGCAAGAGAAGCGGGTGATGCACGCGAAGAGACGTGGAATGCACTCTTTGATCAATATGTTGCAAAATATCCTGAGAAAGCAGATGAACTATTACGCCGTATTAGTGGTGAATTACCCGAAGATTTCGCGAGCACTTTAGAGACAGCGTTACAAAATCTTCAAGTAAAAGGCGATAACATTGCAACACGTGTTGCGAGTAAAAATGCACTTGATCTGCTCGCGACGAATCTTGCTGAAATTGTCGGCGGATCTGCAGATTTAACACCTTCTAATAACACTTTCTTTAAAGGTAGCAAAGATCTTAATATCGCAACTGGCGAAGGTAACTATATCCGTTTTGGTGTTCGTGAATTTGGTATGGCTGCGATTATGAATGGTTTAGCACTTTATGGTGGCTTTATTCCTTACGGTGCAACCTTCCTTGTCTTCTCTGATTATGCACGTAATGCAATCCGTATGAGTGCCTTAATGGAGCAACGTGTCATCTATATCATGACCCATGATTCTATTGGTCTGGGTGAAGATGGCCCAACGCATCAGCCCGTTGAGCATGTTGAATCACTTCGCCTAATTCCGAACTTAAATGTATGGCGTCCATGCGATGCTGTTGAAACATTAGTGGCTTGGGGCAATGCTCTACAATCAGAAGGAACGCCTTCACTCCTTGCCCTTTCACGTCAAAACTTGCCACATCAAGCACGTGATAGTAAAGCATTACAAAATATTGCTAAAGGTGGGTATGTACTGCTTGAGAATCAAGATGCCGATATTACGCTATTAGCAACCGGTTCTGAGATTGCGCTTGCAATAGATGCTGCTAAAGAACTCAATGCTCGCGTTGTGTCTATGCCATGTGTTGAACTCTTTAGAGCCCAATCAAAAGCATATAAAAATGAAGTATTAGGCACGCATAAAATTCTTGCCATTGAAGCGGGTGTTACACGGGGTTGGTATGAATTTGCTGATGCAGTATTAGGCATCGATCATTTTGGCGCCTCAGCCCCTGCCTCTGATCTCTTTAAGCATTTTGGCTTTACTGTAGATCATGTGATTGAGATGGCTCAATCCCTACTCGCCGAATAGTCGATATACAAATAGGTAAAAGCTAGTCGCTAAAAAATTGCTAGCTTTTACGCTTAATATCTTCTAGCCTTTTAGGGTCGTTCTTAGGCACTAAAGATAGCCACCATAAATGCTATATAGACAATTAAAATCTGACACTTATTAAGACAAATAAGCCATTAATATATTGATTTTTATTTTCATAATATTTTTGAATGTTAACGTTCAATGCAATAAGGCAATCTACTCAAAATCATATTAATGATCTCTCTTCTTGACAAATTCAAATAAAATTTGCGCTATGCTTCTAACCTTCAACTTAAAGATGAGAATTATAGAGAAGATTGAGATAATATCAGTGCAGTAGTGATGCTAGGTCAATCAACTGTATGATCTTTTGAGCGTCTAAAAAAATATAGTGCTAGAATGATCGGCTATAATTCTATTTTTAACTCAATTTTTATGGGAGCATTTATGAAGCGTTTAATATTAGCGTTTACTGCCATGGCATTTTCACCTGTTTTTGCACAGGCACCTGAACAACAAAGCATCGTTCCAACCTTGATTCTATTTGGTGGTATGTTTGTTGTGATGTATTTTCTTATGATTCGTCCACAACAAAAACGTGCGAAACAACATCGTGAACTTATCAATTCACTTAAAGTGGGTGATGAGATCCTTTTAAGCTCAGGATTTGTTGCGCGCATTCGTGCAATCGATGAAAACTATGTGAGTGCTGAAATTGCACCAAACGTTGTGATCAAAGCACAACGTCAAGCAATCAGCTCTCTTCTTCCAAAAGGAACCTATAAAGAGAAAATCGATTCTAATAACACGGCGGAGAAAGCTGAGTAATCGTTATACTCTTGGTTTCTGTTCGTAAGCTTAATTTTGTAATGTTATCAATATGATAAACATTTGAAGCAGAATTAGGCTTGCGACTTATTTGATTTCAATATAGATAAAAAGTAACCCATATTATGCTTAATCGATATCCACTTTGGAAAAACATCCTGATTTTCGGGATCATTATCCTCTGTACTATTTTGGCACTGCCCAACTTTTTTGGTGAAGATCCTTCTATTCAGATCTCTCCCACAAGAGATACTCAGATCAATCAAACATTAGTCGATCGCATTGATTCAGCCCTTAAAGAGAAAAACTTTGATGTGAAAGCGATTGAAGAATCGCAAGATCAAATTTTGATTCGCTTTAGAGATACTGAAGAGCAATTGAGAGCGAAAGATCTTCTTGATGGTATGCTTCAAGATCAATATCTCACCGCCCTCAACCTTGCGCCTGATATGCCCGATTGGCTCTCTAAGTTTGGCTTGCAACCGATGTATCTAGGGCTTGACCTTCGTGGTGGGGTTCACTTTTTACTTGAAATCGACATGGAAGGGCTTATTACGCAGCTCACCAACAGCTATGCCGAAAGTATTCGTGCAACGTTAGTCGACAAGGGGATTACGCCACTGATTGAAGTGACCGATCCTCAAACAATCAAAATCTCCTTTGGGAGCGCCAATGATGCGAACCGCGCACGTACGCTACTCTCTACGAATCAAGCATTTATGGAGTTGAGCTTTGATCCTAGTGGCAATGACCTTATTGCTCGTATTAGTAATAAAGAGATCAATGAGCGCAAAGCAAGCGCCGTTACCCAAAACATCACAACGCTACGTAAACGTGTTAATGAACTCGGTGTCGCAGAACCTGTTATTCAACAGCAAGGTCTTGAGCGTATTGTTGTGCAATTACCAGGAATTCAAGATACTACACGCGCAAAAGAGATCTTAGGAACGACAGCAACACTTGAGTTTCGTATTGTTGATGATCGCTCTGCTACAGAAGCCTATAAGGCTTTAGAAACAGGGCGCGCACCTTTAGGCACTAAACTCTATCTCACAAGAGATGGCGTTCCATACCTTCTCAAAAGACAAATTATCTTAACAGGCGACTCCATTGTGAAAGCAACTGCTGGAGTTAACCCTGAAACTAAATTACCTGAAGTATACATTACCCTAGACTCAAAAGGTGCTGATCGTTTTGCCGAAGGGACTAAAGCTAATATCAAAAAACCGATGGCAACAGTCTTTATCGAAAATAAACTACAAACCACATTTGATGAGAATGGGAATGAAGTTCGTAAGAGTATTACCACTGAAGAAATTGCCAACGTTGCCACAATTCAGAGCCAACTCTTCTCTAACTTCTCCATTTCAGGGATTAACTCACTCCAAGAAGCCAATAACCTTGCGATTACCCTGAGTTCAGGAGCATTAGCTGCACCTATTCATATCATTGAAGAGCGAACCATTGGACCAAGTGCTGGTAAAGAAAATATTCAACGCGGAGTTGATGCTGCTGTTTACGGCCTTTTAATGGTGATGGTCTTCATGGTCATTCGTTACCATGGATTCGGTATGGTCGCCAATGTTGCTCTTGTTGCGAACTTAATCTTAGTACTCGCTGTCCTTTCGTTACTTCAAGCAACCTTAACGCTTCCAGGAATTGCCGGTATCGTGCTGTCACTTGGGATGAGTGTCGATGCCAACGTTCTGATTAATGAACGGATTCGAGAGGATCTGAAGAAAGGAAGCTCACCGCAACAAGCGATTAATAATGGTTTCGGTAAGGCATTCGGAACGATTATGGATGCGAACCTTACAAGTCTCTTCTCTGCAATTGCCCTCTTCTTTATCGGTTCAGGCCCCATTAAAGGCTTTGCAGTAACACTCTCTGTAGGGATTATTACTTCTGTTTTCACCGCTGTTTACTTTAACCGTGCGATTATCAACCTTATTTACGGTGGCCGTCGCCAAATTAAGAAGCTTTCAGTGGGCAGCAAAGAACGCCTTAAAATCTTCTCAGGCGAAACCACTTATGACTTCATGAAATATGCGAAGTTCTGGGTAGTGACCTGTATCGTAATCTGTGTTTTTGCGGTAGGTATCTCGATCACTAAAGGCTTTAAACTCGGCCTAGACTTTACAGGAGGCACAGAAATTGAAGCAGTCTATAGTGCGCCAGTTGAGATCGATACCGTACGGGATCGATTAGAAGCAGCAGGCTTTGAATCTGTGGTTGCACAACATTTTGGCTCTGCTCGAAATGTTTTAATCAATATTCCAACCACTGACGACATAGAGCGATCGACAGTCATTACTGAAACATTAACCGCAGCTTTAACACTCCCTGATAACCCAATGTCAATTCAAAAAATTGACTATATTGGCGCAAAAGTCGGTAGTGAATTAGTCTCTGATGGTGTCATGGCTTCTGCTTTAGCAATCTTCTTGATTCTCGTCTATATTTGGTTCCGTTTTGAATGGAAACTGGCATTAGGTACAATTCTTTCTACAGTCCATGATGGCCTATTTGTGGTTGCGGCATTCTCGGTACTTGGGCTTGAGTTTGACCTGACATCACTGGCAGCTATTCTCGCTGTCATCGGTTATTCGGTGAATGATACTGTGGTTATTCTAGACCGTATTCGAGAAAACTTTAAATCAGATCGTGTGAGCACACCAAGAGAGATTATTAACGCCTCTATTAACCAGACGCTTTCAAGAACCGTGATGACATCGATCACAACATTCTTAGCGGTATTGGCACTCTATATCTTTGGTGGTCAAGTGATTCATTCCTTCTCACTCATCATGTTGATCGGTATTGCCGTAGCAACTTACTCTTCGATTTTTATCGCTGCAGCAGGTGCTTATGTCTTTGGACTTAAACGGGATGACTTAATTCCCGCACCTGTTTCTAAAGAGGGGGCCGTGATTGAGGAAGGTGATCAAAATAGCATCGCACCTTAGTCGAGAGCGATAATTCCATCTCATTCTAGATATAGAAATATCTTGAAATATCATCTCAAAAACCTTTACCGCGGGAATGCAGTAAAGGTTTTTCTTCATCTAGCGATTTTGCTAGAATAGAGGGCATTCATTTTATATTCATATTTATTTTTATTACTATCGTATTGATATATGTGCATTGATCATCTTTTATTTTTATTGAGATTTTTATTGAGATTTTGATCATGCTCTAACGATTATTGAGCTATCATAGAGCATCACATTTTCTAACTCGACCGATAACTTATTACTAAAGATTATTAAAGGATCATATCTTGCGGCAGGATTCTCCCTCACAAAATAAACCTTCACTTCTTGCGCTCTTTGCTAAAACAGCAAACGTAACGCTTTTTGTTGCCACCATTTTAATCGCTGTGCTAATGCTCATTAGCTTCTACAGCTATCATCCCCATGACCCGGCATGGAGTAGTGCAACGGCATCTTCAGAAGTGATCCATAATTATGCCGGCGAACAAGGCGCCTATTTTGCCGATATTATGTTTTCAGCAATTGGCAAAACCGCCTGGTTAATCCCCTTTTTATTGATCGGATTTGGCTATCAACTCTTTCTCAAAAGACATATTCTGACCGTTTCTCTGCATGTGGTTACAATCCGAATGATCGGCTCTCTTCTTGCCATTTTTGCACTCTCCGCCCTACTCGATCTTCATAGCGGTAATGGTGGCATGATGGGAGGATTTATTGGAACCGAGCTCACTAATTTCTTAAGCGTTGTCCTATCGATAGATAATCTCTTATTAGTCTATATCGCTAAAATATTCTTCGCCATTTTAACTTTGGTTGGTTTCTATCTTATTACTGGCAGAGGTCCCATTGGCTGGGCTGATTATTGTGGTTTTATTACACTATGGCTCATTGGTCAAATTTTCCCCCCAAAAAACAGTGACACAATCAATGAAACGATAATACCATTACCGAAAGCACATATCTCAACAGATGGTTCTAGAGATGGCCCTTTTGAGCAGGAAGCCATTGATCGTATGTTAGATCAAGATGAACGAAAAGCCCCGACCTTCTTCAATAAACTCTTCCCCCAAAAAGAGGATGCATCAACGGCTGCCTATATCGAGCTTGATGAAAAGTTACTGCAAGAAGATGATTACGAAACGAATACACCCATTCTACATCAGGAAAACAGTAGTTATCGCTACAATCCTATTGAACGTGAAGCCCAAAAGGATTCAGAAATAAGTACTGATCATAATGATAAATCTACCATTCCACCTATTTTCCGCAATCTACAACGCTCGAATGAATCTGCCAATACTCAAGAGTCAAAGGCAGCATCAACAGAATCTAAAACTTTAGATCCCTTCAACCGTGAACTTGAGGATTGGGATCAATTTATCCGCACACCGCATATGGAAGCTAAAGATAATCAAGCAGAATCAGAGGAGAAACCCGCTAAGAAAAAGGGGATTCCATCCATCTTTAAAAATCTTTTTAAAGCAAGAAAGCGTCCTATGCCGGCACAAGATCGTCTGACAGATTCTATTGAGCCTACGCTTCATTTAGATGAAAATCATCACGACACTTCAAGCTTATCAATAACAGCCCACAAAGCAAAAGATACGAGCTTAGATATCACCAATAGAGTATCTCATCTAGATACCACTACATCTTCTGCTGCTGCCGAATCGCTAGAAGAAGAGAGATTAATCCTTGAACCTTCAGGCTTACAATTTGCCATTCAAGATCCCAATGAACTTAAAACTCCGGAAGCAGCGCCAGAATTATCACAGCCTGATCCTCTTAATATCTCATTTGCCGAAAGCAGTCACGATGATAATGAGGTTATCAACCATTTTATAGAAGACGTGATATCCCCTGACACCTCCTATAGTCAAAATACCGTATCACACGATATAGCCGTCGATCAAACGGTACCGCAATCGATAGTAGTGCCAACAGCAACATCCGCTACAACCACCTCATCTCAAACAGCAAATGCAACAACGGGAATGGCTTTCAATCCCCAAACAGGCATGATGGAAGCCAAACAGGTGCTCTACCCAATGGCAGGGAAACTACCGGGGTTAGAGCTACTTGGTAATCCGCCGGCAACAGGCGAAAGCTACGATCCGGAGGAATTACAAGAACTTGCGGATCTGATCGAAAGCCAATTTAAACACTTCAATATCGAGGTGAAAGTTGTCAATATAGAGCCGGGGCCCGTTATTACTCGTTTTGAACTTGATCTTGCACCCGGCGTTAAAATTGCGCAAATTAACAACCTCAATAAAGATATCGCAAGAGCGTTATCGGTTGCAAGTGTTCGAATTGTCGAAATCATCCCCGGCAAACCCTATATTGGCCTTGAAATCCCGAATAAAAATCGACAAACCGTCTACTTTAAAGAGGGACTTTATGCCGATGAATATCGAAATAGCCATCATCCTTTGACCATTTTGTTAGGGAAAGATGTCTCAGGAAAACAAGAAGTGGCTAATCTTAAAGATATGCCACATCTTCTGATTGCCGGAACAACCGGTTCAGGGAAATCTGTCGGTATCAATACCATTCTCTTGAGCCTCCTTTATAAAGCATTGCCGGAAGATCTACGCCTCATCCTCATTGATCCAAAAATGTTGGAGCTATCAGTTTATGATGGCATTCCTCACCTTTTAGCGCCCGTTGTAACAGATATGAAAGAATCTGCTAATGCGCTACGCTGGGCCGTTGTGGAGATGGAGCGTCGTTATCTTTTAATGAGTAAATTACGAGTCCGTAATATCAATGGCTTTAATAATGAAGTCAAAGCTGCGATTGCCGCCGGTGAACCGCTGGATGATCCGCTTTGGAATCCTGCCCATGAAGTCTCTGATTATGCGAAAGCACCGAAGCTTGAACCCCTTCCCTATATTGTAATCGTGATCGATGAGCTTGCCGATATGATGATGAGCGTTGGGAAAGCAGTTGAAGAACTGATTGCTCGCTTAACGCAAAAAGCGCGTGCTGCCGGTATTCACTTAGTGGTGGCAACACAGCGCCCTTCTGTGGATGTCATTACAGGGTTAATTAAAGCGAATATTCCAAGCCGAATTGCATTCCAAGTCTCGAGTAAAATCGATTCTAGAACCATTCTCGATCAACAAGGGGCTGAAAACCTACTAGGTCAAGGAGATATGCTCTTCTTCCCAACACGCGCACAGTTCCCTATTCGTGTACATGGTGCATTTGTCACAGATGATGAGGTCAACCGCGTCACAGACTTCCTCCGCTTAACCGGTGCTCCTAACTATGTAGATGATATTCTAAAAGAACCGACAGAAGAGATTCCTGGATTATCAGAGAATGCTGCTGGCTTTACACCATCGCCGGAAGATATCGAAGATGTCTTATACGATGAAGCGGTGAAGATTGTGCTTGAAGATCAAAGACCCACAATCTCCTATGTTCAACGTAAACTGCGCATCGGTTATCAACGCGCCGCACGCTTAATCGAAACGATGGAAGAGCAAGGCATTGTGTCTGCCCCTGCAAATAATGGTAACCGAGAAATTTTAGTGAAATATGACTAGTGAACATTCAATCAATGTACGCTTCAAGAATAAAACAGGATATATCTTAGGAGAGATCTCATGTTACAAACTGAATTAGACCATCTTTATACAGATTCCCCAGAACATGCTATTCCCGTGGAGATCATCGAATCTCTAGAGGATGCCGATCTCTCTCTAGAACAACAGCAACAGCTTCACTCCTTACATCCAGATTCATCACTTAAAGCTAATGAATTTATCCCTCTTTTTGATGAAAAGGGGATTTTAGTACGAGTATTAGTCGGTGCGAATACTCTTGAGCCATTTTTCACTTTAGGTGAGGCCTATCAGAAGTTACCTGAAGGACACTATCAATTATCAGCTGATTTATCCGATCAAACCCTGTTTGAGCATTTACTCGCCTTTGGTTTAGGGGCTTATCAATTTGATCAGTATAAAGCTAGAAAAAATCGAAAAGTCAGTTTCTATCTCCCTTATATCATTCAATCATCGGTTAAAAATGCGCTCAGTGCACACTATTTAACCCGCGATCTTATTAACGAACCGGCCAATGCCTTAACGCCTGATAATTTTTCCACCCAAATTCGGGCTGAATTAGCCGGTTTACCCGTTGAAATCAAAGAAATTGCCGGTACTGATCTATTAAAACAGAATTTTCCATTGATCTATACCGTAGGGGCCGCTAGCCGTTATCAACCGAGATTGATCGAAATTACCGCAGGCGATGCCACTTTCCCCAAATTAACCTTAGTAGGTAAAGGTGTCACCTTCGATTCTGGCGGGCTCGATATTAAACCTTCCAATGCAATGCGTTATATGCAAAAAGATATGGGCGGTGCGGCACATATGCTTGCACTAGGTAAATGGATTTTACAAGAAAAGTGGCCCATTTCTCTACGAATCCTATTGCCAATTGTCGAGAATAGTATCTCTGAACGATCTATGCGCCCAGGGGATATTGTCAAAAGTCGTAGCGGGATTAGTGTTGAAATTGATAATACCGATGCTGAAGGTCGATTAATTTTAGCAGATACCCTTACCTATGCGCTTGAGCAATCAACTGATCTACTGCTCGATTTTGCAACCTTAACCGGTGCGGCGCGGGTAGCATTAGGCCCTGAAATCCCGGCATTGTTTAGTAACAATGAAGAATTTGCCAACCTGATGATTCAATCGGGAAATAATACTTGTGATACCGTTTGGCGCCTACCATTACACCAACCTTATCAAGATTGGATTGAGAGCGATCAAGCAGATATTAGTAATTCAGGTTCTGTACCTTATGCAGGTGCGATTACCGCAGCTTTATTTCTTGCACGTTTTGCTAAACTACAAGTACCTTATGCACATATTGATGTTATGGCATGGAATATTCGCCATCGCCCCGGCCGTCCTAAAGGCGGAGAAGCGATGGGATTACGGGCAGCCTTTCTAGCGCTTAAAGCCTATTTTAAATTGCCATAGTGGTATAGATAAATACAAAATGCTGATCTATAAAGCGTTTATAAGACTCTATAAAAGTATTATTGACTAAAAACGCCCTCAAGCGAGCGAATGAAATTTAGGAATAATAGAGGCTTGTAATAGCACTTCTGATGATTTTCATTTACAATAATTTTGCGTATCTTTCATACTACATACTATATACGCTAAAATCTATGAACATGACGATGACTTATCATAATCATTAGAGATTAAAATGACCTGATACTATTTTAAGTTCTCCCCTTTGACTTGTAATTCTATTGAAGACGATGAAACAGACTCTCCGAACGTTATTTTTATTACCGATCATCCTTTTCAGCTTATTGACGATTGTCTTAGCTGAAACAGGCTTTTCTGCGTATATTGTCGATCATAAGAGCGGCAAATCAATTTATGAGCATGATGTAGATGCTAGGCGCTACCCTGCATCATTAACGAAAGTAATGACGCTTTATATTATTTTTGAGGATCTCTCAAAAGGGAAAATCTCACTAGATACAAGAATCCCTTTCTCTACCAAAGCAGCAGCACAACCGCCTTCGAAAATTGGTGTACCGGCAGGTGAATCAATTTCGCTTGACCTTGCGATTAAAGCCTTGATTGTCAAATCAGCCAATGATGTTGCGCTTGCTGTTGCCGAGAAGATTGGTGGATCACAAGAGGGATTTGCGAAACGGATGAATGCTACCGCAAAAAGGTTAGGTATGCATAGCTCTCATTTTGTCAATCCTCACGGATTATTTGATGAGCAACAATATACAACCGCTCGGGATATGGTCAAACTAGGAATAGCGATTCACAATCATTTCCCTAAATATTACCCACTCTTTCAAACTGAAACCTTTGTTTATAACGATGTTGTATTCAAATCTCATAATCGCGTCAATAAAGATTTCCCCGGCGCGGATGGCATCAAAACAGGCTATATCCGCAAGTCAGGGTTTAATCTCTTAACGAGCGCTAAACGCAATAATAATCGTGTTTTTGCGGTTGTCTTAGGGGGTAGAACCACACAATTACGAGATGATCTAATGATCTCGATGTTAGAAGAGAGCTTTAATAATGGCTATAGAGGACGGTCTGTTCGAGAAATTTCACCCGCAATTACGCGTGATATGACAGTGCTCTTTACCCCGACTAAAACGAAGCCTTCAGATAAAACACTATTAACAGATTCTAAACGAAAATTATCACAGCCTAATACTGCCGTGGTAACAGCACCTGTTAAACCTAAAACTGCACCTAATCTTAACTTAGCCATAACCCCTGAGTTAGTACTACAATCCACTCCAGAATATAGTGCCGGCGATTATTCCTTTGGGAACGAACCCATTAAGGGGCCGATTATTAGTGCCTCTAACGCTAGTCATGCTGTTCAAGTGGGTGCCTTTAAAGATTATAATGCGGCACGAGATAGCGCTCGTAAAGCCTATGAAAAAGTTCGTAGAGGTACAGTTCAAATCTTCAATACCGGAGAATATTACCGCGCCCTCTTATCAGGACTAGATGAACAAGAAGCCGAAAAAACTTGTAATAATCTGCGCCAAAAAAGTGTGGAATGTTTTGTTATCATCCTATAGAAGATAATGATATACCATAAGATATATCATAAGATATATTATAAATTGTAATAATATTATTTAGATTATATTATTTTGATGATATTATTTTGATGATATTATTACGGTAATATTTTACCAGGCCAGTAGATCTATTTCTATTCGCTCATAAGAAACCTCTAACTTCGCTTTTGCAAGCTAGAGGTTTTTTTATCTCTTCACAATTGAATTATTTTTAATTAAAAAATGGAAACTAGATCAAGATATTTTTAAAAAAACAGGTTCCAGCGCGCAACAAAATACCAATTAGAGTAGTAGTATGATACCCTTATAACCAGTTAAATAGTAGCAAAAAAGAGGCTTTTACGGCATTTGCTCAGTGCAGAATATTTGAAGTGAAAATATTATATATATTTACAGGAGTTAATCTATTTTTGTATTATTTTAACTCTTCGATTTGTGTTTGAAACTTTCTAAGATTTTAGATGATGACCTATAAAGGAGATCTCATGGAATCGTTAAAACCGGTTAAACCTATTCCTGGACTTATTGCCCTCGGAATAACCCTCGTTATTTGGTTTATTATCCCTCCACCTGAAGGTGTACAAGAAAATGCCTGGCATCTATTAGCTCTCTTCATCGGTACCATTGCTGCGATTATCGGCAAAGCCCTTCCTATTGGTGCAATTTCAATTATTGCCATTGCAACCGTTGCTGTCACACAAGTCACTAATCCCGGAAATGCAAAAGCTGCATTAGATGATGCACTGAGTGGCTTTTCAAATAACCTGATCTGGTTAATCGGGATCTCCATGATCATCTCTATCAGTATTACCAAAACAGGTTTAGGGGCTCGTATTGGTTACTGGCTCATATCACTCTTTGGCAAGAGAACGCTCGGAATTGCTTATTCCCTCACCTTCTCGGAGCTCATTTTAGCGCCGGTCACACCCAGTAATACCGCTCGGGGCGGTGGAATTATTCATCCCATTATGCGCTCTATTGCCACAAGCTTTGATTCTATGCCTGATGATCATGCATCATCGAAAAAAATGGGACGCTTCCTGGCATTAGTGAACTACAATACCAACCCAATCACCTCAGCAATGTTCATAACTGCAACCGCACCGAACCCTATGATCGTTAACTTGATTGCGGAAGGTTTAGGTTCAGAGTTCCGTTTAAGCTGGAGTGCCTGGGCTATTGCCGCAGCAGTTCCCGGTATTCTATCTCTCATCATTATGCCATTAGTGATCTATTTTATCTGTCCACCTGAAATCAAGAAAACACCTAATGCACCTGAACTTGCCCGTGCAGAGCTCAAAAAATTAGGCAAATTCTCACTAGCAGAAAAAATCACCACAGGTGTATTTATTCTCTTGCTCTTAATGTGGGCGGAAGTGCCTGATCTTCTCTTTGGCTTCCCTATCAATGCAACCACTGCCGCTTTTATCGGGCTTGCAATTCTCCTTCTCACCGGTGTTCTGACTTGGGATGAAGCACTAAAACATAAAAGTGCATGGGATACCGTTGTCTGGTTCTCCGCGCTCATCATGATGGCCACCTTCCTTGGCAAACTTGGATTAATCAAATGGCTTGCCGGCGCGGTAAGTAGTAGTATTGATGTTCTCGGCTTTGGTTGGGTTATTTCAATGCTCATCCTTGTACTTGTATATGTCTATACCCATTACTTCTTCGCAAGTACAACAGCACATATCACTGCTATGTTTGCCGCTTTCTTAGCCGCAGGTGTCGCACTCGGAGCACCACCAATGCTATTAGCACTTACCCTAGCATTCTCATCATCACTGATGATGTCGTTAACCCACTATGCAACAGGGACTGCACCCATTATCTTCGGTTCAAATTACGCAACCTTAGGCGAATGGTGGCGTGTTGGATTCGTGATGAGTGTCGTCAACCTTGCCATCTGGTTCTACATCGGCGGTATGTGGTGGAAAATGCTTGGTTATTGGTAGACAGAAGAGAAACACCCTTTATACTCAAAAAATAACTAGATAGCATATTTAATGTGATGCCATATATAGTGATATATAGTGATATATAGCAAAGATACAAAAACCGGCGATCTTTAAAGAAGAACCTTTTAAGATGGCCGGTTTTCTTATGTCAGAACTTAATCAATAACCCAAGCTATGTCGATTGCAATAACGATTATTCATAAATTAAAAACGTTATAACTGCCATTCAATCGGATCTTTACCTTGTGCTACTAAATAGGCATTCGTTTGAGAGAAAGGGCGTGAACCCAAGAAACCACGATAAGCCGATAGTGGCGAGGGATGTGCACTTTCTAATATCAGATGTTTAGATCGATCAATTTTAGCCCCTTTCTTCTGCGCATGACTACCCCAAAGAATAAAGACAAGATTTTCATAATTCATCGCTAAATAATCAATCACTGCCGAAGTAAATTGCTCCCAACCAATCAATGCATGAGAGTGAGCCTTCCCCTCTTCCACCGTCAATACTGTATTGAGTAAAAATACACCTTGCTCACTCCAAGCGGTCAAATCCCCTTCTTGAGGAATTTTAAGCCCCGGGATATCAGTTGCTAATTCTTGATAAATATTTCGAAGCGAAGGCGGGATTTTAACGCCTTGATGGACTGAAAAGGCTAAACCATGCGCTTGTCCAAAGCCGTGATAGGGATCTTGACCTAAAATCACTACTTTGATCTTATCCGGTGCACATTGAAAGGCACTGAAAATATTCTCTAAGGGTGGAAAAACGTTCACCCCCTCCTCTAATGAATGAGCAATTCCTGATTTTATCTTGTTAAAATAAGGCTTTGTCATCTCATTTTTGATAAAATCAACCCAATTCGGATCAATATTCGTTAAATCAAATTCCACAAGAACTCCTTATCGCTATTATTTATCACTTTAAACACAATGACCTCATTGTAATCAAGGAAGATTAATATGCCAAACATCATTCAAAATCTCCTCATTGTTATGCTCGGCGCTTCCCTCGGGGGTGGCTGTCGCTATCTTTTCACGCTTATTGAAACAAAACTCACAACCCCTATTCAGATCTCAACATTACTAGTTAATATTATCGGTGGATTATTAGCAGGCGCTATTGCCGGCTACTTACTACAAAAACCGGATCAAACAATCCGTCTATTTCTCATTGTCGGATTTTGTGGGGGCTTGACAACCTTCTCTAGCTTCTCACTTGAGGCAATGAATCTACTGCAAAATCGCGCTTATCTCTATGCATTTTTGCTGATATTACTTCACTTTCTGGGAGCCATTAGCGCGACTTTTGCGGGCTTTACCTTAATGCAACGTGTTGTATCGTAAGATCGGTTCAAAATAAGCTTATTTAAGGGCCGGCGTATCGGCTGTAATAAGTAAGGAAGCCATTCTATCCGGCATCTTGCAAGTGTTGTTTAAAATCATTTTTCTTAAACCAAATTTACTACACTATACTTCATTGATCTCATTATTCCCTACAAACAATATAAAAAATCACTGTCCACTTCAGTGAACAGTGATTGGTTTAAATATTACTATCATGACTGAAAGATCAGTCAATCCAACTTATACATTGAAACGGAAATGGATAATATCGCCATCCTGTACAATGTACTCTTTTCCTTCTAAGCGCATTTTACCTTTTTCTTTAGCGCCATTTTCACCGCCAAACTCAACAAAGTCATTATAAGCAATCACTTCTGCTCGGATAAAGCCGCGTTCAAAATCGGTATGGATAACGCCGGCGGCTTGCGGTGCAGTAGAGCCTTTTTTGATTGTCCAAGCACGAACTTCTTTAACACCCGCCGTGAAATAAGTTTCCAAATTTAAAAGCTGATAGCCCCCACGAATAACGCGGTTTAATCCTGGTTCTTCAAATCCCATATCCGCTAAGAACATCTCTTTATCTTCTTCATCTAATTGAGAAATCTCTGCTTCAATTGCCGCACAGATCGGCACCACAAATGAGTTCTCTTCTGCTGCATACGCTTCTACAGCATCAAGTAACGGATTATTCTCAAACCCATCTTCATTCACATTGGCAATATACATCACCGGTTTTAATGTCAAGAAATGGAAATCCCGGAGCAACAATTTCTCTTCTGCATCTAAGCCTAATGAACGAAGACTTTTCGCTTCATTCAGAACAGGTAATGCCTTATTTTTTAACAGCTCAACTTGTGCAATCGCAGTTTTATCGCCACCTTTCGCAATACGCTCAAGGCGCTGAACACCTTTCTCAGCACTTGCTAAATCCGCAAGCGCTAATTCTGTATTGATCACTTCAATATCATCAATGGGATTAATTTGCCCTGAAACATGCACAATATCATCATTCTCAAAACAACGAACCACATGAGCAATGGCATCCGTTTCACGAATATTCGCTAAGAATTGATTCCCTAAACCTTCCCCTTTTGAAGCACCTGCAACTAAACCTGCGATATCTACAAAGTCGATATAGGTTTGTTGAACACGCTCAGGATTCACGATTTTAACAAGGGGCGCTAACCGCTCATCAGGCACATTAACACGACCAACATTCGGCTCAATAGTACAAAATGGGTAGTTTGCCGCATCAATGCCGGCATTGGTTAATGCGTTAAAAAGTGTTGATTTACCAACATTCGGAAGACCTACAATTCCACACTGAATAGCCATACAAGATTCCTTTAAAATTTATTGTCGATGAAGCTCATTCATCGCTTTTTCATATTCACCTGCCACGAATTGAGGCAAGACACTTCGGGCTGCATCAATCGATCTAAAAATAGCATTCTCATCCGCTTCAGGCGTCTTTGCTAATACGTATCCCGATACTTGAGAAGCATGCCCAGGATGACCAATACCGATCCGAAGCCGCATAAAATCTTTTGATCCTAAGAGCGCCATAATGCTCTTAAGACCATTATGCCCACCATGCCCCCCCCCTTTTTTGAAGCGTGCAGTTCCTGGTTCTAGATCTAACTCATCATGAACCACTAGGATCTCTTCTGGTAAGATTTTATAAAAAAGGGCAAGTGCCACTACTGATTCACCACTTTTATTCATAAACGTTTCAGGCATCAAGAGATGAACCTTTTGTACTCCAAAAAGTTGCTCACCTACTAATCCCTTAAAGCGATTATTGAGCGCTAGGGGGCTATTTCTAATACTATCAATAAACCAAAAACCCGCATTATGGCGGGTTCTTGCATATTGAAGCCCAGGATTCCCTAAGCCTACAATCATTTTTATCATACTGAAATACTCAAGTTATGAGAGAAAGGGTGGCAATATACTGATCTAATTAGGCTGATCTCAGCGCATATTACCACTTTTTCAAAATTACTCTTTATCTTCAGCTTCTTCTTCAGCTGCAGCTTCTTCAGTTGCTTCACCCTCTTCCGCTTCTGTCTCTTCAGCTGCAGTACGAGGTTCAACGATAGCAACAACAGGTTGGTCATTCATTTCCTCTTCATTCATGATGTTAACAAATTCAACACCTGGAATTGCAGGAATATCAGAAATCATGATGTGCTCGCCGATATCAAGATCAGCAATATCCACTTGAATTACATGTGGAAGATCTTTTGGTAAACATGATACTGCAAGTGTTGCTTCATGAAGAAGAACGATACCGCCGTGAACAACGCCTTTTGCTTTCTCATCATTGATTAATTCAACAGGAATATCAACCACGATTGCTTCATTTGCACGAACGCGTAAGAAGTCTAAATGGGTAATGATAGGCTTGTATGGATGACGTTGAACATCACGTAAAATTACAGCTTCATCTTTGCCATCTACTTTCAATGTCAAAATTGAGGTGTAGATATCTGCATGACGGAAATTTTTTAATACCGCGTTGTGGTTTAAAACTAAGCTTACTGCATCTTTGCCTGCACCATAAACGATTGCAGGGATATTTCCTTCGCGACGTAGGCGGCGGCTCGCACCTTTACCCATATCTGAACGAACGGTAGCTTCAAAAATAAAATCTGACATTAGTCACTCCAATAATATATTGTTTAAAATGCGTTACAACCGCGACCAGTTGTAACAGTCAAGCTCGTGATTATACGGCGATTACGCTTCGTTTGCAATGCTTATCGCTTTTAACCGCAAATTAAGGCGTAACTCTTTCCCACGTTTACCCCGCTCATCAATCAGTAGTGCCCACTCTTCCGGCAGTAACTTGAAGCGACGTTTGCCATATTCAACCTCAAGCGTATCCTCTTTCGAGATCACCAAAATTCCCACAAGAGAATCCTGTTTGGCTTTAAACTGCGCTCCTGGAATGGCGATGAGTTGATTACCCTTTCCTTTTGCTAATACAGGTAACTCTGATAGTGGTACCACCAAGAAACGCCCTTGCTCACTCACCACAATCGCCCATTGATCGGCAATACTCTCAATTTTACGGGGTGGTAAAAGGATTGCATCCCCAAGATTGACCGTCACTTTTCCAGCTTTCTGCCTAGTTATAAATTCACTATATTGTGCGATAAAACCATAACCATTTGATGCAGCTAATAAATAATGGCTATCCTCTTTATCCAAAATGATATGCTCAATTTTGGCATCATCTGTAAGATTAATTCTTGTCGTAATCGGCTCTCCGGCCGTTCTTGCAGTCGGCAATGTATGTGCCGGCGTGCTGAACGTTCTTCCTGTACTATCAAAGAGAACTAATTGCTGATTATTACGGCCAATACAAGAGGTGAGATAACCATCCCCCGTTTTGTAATTGAGCGCTTCAGGATCGATATCAAGACTCTTCGCCGCACGCACCCACCCCATTTTAGAGATGACCACCATTACGGGTTCATTCGACACTAATACTGACTCATCAATCGCTTCAGCGGCTTCTCGCTCCACTACTTTCGAGCGACGATCATCACCATATTTTTCAGAATCGTCCATCACTTCTCGCTTGATCAGATCATTGATCATCTCAGGACTTGCAAGGTGCGCAAGAATATCATTGAGCTTCTCACGAAGATCGGACTCTTCCCCTTTCAATTTCATCTCTTCAAGTTTAGCAAGCTGACGTAATTTTGTCTCTAAAATATAATCCGCTTGCATCTCACTTAAATTGAAACGTGCTATGAGCTCAGCTTTTGGCTCATCTTCAAAGCGAATAATCCGAATCACTTCATCAAGATTTAAAAAGGCGATTAGCAAACCTTCTAAGAGATGTAATCGTTTTTCGATCTTGTTTTTATGGAATGTCAAACGCTTAATCACCGTATCTCTACGGAACTCAATCCACTCCAACAGAATCTGATTGAGGGATTTCACTTTTGGTTTAAGATCAAGCCCGATCATATTCAGATTCACGCGGAATGATTTCTCAAGCTCTGTAGTGGCAAAAAGATGATTCATCACCATCTCCACGTCAACACGATTCGATTTTGGCATCAAGACGATCCGTACTGGTTCATTATGATCCGATTCATCTCGAATATCTTCGATCATTGGCAATTTTTTGGCCTGCATCTGTGCGGCGATATCTTGCTGAATCTTTTCACCTGAAACTTGATACGGCAATTCATAGATCACAATCGCATCATTCTCTTGCCGATAGCGCGCGCGCACTTTTACAGAACCACGCCCTTTCTCATAAATGGAAAGAAGCTCGGCTTTAGGCGTAATAATCTCGCCTCCTGTAGGATAATCCGGTGCTGGAATGATCTTCGTTAATTGGGCAAGCGATAATGTCGGTTCATCAATGAGTGCGCAGACACCTTGGGCGACTTCACGAAGATTGTGAGGTGGAATATCGGTTGCCATCCCCACAGCAATCCCTGTTCCTCCATTTAAGAGGATATTGGGTAAACGTGCCGGCAGGAGTTTTGGCTCTTCAAGCGAACCATCGAAGTTTGGTATCCATTCAACCGTTCCCTCTCCTAATTCACGCAATAATGTTTCAGCATATTTAGAGAGTTTTGATTCGGTATAACGCATCGCAGCAAAGGATTTCGGGTTATCAAGCGAACCAAAGTTTCCTTGTCCATCCACTAAAGGATAACGATATGAGAAAGGCTGCGCCATTAAGACCATCGCTTCATAACATGCACTATCGCCATGAGGATGATATTTCCCGAGTACATCCCCAACCGTACGTGCCGATTTTTTAGGCTTTGAACTTGCATTTAAACCAAGCTCACTCATTGCATAAATAATCCGACGTTGCACCGGCTTCAAGCCATCACCAATATAGGGCAACGCTCGATCCATAATCACATACATGGAATAATTTAAATAAGCCTCTTCGGCAAATTCAGCCATAGGCCGTACTTCAAAATTGTTATTCGATAACTGACTCATATCTCTCTCATCAATAATCTTTAAAAATACGCAAATAATGCGTGCTATGTTGCCTATATATTGTCAAATTGCGCCATCAGCTATAAACAATACGTTATAAAACAAAAACCCATCTAAATAATTGATTATATAGATGGGTATCTATGATGCGCAATTTTATGCGCGCGCAATAGAAAATGCCTAGAAGACAAACTGTGGTTGGTCTTCAAATCCGACTAAGCGCTCTAAATTACGCTCTAATACTCTCTCTGTGCGAATTTCATTGGCAACTTTAGTAAAAATCGTAATGCTCATCGCATTTTCAGGCCCGACCACTGCAAGAATACGACCCTTTTCATTCAATAAAGCGTAGTACTCTTCAGACATTTCTGGCATAGAACCTGTAAAAATAATTGCATCAAAAGTGCCTAACTTATTATAGAGCGCTTTGATATCGCCTGTTTGATACTCGATATTGGTAAAACCTAATTCACGAGTAATACTTTCAGCAGTGGTGTTAAAGCGTTCAACCAAATCCACTGCAACCACTTCTTTACCTAAACGTGAAGCACAAGCGGCTAAAAAACCACTGCCTGAACCAACGATCAATACACGCTCATGATCTTGAATCGCAATCTCTTGCAAAAACCGTCCTTCAAATACAGGGGACAACATCAGATGATTTTCATCAAGCGGAATACGCGTCTCAGAAAACGCAACTGCTTCATACTCTTTCGGTACAAATTGATTACGGGATACCGTATCAAAAACATCTAATACTCGTTGATTCAAAATATTCCAAGGTCTTAACATCTGTTGAATCATATTGGTCCGAGCTTGTTGGATTTTCAGTTCGTTATCTAACATTTTTCCACCTTTTAAAAGCGTTTTCAAAGCAATTGGATACTATTGGATATATCTATTGGGTATTAATGAAGGTACTACATCTTAAATTCGAATAATTATAACATAATACCACTATTCAAAAATGGGTTGAAATTATTAAACAAGAACTCTTGCAAGGAAATTACAGAAAAACTACACTAACAGTGCACCACTCTCTTATTCTTCAATTTCTAAGGAATAGATACATGTTTACAAACATCTCTTTAAAAGCCTTTGACCCTGCACTTTTTGAAGCTGTGGAGTTAGAAAATCGTCGACAACAAGATCATATTGAGTTGATCGCCTCTGAAAACTACTGCTCCCCTTTAGTCATGCAATTACAAGGTTCACAATTAACCAATAAATACGCTGAAGGATATCCTAATAAGCGCTATTACGGGGGTTGTGAATATGTTGATATCGCCGAATCTTTAGCCATCGAAAGAGCCAAAGAATTATTTGGTGCCGATTATGCCAATGTTCAGCCTCATTCAGGTTCTCAAGCCAATGGTGCAGTCTATCTTGCGCTCTTAAATCCTGGCGACACGGTACTTGGAATGAGCCTTGATCATGGCGGTCACTTAACTCATGGTGCAAAAGTCAACTTCTCTGGCCGTACTTATAACGCCGTACATTATGGTGTCGATAGTAATGGTTTAATTGATTATGATGAGGTAGAACGTTTAGCGCTCGAACATAAACCAAAAATGATTGTCGCAGGTTTCTCTGCTTACTCAAAAACCTTAGACTTCCCACGCTTTAGAGAGATTGCCGATAAAGTCGGCGCTTACCTCTTTACGGATATCGCCCACGTTGCAGGTTTAGTTGCCGCCGGCCTCTACCCTAATCCCATGGATTATGCAGATGTTGTCACAACCACAACCCACAAAACATTACGTGGCCCACGTGGCGGTTTAATCCTCACCAAAAATCGCCCCGAACTTGAGAAAAAACTCAATTCCGCGATCTTCCCTGGTATTCAAGGTGGTCCATTAATGCACGTCATTGCAGCGAAAGCAGTTGCATTCTTAGAAGCGCTCCAACCGGAATTTAAAGAGTACCAACAACAAGTGATTACTAATGCCAAAACAATGGCGCGTGTATTCCAATCTCGTGGCTACAAAATCGTGTCAAATGGCACGGATAACCACTTAATGCTTGTAGATCTAATTGATCGTGGTTTGACCGGTAAACAAGCCGATGAAGCATTAGGTCGTGCAAATATTACTGTGAATAAAAACTCGGTGCCTAATGACCCTCAATCACCGTTTGTGACTTCAGGTATTCGTATTGGTACACCGGCAATTACAACTCGTGGCTTCAAAGAAGCACAATGCGATCTGCTCACCAATTGGATCTGTGATGTACTCGATAATATCGATGATGATTCGGTCATTGAGCGTGTGGCTAAAAATGTTGTCTCACTTTGTGAAAAGTTCCCGGTCTATCCTGACTCAGTACTCTAAGTTTACAAAATATATAATATTTTACGTTCAAAATTAGTATAATAAAAAAACCGCGCAACCCTTTGGATTATGCGGTTTTTTTCTACTCTATAGATCTAAAAATTCATTGCATATACCATCCATCTCTGTTTTCCTATTAGGCAAAAGCTACATAACAAAATATAATCAAGCTCTTCCACTCCTATCACATTAGCAATAACAATAAAAACAACCTCTATGGCTCAACAATCTCATGCATTTCTTCATTTCTTAGGTTTTGTCAGCCGTTCTGTCATTGCGCTTAGCATACTGCTTGTGATCCTTATCTCAATCGGTAATGCGGTAATCTATATTCAAAGTCAATATCTTCACCCTGCACGTGATGCCGATACGATTTTGATCTTAGGGACAGGTGTTGAGAGCTCATCCACTCAACCGAATCAACGGTTACAATCCCGTTTAGATGCCGCACTCGATTACTGGAAAGTACATCCTAACGCGCAGATTATCTCCACCGGTGTACAGAATCAGCAGACGAATAAGAGTGAAGCTAAAGTCATGCAAGAGTATCTCATTGCTAATGGTGTTCCCGCAGCACAAATTACGCTCGAAGAAGATTCAACCCGTATTGCCCATCAATTCATCAACTCTAGCGCTTTACAGCCATTTGGTAAAAAGGTAGTGGTGGTCACCAATGATTACCAGCTTCCAAGAGCGATGATGCTTGCGAAACGTTCGGGATTAGACAATATCTCCGGCATTGGCGCACCGACACCGCAAGATTGGAACTCTCGCTTTCGCGCTTATATTAGAGAGCCCTTAGCGCTGATTAATGCTTGGTTTTTTGAAAATCCTGCGCCAAGAAGAGGCCGCTCCTGATCCACTGATAATTCACTACTAATTATAGTAATTTTGGTTTAAGAAAAATGTTTTTTTAAGCAGCTAATATATGATTTAAAAAAACCATAGAACCTTACTCAATAACACTGGCAAGATGCCGGATAGAATGGCTACCTTGCCTCGATCAGCCGATGCGCCGGCATTTTAATAATGCTTATTTTGAACCGACCTTACTATAATTTATGATTCAAGCAGCAGTAATCTGATTAGAAACATTTAGAAACATAATGAGAAACGGCGCTTGGTCTGTTATTGAGGTATCGATCTTTCACAAACCTCACTTAACACTCCTTACTTCACAATCCTTGCCTTACAACGTAAACCTTTGAGTGGACGCGCTTCGATCTGCTTGACGGCCACAGAAGCGAGTTCTTTTGCAATAGCGACATAAGATTGAAAGGTAAAACGGGTAATCTGACCGATATCCGCTCCGGCAATACGCTGATTCGCTGTCAAAGCGCCGACAATATCGCCGGCACTCACTTTCGCTTTTTTCCCTTCATTAATCTCGATCGTCACCATCGGAGCCACGAGTGGTTCAATCGTCGATGACAGATCATCACTCGACATCACAGGAATTGATCGTTCTAGATATTTCTCGATCTCAGTGACTCTAAACCCTTTGCCGGCAAGACTCAACATAAAGGCTAAACCACTTCTCCCCGCTCTTCCGGTACGGCCAATACGATGAATATAGACTTCAGGGTCAAAAGGAATATCGTAGTTAATCACCATTGCCAAATCATCAATATCTAAACCGCGCGCCGCCACATCGGTTGCCACTAAGACCCGGCGACTCTGATTGGTAAACTGTAGCAATACCCGATCCCGTTCACGCTGATCGAGATCTCCGTGCAGTGCAATCGCTGAAATATTTTGCTCAATCAGGTATTCCACTAACTCAATAGTCGTGGCAATGGTATTACAGAAAACAACGGTAGATTGTGGTTGATATTGAGACAGAAGGCGCGCAGTGATATTCATCTTATCGCGCCCATCGGTCAATTCAATCACCTTCTCCTCAATATCAGGCTTCTCTTCAGTGGTCACAGCAATAGTCACACGCTTAGGATGATGTTGAATACGTTGACTCATTCGATCGATATCATCCGGAAAAGTGGCCGAAAAGAGTAACGTCTGCCGTTGAGCTGGGGTATAGCGGATAATCTCTTGCATATCCTCCATAAAGCCCATATCGAGCATTCGGTCAGCTTCATCAAGTACCAAGACTTTCACTGCCGAAAGATCAAGCGTCCGACGCTCAAGATGATCTAATAGTCGTCCCGGTGTTCCCACCACAATATGGGGTGCGTGTTGCCCCATTGAATGAATTTGCTGGCGAATCGGTGTACCGCCACAGATAGCCGAAATTTTTAAGTTCGGTAGATAACGCCCTAACCGCCGAAGTTCTTGACTCACCTGATCTGCTAATTCGCGTGTTGGGCAAATTACCAGCGCCTGTGTCTCTAGTCGTTCCACATTGATTTTAGCTAATAAACCAATACCAAAAGCCGCCGTTTTACCGCTCCCGGTCTGTGCTTGTGCGATCAGATCTTTACCCTGCAAGACGATCGGTAATGCCGCCGCTTGAACCGGTGTCATTGCATCATAATGTAATGATGCCAAATTTTGTAATTGCGCTTTTGAGATCGGCAGTTGGCTAAAAGCCATAGATGAAGCTGACTGTGACAAAGTAAATCCTTCCTAAAATAAAACACCACAAAAAAAGTGGTAACTTCCATTAGTATACCACTCTTCTATCTAGATCCTGATGAACGATTGCAAGGAATCTAAGTTGTCGATACTTAATCGATACTTAGTCGATACCTAACCGATCCTTCCGAAATTGCCTTACAATTGAACAATCTTAAGGCCGGTTTTCCCAAGCTTGCGGTAGAATAAAACCATCATAAAGCGGATTATTCTTAATATAAGCTTCATATTCAGGGGATTCATAAGCGGCTTTCACAGCTTTCGCCCAAGGTTTATCTTGATCTTCACTACGAATAGAGACCATCACAACGTGCTGTATCGGCGTTTTTTCGACAACTAAGGCATCATTCATTTTAAGGCCGGCATTAGCCACATAATTCCCATTAATCACCGCAAAATCCACATCCTCTAATACGCGAAGCCCTTGTGCCGGATCGATTTCAATCACTTTAATACCATTCCGCGATTCAATATCTCGCACACTAAAGCGGGACACATCCTCATTATGCACCGCCACCCAACCTACCGATTCTAAAATACGGGCCGCACGCTCGGCATTCACCGGATCATTAGGAATCGCAACGGTCATTCCCGGACGGACATCTGCTAACGTTTGATGTTTCACAGAGCGAAGTGTCTGCGGGGCACTGGCCGTATCTGCAAGCTTTATCATCTCCATATTGAGCTCCCGATTCATCTCTTCCATATAGGCAATACTCTGATGACCGGCAAGGTTGATCGCCCCCTCTTTCAAAGCGGGATTAATCTGTAAATTTTGCGATAGCACTTTGACCTCAACTTCAAATCCTTCTCGCTCAAGAATCGGACGAATACCCTCTTCAAATTGCACCACATACGTTGAGGGTCCAAAGCCGGCAATGACCTTTTTATCATTCTCCTCTTTTGCGCCACAGGCGACTAATAGCCCTGATAGCGCAACAATCGATAAAGTCTTCACTGATAATAATGAATACCAAGATTGCCCTTTTTTACGTTCCCCCCTATTCTCGCACGACCCACGTTTTTCCCTTTTCACGCCTGTGATACCCGCAACTTTCGTGATCTTTGCTATTTTCCTAATCATCATTCTCTCTCCATTCCCTCGATTTTAGAGCGTTTCATTTTTAGAATATTGTACTTTTAAAGCGTTAATACCGATTTTGCCAATTGGGTATACACCATATCTTCCATCGGCGGATTATGTAGTCCTGCTCGCACATCTCGATAAGCTCGAGAGAGCGGATGTTTTTGCGATAAGCTGCGCGCACCCACGATTCTCATCGCTAAATCGACTACCGAAAGCGCTTGATTCACAATAGCAACTTTCACCACACCTAATTCATCCCCCATTTCGAGGCGTTCAGCTTCCGAGGCTTGATCCCATTTACGAGCAACGCCAAAGAGTAGATATTCCATCTCTAATAGTTTGACGCGAATCTGACCAATTTTTTGCTGAACTGTGGGGAATTGCCCAACTGTACCGCCTTTCATTGCATTCGATGAGTAACTATTAGCAAAATTAACAGCTTCCTCAAAAGCACCTTTTGAAATTCCAAAATAGACCGCCGGAATATGCAATAACCAACCTTGTGGCGCTTTTTTCCCCGGCGTTAAATATTGTGCAAGATCTTCAGGACGCAGTTTTACATTATCTAATACCAGGTCGTGACTGCCGGTTGCACTCATTGCAATGGAATCCCAAGTCTCTTCGATAGAAACACCGGGAAGATCCCGTTTTACGAGAAAGCTCCCAACTTGCTCTGAACCCTCAATACCGGCACTGACTGCGATATAATCGAGTACAGGGGATAGTGTCGTAAACGTTTTACGACCGTTTAATACCCAACCATCAGCCACTTTTACCGCCGCTGTTTCAGGGCGCCCACCTCGTGTTGGGCTTCCGGTTGCCGGTTCTGAAGCGGCATTATTGATCAAAGCGCCTTTAGCGATTACATCCGCTGCAAACTCTTGATAGAGCGCGGCATCCCAAGCATCCGTTTCCCCTAAGTTCTTGCTAATGCCCATATGCCAACCAATCGCTAATCCTGTAGAACCATCATTTTTGGCAATTTCAGCTTGTAAACGTAGCATCTCTTCTAACGAAATACCGGCACCACCTAGCGCTATAGGAATTGTTAATGCCGGGAAATTAACCGCCCGTAAATCTGCATAATTCTCTAAAGGAAAAGTCCCTGCAACATCGTGTTGATAAGCGCGCTCTTTAAACTTTGTCGCTAACGCTTGAATAGTGGCAAGGCGGGTTTCTGGACTCTCTTTGACTAGATCGATCACAAAAGACATACATTTCTCCAAGGTAAAAAAGGCTACTACACGCTAAAAAGCGCATATTGAATAGAAGTAAAAGGGTAGGAAGAAAAGATAAAGAAGAGAGGAAAATTAATGTTGTCCGCGACTAAACACCTTACGAAGTAAAATCCGTTTCGCTCTGGTTTCCTATACTTCCTTATATAGGTTAGTCATCATTAATTTTCCTCTAATAATCATATAAAGGGGAAGATCGAAGAGGCTCTACAATGGGCGATAAAGCTTACTTCTCTCATTCATTGTTAAATTTGTATTTGAACCTCGTTCTAACATACTCATTAGTGATAACGTTTCGCGAGAAAATTCCCTAATGATTGAATTGCTTGAACAATCACAATCAAGAGCACAACAGTATAGAACATCGCTACGCTATCAAATCTTTGATAACCATAATTAAGTGCTAAATCCCCGATACCGCCACCGCCGACAGCACCTGCCATCGCCGTTGCCCCGACTAAACCAATCGTTGCCGTTGTAAAGTTGAGAATGAGAGAACCTCGCGCTTCCGGCAATAAGAACTTCCAAATTAATTGGAAAGTAGATGCGCCCATTGAATCTGCGGCTTCCACAATTCCGTGATCGACTTCTAAGAGAGAACTCTCTACTAAACGACCGATAAACGGAGAAATATAGATAATCAGTGGCACGATCGCCGCTGCGGTTCCAATTGAAGTCCCCACGACCATTCGAGTAAAAGGAATAATCGCCACCATCAGAATAATAAAGGGTAATGAACGAACGATATTCACAACTGTATTGAGGATTTTATAAAATGCCGGCGAAGCGTGGATGCCGCCTGGTCTTGTTAAAACCAAAGTGATCCCAATAATCGAACCTAGAATGGTTCCGATCACAAGGGAAACACCTACCATCACAAAGGTTTCCCAACCGGCTTGTAAAAATTGTTCTAATGTTACCTGTGTTTTAAAGGTTTCTGTATACCATTGCCACATAATCTATGCATCCTTTCTCAAACTATCAAAATTTAACGCTTTTTCCGTTACATTAATACAATGTTTTGTTCCTTCAGGTGTCACTCGTACACCGTGAGAACGAAGAAATGCAATTGCTTTTGTTACTTTATCGGGCGCCCCTTTCATCTGAACGAAAGTACTGCCTAAAATCTGCCCATCAATCTCGATCATATTGGCAAAGAGGATATTAATCACCACTTCCCCTTGCAAAATAAGCGCATTGATCACCGGCTCTTGCGCTGAACGCTCTAAGAACTCAAAGCGGTAGATATCTGTTAATGTGGGATCATCGAGTTTCGCAAGCACGCGCTCCGGAATAGAATCTCCAATGACTGTGCGCACAAAGCTCTTCGTCGTCGGATGTTGCGGATTCCCAAAGACTTCTACAGTAGGACCGGTTTCAATCACTTGCCCTTGCTCCATCACCGCCACTTTATTACAGAGATATTCCACTACTTCCATCTGATGTGTCACCATCATAATAGTAATTCCCTGCTCTTCATTGATCTTTTTCAGAAGATCCAAGATCGAGATCGTCGTTTGTGGATCAAGCGCAGATGTTGCTTCGTCACAAAGTAGAATTTGCGGGCTATTGGCCAATGCACGGGCAATTCCAATTCGCTGTTTCTGTCCACCAGATAACTCTCTTGGGTAGGAATCTTTTTTATCGGGTAATTCTACAAATTGTAGTAATTCATCGACTCGTTTATTGATCGCTGATTTTGAAAGCTCGCCACTTAACACTAGAGGCATTGCAATATTCTCTGCCACTGTTTTGGTTTCTAGCAGATTAAAATGTTGGAAAATCATACCGATATTGCGTTTTGCCATACGCAGCTCTTTCTTGCTATAGGTTGCAAGATCTTGCCCATTGACAATCACGCGCCCGCTCGTAGGGCTTTCAATATCATTGACTAAGCGAATCAAGGTACTTTTACCTGCACCACTGTAGCCTATAACACCAAAAATATCGCCCTCAGCAATCTGTAGCGATACATCTTTAAGTGCTTCTGTTTCTACGCCATTACGTAGATAGGTTTTATAAATATGTTCAAACTGAATCACGGGATTACTCCATCTATTCCATTACTTCATTATTACTAACTGATACAAAAATCATCATTTGACTGTTTACTATCTCACATTTTATGGAATTCTGCCCTGCACATATTTAATACGCTATCTCGTTGATGATTCATCACTATTTTTCCCTATAACAATAACACTTAGATAATTTCAACAATTCCAATCAACCATTTACTCAAACAATGATCGGTTTCTGCCTACTAATAAAACATACTTAACATATAAAAACAATATACTTTTAAAATTTTTTCAATGAAAAAGACCAATCATCTCCCGACGATGCGATTAATCTTCTTAGTCGTTTCAGATAAAAGCTGATTAATAGCGGGATAGAATATTTGCAAATCCATGAAAATACCGCGCCCGCCATTGAGTGATTTTTCAATCTCTCAAACTTTACAGTAATTAATGGACGAATAAGCCTTGAGAGGTTGCCATAATGCCGGCACACGATTGCGATAAGAACGAGGTCATTCTCCCCGGCGATGCGATTAATCTTCTTAGTCGTTTCAGATAAAAGCTGATTAATAGCGGGATAGAATGTTTGCAAATCCATGAAAATCCCGCGCCCGCCATTGAGCGACCTTCTGATTTCTCGAACTCAATAGTAGAGATTGAACAAATAGGCCTTGAGAGATTGCCATAATGCCGGCACACGATTGCGATAAGAACGAGGTCATTCTCCCCGGCGATGCGATTAATCTTCTTAGTCGTTTCAGATAAAAGCTGATTAATAGCGGGATAGAATGTTTGCAAATCCATAAAAATCCCGCGCCCGCCATTGAGTGATCTTTCAATCTCTCAAACTTTACAGTAATTAATGGACGAATAAGCCTTGAGAGGTTGCCATAATGCCGGCACACGATTGCGATAAGAACTAGGTCATTCTCCCCGGCGATGCGATTTTTCCTCTTAGTCGGTTCAAATAAAAGCTGATTAATAGCGGGATAGAATGTTTGCAAATCCATGAAAATCCCGCGCCCGCCATTGAGTGATTTTTCAATCTCTCAAACTCAATAGCAGAGATTGAACGAATAGGCCTTGAGAGATTGCCATAATGCCGGCACACGATTGCGATAAGAACGAGGTCATTCTCCCCGGCGATGCGATTAATTTTCTTAGTCGTTTCAGATAAACAGCCAACAAAAAAGCTCTAAAACAATCTTTAGAGCTTCTATGATTGATGAGGATATTGACTATCGCCGGTAGGCTTTGAGTACCGCCGGAATTTGATTGATTCGATCAAGTAATCGACTCAACTGATCTACGTGTTTAATCTCCAACGTGAAACTAATGGAACGAGTATCATCGCTCTCTTGCTTCATATCCATATTGGTGATCTTCAGATGTTCCGCAGATACCAATTGGCTGATCTCTTGCAGTAAGTCCACATTCGCATAAGCAGTAACGTGAATATCGGCCTCTACTAAGCGTTCATCGCTAGTGCCCCAATCCACATCAATACCCCGCTCCGGATTCTGCTCCAGCATATTTTGATAGTTAACACAGTTGAGCCGATGAATCGTCACGCCTCGATTAATGGTAATGTATCCCCCAATCAAATCTGGCGGTGCGGGCTTACAGCAAGTGGCAATGGTCGTTAATAATTTCCCCATTCCTTTTACTTGAATCCCGCTTGGCGCTTTTTTACTCTGAGGACGCACCATCAATTCAGGATCGAAGTTATTTTTAGGCTTCTCTCCCGGCAAGCGTGAAATAAGCTGCGCCATCGTGATATCGCCGGCACCTACTTGCGCATAGAGATCATTAATACCGGTACAATGAAGCTTACCGGCGAGGCGTTTGAGCTCCTCATCTGAAAGCCGGATATTCAGGCGAGCGAACTCTTTCTCTACCATCTGCTTACCCGCTTGCAGATTGCTTTCCATCTCTTGCGCTCTAAACCACGCCCGAATCTTAGAACGAGTGCGACTTGAACCGGTATAGCCTAGATGAGGCGACATCCAATCTCGACTAGGGTTCGGCACTTTTCCGGTTAAAATCTCAACCACATCTCGATTTTGTAAGACGTAAGTGAGTGGTACAATCGCGCCATTAACTTTCGCCCCGCGGCAACGATTCCCTAAACCTGTGTGAATTTTATAGGCAAAATCAAGGGGCGTAGAGCCGGCAATGAGTTCAATCGGCTCACCCGCCGGTGTCATTACATAGACATTTTCATTGAAAATCGATTCTTCGGTAATGAGCTCTTCGCCCTCTTCTAGCACGCGATTAAGATGATCCCGCAACCAGTTCAAGTCCGCTTGATCAATAGAAGTACCGCGACCCTCTTTATATTTCCAATGGGCAGCAACCCCCATCTCTGCATCTTGGTGCATTTTATGAGTCCGAATTTGCACCTCTAAAGTTCGATCTTCCGGTGCAAGCACAACGGTATGCAATGATTGATAACCGTTAGGCTTAGGGTTGGCAATATAATCATCAAATTCCCGCGGAATCGGCACCCATAATTCGTGAATCATCCCTAAAACGGCATAGCAATCCGCCGTACTATCCACTAAAATCCGCACCGCACGAATATCATAGAGCTGTTCAAAAGCGAGATTTTTCTGACGCATTTTACGGGCGATACTATAAATATGTTTTACCCGACCCGTGACTTGCGCTTCAATCTTATGATCTTGAAGCAATGCTTCTAATCGACCGATCACACTTTGAATATACGCTTCTCGAACACTACGTTTTCCATCTAGCTTAGAAGCAATTTCTCGATACAATTCTGGCTCTAAGAAACGAAAAGCATAATCCTCAAGTTCCCATTTGATACCGGATAACCCTAAACGGTTCGCAATTGGTGCGAAAATAGTATTGGTATTTTGCGCAATCGCCCGTTGTTTCTCCTCTTGAGAATCCCGCGCATTACGCATAATGATGACTTGATAAGCAAGCATTACCACAATCACGCGCACATCTTCCGCAAAGGCTAAGAACATTTTACGCAAGGTTTCTGGAGATTTTTCGTGAGAGATCGTGCCCGACGTTAGTTGATTGACGACGGCTAAATATTGGATAAATTTGCGAGTTGATTCAGGCTGTGCTTCAACCGGTGCGCCGACAATAAAGAGAATCGTCGCCACTTGGGGTAATGCTTCAATATCTAATTTCTCTAGATAGTAAGCTGTTTCTAGAGCAATTTTAAAGAGCGGATGATCTTGAAATGCGATACACGCTTCAAAATATTCCGGTTTCCAAGAAGATTTTTTGCTCTCTAGCCACTCAAGGAGAGCGGTCAATGTAATTGATTTTGACACCTCTACTTCTCCATATTACTCATTGCATTAGGTCTATCGAAAAGAGTAAAGAATAAAACAACTCAATGCAATAATTACATTGAACACCTCAGACTATTTACCTGTATAAATGCTATTAAATATACGTTTTCCATCGCAACGAATGTTCAATTCGCTGAAAGTTTATCTACCAAAGTACCGGGATCAATAATGAGATTTTCTATAGATTCACCCTCTGGTAATCGTGCTAAACTACTTATCTACTTAAGTATAATAGTACACTATTATAGCTAGAAAGCTTATGTTCTTTACCAAAAAACCATATCCCAAGTACCCCTTAGAGCGCTTAAGATATGGTTTTATTGTAGCGATTTTGTAGTTTTTATCAATCTCTCATTCAAAAGATGGACTGCTTGATTTGTTCGAATAATAGACAAAGCACTCAATTTCACCTAATTGAAATAATACAGAGAATTAATACCCCATTACTTTGTCCAAATACCTCGAATAGGTTTCGCAAAATAAGCTAATACAGCGATCATACAAATCTCAATAGAAACAGACCAATAGATATGACCTAAAAACTCACTCCACAATTCAAAGCCATTTAAATTCCATAGCCAACCAGTGGCACCATCTGCATAGACAGGATTTCTGAAGCCTAACAAAGGAATTAGGAAACCATGCATCACAACAGTAATGATGATACCGTAAAGTGCCCCAAACCAGAGACGCACTTTTGGCCAATAAACAGATGCCACAACATATATAAAGGCAAAAGCAAAACTAAATAACCAATGGTAAAGTGTCACAGCACCCGGTACCGTTACCCCTTGATAAATATAATCTAAGGAATGAGAATCAATACCTAACCAACCTAGCCAAGCATCAATATGCGCACCCGGCGGTGAGACTTCCCCCGGTACTCTCGGTGGCATATTCACCTCCGACCCCCACTTTACGAGCGAGCTCATAAAACCACCGACAATCGTTGTCCAAATAATTACCTTACGATTTACTTTATCAGACCAAGCATTCGCTTTACTCATAAAAATCCTCCATTGAAAAATAAATGTCCATAATAACAAAAACTCACTACTACTAAAGCACTAACTAATTGTGATTATTGCATATTTATCTGAAATAAAAATCAACTATTTGTTAGAAATTGGTAAATTTCAGACAAAAACAAGAACTTAAGTCATATAAACATCAAAACGTGATGAAAATTTCACACACCACATTGATTAAATCAGTTTAAGAAATCAAAATGAGGGGTTAACACTTCTCCTCAAGATTAAGAATTTCTAAATTTCAAAGGATAGATTTCATAACATTAGACTAAATATTGGACATCCATAGCAGATCAATATATGATTAATATTTAATTAATGGTATTTAAATCATTAATTAAATTAATTAATTAATTAACATATTAATTAACACATTACTAAATTAATTAAATAAGTTTTATTTTACAAATAATATTTAAAATCACATAAACTCATGTAAAGTGATACAGAACTAAAAATATAGTGAAACCGGTCTTATAATGACATTGATGTTAAACTATTGATTCAAAATGTTTGCAAGGCGTATGAATCTTTATATAGCAACTATTGTTAATTTTCTTAAACCGGAATGGCTATAAACTTTAACTGTACTTTTAAAGTATGAAATTTCTAAAAATGGAGTCCTAATGTTTAAACTTGTTATTCATATCAGCGACAAAAATCTATGGCAAAATGCCATTAATAATGCCCATAATACAATCAAAGCCTTACATGGTCCTTTCGATATTCGTGTGATTGCCAATGGTAATGCGGTACAAGGTTATCTAGATCCTGAAATTCGGCAAAAAATCACCGAAATTAGCCATCCTAACTTACAATTTATTGCGTGTAATAACTCACTTGTCGGCCAAAATATCACGAAAGAGGTGCTAAATCCAGCTGATGAAAAAGTGACCAATATTCACATTGTACCGGTTGCCATTATTGCTATCGTAGAAGCACAGCACGAGGGTTTCGGTTATATCAAACCGTAATACTCTAACTAGATGTTCGGGGTGTAATCTCAAGAATGACAATACAACTTACCGGCATTTTGTCGCTCTCATTATGTTCTATCTTGCGACCCATTAGAGAAGCTCGCTGTTGCATCTCACTCAGTGTTGTGGCATCCACTACTCCATTGAGGGAATCGAGATTTTCCCAAGGAATATGGCGAAAACGGATATTAAAGCCGGCGATGCTGACCCCGTACATACGCGCATAATCTTGATGAAATTGTGGAATCGGATTTTGCCCGACCACCTCTTCAATCAGAGAGTATAACTGCCCTTGCGTCATTGATGTTGTTGCTGATTTTGATGTCGTGGATTCTGGTATCGTGGGTTCTGATATCGTAGGTGCTTCTGAGCTTGAACCCTCTTTGATAACTGCCGCTTTTGCATCACGACTCCATAGCAACGGCCACTTTTGTGGCGGCTCGGTAGCAAAGGTACTCGTGGCGTTCATAATGGCATCGGCAAAGGGAATATACGGCTTAATGCAATAGATCGGCGTACCATCAATCAGATCAAGCCCTGATACCGTCAATGTCATCGCCTGATAATCTACTGATTCCAATTTAACGGCCGATAACCCTAAGCCATTTGGACGAAAAGAACTTCTTGTGGCAAATACCCCCATACGTTCATTCCCCCCTAACCGCTGCGGCCTGACTTTTGCTTTGCCATTCCACTGATTTTGATGAAAACCAAATGTGAGCCACAGATGAGAATAGTGTTCTACCCCTTCAATATAATGAGGATGATTATACGGCGGTAAAAATCGAATAATCCCCTCTGCAGAGGGTGCAATTCCCGCTTGCCGAGGTACCCCAAACTTCTCTGGGAAACAGCTCTCTACAAGCGCAATAGCTTCAATCTCCCGGCGATAATGAGGATTCTCACGCAATGAATCTTCCATCTTATGCATCCGCTAAACCATAATCCGCTAACAGGGCTAAAAATGTGGCTTCATCGACAACGGTTACGCCCAATTTCTCCGCTTGTGTGAGCTTGCTCCCGGCCTTTTCACCGGCAAGTAGTTTAGTCGTAGATTTTGACACACTGCCGGTGACTTTCGCCCCAAGGCTTAAGAGTTTCTCTTTTGCCTCACTGCGATCATAATGACTTAACGTCCCGGTAATCACCCACGTTTCACCTAAGAGTGGTAACTCACTACTACTATTTTCTGTTTCTTGGATCGGTGCAGGATATTGAATCTCAATGCCGGCATCTAATAGTGCCTGCACCAACTCACGGTGATGTGGTAGCGCAAAGAATTCGACAATACGCTTAGCAACCACAGGCCCAATATCAGCTAACTGCATCAATGTGATCTCATCTGTCGCCATTAACTCAGATAATGATGAAAAGTGCTGCGCTAAGGTTCGAGCAGTTGCTTCACCCACTTCCCGAATACCGAGCGCATAGATAAAGCGGGCAAAAGGGGGATTTTTACTGCCTTCAATACTCTCGAGCATCTTTTCAGCCGAACGCTCCCCCATTCGAGGAAGTTCCAGCAGACGATCTTTGCGCAAATGATAGAGATCGGCAATAGAATCAATCACTTTCTCTTTGAGCAAAATCTCAAGCCACTTCCCACCGACACCATCTATATCCATCGCCCCGCGAGAAACAAAGTGTTTTAATCCCTCTAGCTTCTGCGCATCACAGGTTAGCCCACCACTACAGCGGGCAATCGCTTCCCCTTCTAACCGAATAATCGGAGAGCCACATATCGGGCATTCTGTGGGGAAGATAATCTCTCTTACACACTCAGGATTACGATCTTCAATCACAACGCGTGTCACTTTAGGAATCACATCGCCGGCTCGATGAATCATCACTTCATCATTAATCATCACGCCTAAACGGGCGATCTCATCTTGATTATGAAGCGTGGCATTCGATACTACAACACCGCCCACTTCCACCGGCTCTAGACGTGCCACCGGCGTAATAGCCCCGGTTCTTCCCACTTGAAAATCCACATCTAGCAATCGCGTTCTCGCTTCCATTGCCGGGAATTTTACGGCAATCGCAAAACGAGGGGAACGAGAGACAAATCCTAAGCGTTCTTGTAACTGTAATGAATCAACTTTAATCACAACGCCATCAATTTCAAAAGGTAGCGAATCCCGCTCTGCTTCAATTTTTTGATAGTAGGCAACGAGATCTTGGAAATGGTCGATCTTCTCATTGAGTTGAGAAGTGGGAATTCCTAAGGTATGAACATATTCTAACCAAGCAGAATGTTGTTCAATGGGTGTCACAGATTCAGGAACCCCTTCAAATAATCCAATCCCATAACAGTAGAAACTCAATTCGCGACTTGCTGTAATTTTTGAGTCAAGTTGACGTAGCGACCCTGCGGCAGCATTACGCGGATTAGCAAAGGGTTTTAAGCCTTTTTTCAGCTGTTGAGTATTGATCTTTTCAAAGACAGATTTACGCATAAAGACTTCGCCGCGAATTTCAAGCCTTGCCGGAAAAGGTGCTGTTAATTGATGTGGCAGTGCTCGAATAGTACGAATATTCTCGGTAATATCTTCCCCTACAACGCCATCTCCGCGGGTAGCCGCTTGCACTAAACGACCATTTTCATACAAAATACTCACCGCTAAACCATCTAATTTAGGCTCCGCATAGTAATCAACTTGCGTAATATTCCCCAACCGCTCTAACACTCGTTGATGAAAGCTTAACAAATCCTCAGCATTAAACGCATTATCGAGAGAGAGCATCGGTTTTTCGTGACGAACTTCTGTAAAGCCCGTTAAAATTTTTCCGCCCACTTTTTCTGTTGGGCTGTTGGGATCTTTATATTGCGGATACTCCGCTTCAAGCTTCTTCAATTCTTGAAAAAGCGCATCAAATTCGTGATCTGGAATAAGTGTCTCATCAAGCACGTGATAGTTATAATTGAGCCGATTAATCGTTTCTACTAAAGTATCCATCTGCTCTTTGATTGCTTCACTCATACGTTTTACTCCATCTTTCATTACAATGCTTATCATACCGACACTTTTTTGCTATCAAGCTTGATCAAAACACCACAAAAAAAGTGCTATCAAATAATAGCACTTTTTCTTACGCTTCTCTTTGCTTCTTCTTGGCTTTTATGACTTTTTACACATCAATCAACAATCAATCTATAAACCGAAGAATAGCAATAAAATGTTAATCCATTAACTCTTACGCGCCTCATAGGCCTCATAAGCACGCTCCCACTCTTCACTATCAATCTTGTTGATTTTATGAAAGAGCGCAATGAGATCATCATTACTCATTGGGCGTTGCTGTGCATCTAAGATCGTTCCACCCAATGTTGAATGGAAATGGTGAATGCCGGCGAGTAACTGTTCAATGGTACTGATATCGGGATCAGGCCCTGGGATTTTTGAGAAGAAGATCAAGCCCGGCGTTGTATCATCTAGATGATGACGCACTAAATTCTCATCAAAGGTACCATCGCCTAATAGATGAGCAATGCTATACATCGGCTCATCACCATAATGCGTCGTTGTTAAGAGCTGAATAAATCCACCATTTTCTACTCGAAGATCTAATTCGTGCGCGACAGAGAGCACCTCTTTAAAAGTAAAAGGTTGTTCAGGCGCGGCGCTTAAAATCAATGCCACCGTATCCACAGAAGCGGGACGCATCAAATTACCATCATCACTAAAGACTTCGATTTCAGGTCGTTTATTACGGAAGAAACCGCCAATCTTTTGCCAAAAACCTTTCTCTTCTTGCTCATTGTCATCGAGTAAAATATCCTCGATTGTCTCTTCATCAAGTGCATTATCAGCCGTTAAAGTCGGTTCTTTGATGCTACTGTCTGTGGTTCTAGGCTCTGTCATAGGGGACGTTGCTATCGTTGGTTCCGCAGTTTTAGAGGGTCTTTTGAGAAGATCTGCCGAATTCAATTTTTTCGGCGGTTCATTATCATTTTTGATTGATCGTTCTTCCGTCACTTTCTCTTCTTTAGGATAATAGGCAAGATCCTCGTGCTGAATTTCGCCTAATCCAGAAAATGTTGATTGATCTACCGCCTCTTTCTGCTGATCCGCATTGCCCGATTGAACGTTTGCTTCAACACCGTCAGCAAACATACTATTCAGATCAGGTTCAACCTTATCAGCAACTTCTTCTTGAGTGTTATTTCGGCGCTCTAGACGCATCCAGAGAATGACGCCCACGATCAAAAAAAGTATGATTAATATATATAGCATCGTCATAATAATTCTGTATTCCTATACACCTATCTGTAATAGTCAACAATAAAGGGTAATCGATCAGGATCAATCAATAGCGGCAAAATCTACCTAATATCTATAAATAGGCAGATTATCTTCCTAATATTACCCTATTTTTCATTTTTTTACCGCTTACGATCATTTTATTTCTCTATTTTCAATGGAACCCACCACCGTTTTCGTCACGCGATCATAGAGTGAACGCCGATAGAGAGGATCACGAAGCGCAACAAACATCGTCATTGCAAAGAGAAAAATACCAATCACAGGAATATAAGAGAGCACTTGTAATCCCAAAAAGAAAAAGATAGTTCTCAGCACCACTGTATTCCAACGAAGTACCGAACCCGTTACTAAGCTATAAATACGAATACGAAAGAGTTTCTTTCCAAGCGTTGCGCCATAAAAACGCTCTTGCAATACAAAGTAAGCTAAATAAGTAATCACATACCAAGGTGCAAGCGACATCACAATCTGATTCAATGCATCGATCATATCCGGATTATTGAGCATCGTTTCTAATGAACCATTGCTCTCATTCAAAAGCCCTAAATAGCGTTCAAAAATATTGCCATCCACAAGACCAAGCATAATAAGCAGATTTAAAACAACAATCTGAAACACAAAGGATAGAATCACAAAATCGATAATAAATGCGCCTAAACGCTTTAAGAGGCTCGCCGGACGAAAATCTTTTAATTCTTGAGGAATAAGGGCTAGATTCAGTTGTGATAACGTCTGCTGTAGCTTTTCTAACGTCATCTCTCCCGATTGATTATGCTTGAGCATCTCTTCTAACTCGCGGCGTGCTTTCTCATTAGGATCTATATTTTCATCCTGATTGTGAGAATTTGCTGAAGCTTCTTGAGTGGTTGATTGTTCTGATGATTGTTCCGGCGATTGTTTTGATATCGATGTCGCTGTATCAGAACTCGCTTGATCATTCGCAGAAGCGTTAACGCTTGTCGCTCTATTCTCAGCATTGAGCGAGGCATCTTCTACTTGAGAAACATCAGCATCTAAAAGCGATTCAATATGAACCACCATTCCTTGTTGCCGGAAATAACCTTCTAATTGCAAGGCTTCTTGATAAGTGGCCTCTTCTCGTAGATTCACGCCGCCTGGCACAAACCAACGAGCGATATCATCCGGCGCTTGATTATAAGCTTTCGCAACGGCAAGAATAACACTCTCTTTGCTATAGCCTGGTAATAATTCGCCCTTAAAACGGACGCGATATACTCTCTCTTCTCTTTGATTCTGCATTATTTTCTATCCATCTTTTTGCTGATGATATTTGATCAATTGTGCATTACAACCAATCTTGTTAATCTCTATATATATTTTTCTCGTCTATTTATTCTATTCTGTTTCTTCTATTCTGTTTGATACTTCTGAATACCAAAACACCATCTAAGCGTCATTGCCCCAACGAGTCATTAATTGATGCTCAATCGCTAGCTGATCCAAAATCCGCGCTACCATAAAATCAATCATATCATCTACAGTTTGAGGTTTATGATAAAACCCCGGATTAGCCGGAATAATCTGCACGCCTAATTGACTTAACTTTAACATATTTTCTAAATGAATTTGATTGAATGGCGTTTCTCGTACCACCAATAATAGGGGGCGGCGCTCTTTAATCATCACATCCGCACTGCGCTCCATAAGATTATTAGATTGCCCGGTCGCTACCGCCGCTAACATTCCCATTGAGCAAGGACAGATCACCATCGCCCCCGAGCAATTAGAGCCTGATGCCATCGGCGCACACCAATCTTTCTCGCTATAAACGGTCAATAGCTCTGAATTTGTCAACGAAAACATCTCCATCAAACGACGCTGTTGCTCCTTCACTTGATTACCTAGATGAATATCCATCTCAAGTGCAAGTACCATTAATGCCGCTTGCGTCAACAGCACATTCACAGGGAAACCTTGCTGTGTTAGAACCTCTATCAATCGTAAGCCATATTGAGCACCTGATGCTCCTGACAATGCTACCGTAATACGATCTCGCTCCCGATAGGGTGCTGTCGGTATCGCTCTGATATTTACACTAGCCATATCATTTCCTTATTCTGACACTATTATCTTAAATATCTATCGATATCCTATAAAAAAGCGCCCTATGAAACAATCCATAGAACGCTCCTGCTGATTCTAGTATTAATCAATGAATGCTACTCAAAGAATACTACTCAAAAAATACTAGGGGCTGTTGAACATTGCAGTTCAAAATAAAAAAAGCGAGCGGTAGAATATTATCGTCAAAAAAAACCTACCTCTCGCTATGTCTCGAACCATGCTTACAGATAAACTATGGCTGAAACTGAAGCCTATTCTCCTAGATTTGAATATCTATGACAAACCAAATTTAAGAAATATCGTTGAGGGTATTCTATTTAGAATGAGAACAGGTGTTCCTTGGAGGGATATTCCTGAGCAATTTGGGCGACCTAATACTATTTTTAAAACTTTTAGTCGTTGGTCTAAAAATAACAAGCTCTTGAAATTATTTAAAAAACTATCACAAGATGTTGACTATGAATGGCTGTTTATAGATGCAACTCACATTAGAGCTCACCAGCATAGCACAGGAGCAACCGCAGATAATCCTCAAGCAATATCTAAAAGTGTTGGTGGAAATAGTTCAAAAATTCATATGATCGTAGATGCTTGCGGTAATCCCTGTGAATTTATCGTAACAGATGGAACGACCCACGATATCAAGGTCGCTCCAGAGCTACTTAGCAGGGTTCATTTAAATACGACAGATTACGTTAGTGCAGATAAAGGTTATGATTCTGAGAGTTTTAGAGAAGATATTATAAATCAAGGAGCTAAAGCTATTATTCCTAAAAAGAGGAATACTCTTACGAATAATAATCATATGGACTGGCATATTTATAAAACTCGGCATTTAGTGGAGAATGCATTTGCAAGGCTGAAACATTTTAGAAGTATAGCAACAAGATATGACAAGCTAAAACAACATTATGAAAACAACGTTGCTTTAGCTTGTGCCTATATTTGGCTGAAGTTATGAATGTTCAACAGCCCCTACTTAACGCTCATATTCCGACTTAACATAACCTATCATAAACAGGGCTTGTTATGAGTGTGATACGTTATCAATTAAGCATCTAAGGGTTTCTCTTCTTCCGGCGCACAGAGATCAAAATCGATATCCGGTTCACTGAAGAGATAACGCTTACCACAGAATTCACAATCCACGTAAACCGTACCATCCTGCTCATCAAGTAGTTCATGTAATTCTGTAGCACCCAAATGATAGAGCATTGAGAGTGATCGCTCCTTAGAACAGTTACACTCAAAGTGGAAACTCTCTGGCTCAAATACCCGCGCTCTTAACGTTTCATCAGTCTCATAAAGACGATATAGTAGTTCATTCGTCGAAAGCGTTAATAATTCTTCCGGCGTTGCGGTTTCTGCTAATAAAATTGCCCGATTAAAGAGATCTTCATCGTGAATTTCTCCCGGCAAGCGTTGAATCAATAAACCGGCCACTGCCTGATCTGATGTCGCTAAGAATAACCGCGTGGGTAACTGTTCCGAACTTTCGAAATAATGCTCAATCACTTTAGCAATTGAGCCTTCTGAGAGCGAAATAATGCCTTGATAAGGTTGTTTGAAGTGATTCGCATCAATCGTAATCACCACATGACCCTCACCACAGAGATCTTTAAGTCCCTCTAATCCTGTTACATCACCATCTATTTTCGCAGTTGCCCGTAATCCATGGAGATGATTGACCTGAACCACCAACAAACTCACAGGGCCATTACCTTGAATTTGAACCGTTAAGCGCCCTTCGATCTTGATCGTTGCCCCTAAAAGTGCTGTTGTGGCGATGAGTTCCCCTAATAATTTAGCCACATTTTCAGGGTAATTCCGGCGCAACAAATGCTCACGCCAAGTATGCTCTAAGAGCACGCGCTCGCCACGAATCGGTAGCTGATCGAAAATAAATCGATCTAAATGATCTACCGTTTTATCTTTACTATTAATCATGATGTTCCTCTCTTATTTCATCTGTGTCTGCTTCAATACGTTTTACATTCACCATTAAGATGCGTTTATCATCCACATCGATCACTGTAAAACGGAAGCCTTCGATATCTAAGGAATCACCTTTTTCCGGTAGACTATCAAACATATCTACCATCATGCCACCGAGCGAACTATAATCCCCATCTTCATCCACTAGCCCGCGAATATTCAGAGTATGTTCCACGAGTAACAGATCGCATCCTGCATCGATATTCCATTCATCATCCGAGACCTTCTCTACGGAAAGTCTCTCATCTTCATCGGGGAATTCGCCGGCAATTGCCTCAAAGACATCTAGTAATGTAATCACCCCTTGAACACCGCCAAAGTCATCGGTTACCACCACTAAATGTGCTTTACTATCACGAAAGATATCCATCATTTTCAGTACGCTTGTAGAGCGATGAGAGAATATGACAGGTTTAATACTCTTCTCTTGAATCGCCCCAAACGCGATGAGATCCATGACGATATCTTTTGATCGGGCAACGCCTTTGACATTATCGAGTGTTCCATCACATATCGGAAATTGATTATGGGGATTCTGCTCCATGCTTTCAAGCAGCTTCTCTTTAGAATCTTGAATGTTGATCCAAGAGATATCATTTCTTGGTGTCATAATTGAACGAATGGTGCGTTCTCCAAGTGTTAAAACACCGCTGACCATATTGCGCTCATCTTCACCAAAGAGCACAGGTTGCTCCTCTTTCTTATCTTCCCCTTCTTCATCATCAGATGCCTCATCAGGCTGATTGCCAAGCATTCTTAATACCATATTCGCCGTCCGCTCTCTTCGCGAATATTGATTATAAACTGTCTGCTGTTTTTGTGAAATCAACTGATTAATAACCTCAATAAATATTGAGAAACCAATCGCTGCATAGATATAGCCTTTTGGAATTTCAAAGCCAAAGCCTTCGACAACTAGCGTTAAACCGATCATCAAAAGGAAGCTTAAACAGAGTACTACAACCGTTGGATGGCGATGAACGAAGATCGTAAGCGCTCGCGCTGCAAACATCATCATTCCCATCGAAAGTGTCACCGCAAGAACCATGACCCATAAGTGCTTTGCAATACTCGTTGCGGTAATGACTGCATCAAATGAGAAGACCGCATCAAGTACGATAATTTGTGCCACAATCGGCCAGAATTTCGCATAAGATTTTGATTTACTGGTAAGCTCTACTTCTCCCTCAATCCGTTCGTGAAGTTCTCTTGTTGCTTTTTGAATCAAGAAAAATCCACCGAGAATCATTATAATGTCTCGGAAGGAGAATGGATGCCCGAAGATAGGATCAGTAAAGAGAGGTTCTTTAAGCGTAATGAGCCATGACATTAACGATAGCAGGCCAATCCGCATGATGAGCGCAAGAGAGAGACCTGTAACTCGGGCTCTATTTCGTTGATGAGGTGGAAGTTTATTGGCTAAAATAGCAATGAAGATGAGGTTATCAATCCCCAAAACCACTTCAAGCAGTAAAAGTATAACCAATGATACCCAAACTGATGGATCCATTAAAGATCCCAAAAATACTTCCATGATTCTCCTTCTAAGAATGTATGGTATATGAAGTAAAATAGACTTCCTCATTTTACACGATATTTTCAAGAAATATAACAGATAAAGAAGTAAGGCAATGACAAATAAAGTAAAAGATCAAAAAGAACATACGCCGATGATGAAGCAATATTGGGAAATTAAGTCTCAATATCCGCATATGCTCCTCTTTTATCGAATGGGTGACTTTTATGAACTTTTTTATGAAGATGCCCGGAAAGCCGCTAAACTTCTCGATATTACGCTAACACAACGGGGAAACTCTGCCGGCGAACCGATTCCTATGGCCGGCATCCCTCATCATTCTTCTGAAAGTTATCTTGCTCGTTTATTAAAGCAAGGGGAATCGGTTGCCATTTGTGAGCAGATTGGTGAAGTGACCGGCAAAGGTCCTGTGAAACGAGATGTGGTACGTATCTTAACGCCGGGAACATTAACGGATGATTATCTCTTAGATGCTAAAAGTGAAAGCATTACCGCTGCGCTCTACTGCCATGAAATCAATGATAAAAAGCAATGGTTTATTGCTTGGATTAATCTTGCAAGCGCGCAATTTGCACTCTTACCGCCACTCAATCAAGAAGCGATGGCCACTGAGCTACTGCGCATTAAACCCTCGGAAATTATCTATAATGAATCACGCACCTTGCCGGGAAATATCCGCTCACTTTGCCATTTTACCGCTTACCCTGATTGGCATTTCGATCAAACGCGCAACTATACGCTACTCTGTGAGCACTTTAAAACGCAAAGTTTACAAGGATTCTCCTTAGAATCGGATAATCCCGGCATTCAAGCAGCCGGTGCGCTTCTCACTTATGTTAAAGAGACGCAGAAAGACCCGGTGAGTTATATCGATCATATTACCCTTGAATCCATCGATGATGCCATTATCCTCGATGTGACAACGCGCCGGAATTTAGAGATTGAGCGCACCCTTTATGGCGAAACCAACCATACGGTGAGGGCACTATTAGATGAATGTCAAACACCGATGGGCTCACGCCTTCTCTCTCGCTGGCTTAATCGTCCGCTTCGAGATCATAAACTTCTCAATCAACGACTCGATCTAATTGAAGCCTTAGAGAGTGACCACACGAATCTTCGGGAAGCCTTACAAAATATCGGGGATTTAGAGCGCCTCGTAACCCGTATTGTGCTTAAAACAGCCCGTCCTCGAGACTTAACACAACTGCGCAAAATCCTGCAAAACACACCTATTATTGAAACAATTATCCGAGACAATAGTACCCTACTTGCCATCGATCCTATTTGGCTTGATTGGTTAAAACCCCAAGCAGAGCTTTGCACCTTACTTGAAACAGCTATTGTCGATGAACCGCCGCTGTTAATTCGTGATGGTGGCGTATTGAAACAAGGATATCACCAAGATCTTGATGAACTCATCGAGCTCAGTACAAAAGGGGATCAATATCTGCTTAACCTTGAAGTGACCGAACGGGAGCGACTCAATATCCCTACTCTAAAAGTAGGTTACAATCGGGTTCACGGCTACTATGTGGAGGTTTCGAAACTCCATAGTGATAAAGTCCCGACCGAATATGTTCGCCGGCAGACACTCAAAGATGTTGAGCGTTATATTTACCCAGCGCTCAAAGAATTTGAAAATAAAATTCTCTCCGCAAAAGAGCGCGCCCTTGCCCTTGAGAAAGCGTTATGGGATGAATTATTAGATATTATCGAACCTCATCAAACAGAGTTACGATTACTCAGTGAAGCGCTGGCCAATATTGATATCTTCATCACTTTAGGCCGTCTTAAAAATCGCTATCGTTGGTGCCGCCCACAATTTCAAGCACACATTGGTATTGAGATCACCAAAGGTCGTCATCCCATCGTAGAACGGTCGCTCTCTCGTCCCTTTATTCCTAATGATTTAACCATTGGGCCTAGTCGTAATATGCTTATTGTGACCGGTCCTAATATGGGCGGTAAATCCACTTATATGCGACAAACAGCGCTGATTGTGTTATTGGCACATATCGGCTCATTTGTACCGGCAGATGAAGCAAAATTAGGTCCGATTGACCGGATCTTTACCCGAATTGGAGCACAAGATGATCTCAACTCTGAACAATCCACCTTTATGGTCGAGATGACTGAAACTGCAACAATCCTCAACTATGCAACGCATCAAAGCTTAGTGTTAATGGATGAAGTCGGACGTGGAACCTCAACCCTTGATGGATTATCATTGGCTTGGAGTGCTGCGGTCTATCTGACAGAAAAAGCCAAAGCGATGACCATTTTTGCAACTCATTACTTTGAAATGACTGAATTAGAAGAGCTCTATCCTACAGTCAAAAACCTCCATCTCGATGCAGTTGAGTATCAAGATGAGATTATATTTATGCATGAAGTAAAACCCGGCGCAGCTTCAAAAAGCTACGGATTACAAGTGGCAGCGCTTGCCGGCGTCCCTAAAGCCGTCATCGAATCTGCAAAGCAGAAACTTTCGGAACTTGAAGCGAGTTTCTCTCAGGTATCGGTGAATCAATCTCACAACACAATTCAGACAGAGATACCGCAGTCAGAAATTATCACCAAACAGCGTCAAAAACCGCAAGCATCGCCTCAAAGTGAATTACCACTTTTTATGGATCTTCCCCCTTCAGAGATCGAGAATGAAATTAAAGCACTCGATCCTAATGATCTCACGCCAAGAGCTGCGCTTGATCTGATCTATCAATGGCAGAAAAAATTGCGGTAATCGAGAGGCAGATATCAATCATCGCAAGAATAACTGCTTCATCTTACGATTCAAATCACGATTAAACTTACGATTCAAATTATTTTTTACATTTCAGTAGGAGCTATTATGCAACCGCTACTCAATTATAAAATTACCGAACCTACGGTACCCAAACATCCCATCCCGATTCTTCTAATGCATGGTCTCTTTGGCGATATGAATAATCTCGGTATGATTGCCCGCGGTTTAGAGGAATATCGCGTGATTCAAATTGATGCCCGCAATCATGGAGATTCTTTTCATAGTGACACCATGACTTATGAAGCGATGGCACAAGATATTATCGCCCTACTCGATGCTCTTGATATTGAAAAAGTGATTCTCATCGGTCACTCAATGGGCGGTAAAGCAGTCATGAAAGTCACTCAATTTGCCCCCGAGAGAGTTGCTGAACTCATTATGATTGATGTGGCGCCCGTTGCCTACGAAGAACGCCGACACGATGAGATTTTAGCCGCTCTCAAAACGGTGACTGCTTCTACTGCCGCAGATCGTAAAGAAGCTGCTGAAATTATGCGTCACTATATTGATGCAGAATTTGTGATTCAATTTCTCTTAAAATCATTCCGAGAGGGTGCTTGGCGTTTTAATGTCCCTATTTTAGATCGAGATTATGATGAAGTTGCCGGTTGGAGAACAATACCGACCTGGCATGGCCCGGCACTCTTTATTATTGGTGGCGATTCCCCTTATGTTCTCAAAGAGTATCAAGCGGAAATCCAAGCCCAACTCCCTGATGCTACTGCAACAGTCATTGCCGGCGCGGGTCATTGGGTTCACGCACAAAAGACGGATTTAGTACTCAAAGCAATACACCGTTTCTTGAGTGACAATGAGGCTACAATCGAATCCCCTTAAAATCCGACTCTAAGGCAATAATTTCTATTGACAGAGTAGGAGCTTAAGCAGTAGAATAACTCCCCTACCAACAAGTAGCAAACACAATGCCGGAGTGGTGGAATGGTAGACACGGAGGATTCAAAATCCTCTGCTTAATAGGCGTGAGAGTTCGAGTCTCTCCTTCGGTACCAAATGCAAATAGCGATCTCTCAAGGATCGCTATTTTTTTGTTTGTTGGATAATGGGCGGTTTGCACCTTTATCTGTGCCCTTGTTTTTAACGATAAGTTTACAATTAAAAATTGGGACTAAGATTCAACCTGTTCAATAATGAAATCTACATTGAATAATTGAGATTTTTTCATCACTTACTTCATATACTAGACGATGCTTCTCATCTATTCGCCGACTCCAAAATCCTGAAAGATTTGCTTTTAGTGGCTCTGGTTTTCCTACACCTTCAAAAGGTGTTCTTTGACACTCCTTAATCAACACATTAATTCTTTTAAGAATTTTTTTATCTTGTGTTTGCCAATAAACATATTCATCCCAGGCATGACTAGTCCATTCTATGCTTCTATTTCTCATCTTCAATCAATTCACGCTCAATAGTTTGACTTGCTCGTAATTGTGCAATAGATTCATTCAAACGATTAGCATTATTAGGGGAAGATAGAAGATATAATGTTTCCATTAAACTATCATAATGATCTTGCCCCATAATTACTGCATGACCCCCATCTTTTCTAGTAATGAATGCTACCTCAGCATCTTCAACGACCTTATCTAAAACTAATTTTAAATTATTACGTGCATCAGAATATGTGTATACATGCATATTTTTTCTCCTCTAAATGTAGTGCTACGCCACTACTCCCTTAATTGTACAATATATTGTACATGCAATCAAACATGTATCGAAATTCTCAGATAAACGACTATAACTAAATCCGACAAAACCGCTTTAATATTTTTTATTACCTGATATAAATATTATCATCTAATATATTGCCAATAAGATATTAAATTCTCCTTTAACTAAAGTAATTCATTCATCATGTCTCAAACCAATTCATCCCAAATTCCTGCTGTTGAGTCGCCTTCGATGGCGTTTCTTTTAGCGCTTATTGCCGGCTGCCTTAATGGGTTTACTTACCATAAGATTAAAGCTTTTAGCACACTGCAATCGGGCAATTTAATCCTGCTTGGAGATAGTATCGCGATGACTGATTGGGATCATCTAACTAAAATTATTGCGGTCACGATTGCCTTTGGGCTGGGTTCTATGACAACCGCCTTTATTGCTTATAAGGAGCTAGAACATAAACGGATTTGGTCCTACTCTATTTTAATCACTGAAGCGATGATTCTTGCCATCATTGCAACCGGCATTTTAAATGAGATCCTCTCTATTACCCATATCTGCTTGATTATCTCGTTCATTGCCGGTATGCAGGGAAATGCGTTTCATAAAGTCAAAGGGATGACCTATGGTAATGTGGCCATGACACCTGTGGTACAAGCGGCGTTTAACTATCTCATGATTGCGCTCTTTGGACGATTACAGGCTTGGCTTAAAAGCATGGTCTTTTTCTATGTAGTGATCGGCTTTGCGCTTGGTGGTTTAGTCGGCACCATTATGACAGCTTATACCGGGGAGAAATCTCTATTGTCGCCGGCATTTATTTTAATTTTGATCTTTATTCGGCTACTTTATGAACAAAAGCGATATTCCAAGCCGATTGATTCTACTTATAATTGATCTTCTTTATAGTAAATTTAGTTTAAGAAAAATGGTTTTTAAACAGCGATTGCGGGATTTTAAAAAAACATAAAACCTGATTCACAACAGTTGTAAGATGCAAGAAAGAACGACTTTCTTACTGATTACAACCGATGCACCGGCATTTCGATAAGCTTATTTTGAACCGATATTCTATAAAGTAAATTGAGAGAGAATTGAAAGCACAATAAAAGGGAAGCAAACTCACTTCCCTTTCCTTACTGCTGTTATTGAACAATTAATTGAAAATCAATTGAATATCAAGTGATATCAGCAATTCACTTAGAGCATATTAAGCTCTAATTTAGCGCGCAATGACATTCGTTGAGGTGTCCAGAAGGGCTCCCAAACAAGGTCAACCATACACTCTTTAATTTCTGGAATTGAGTAGACTGCATTAGAAACCCATCCCGGCATTTCACCAGCAACAGGACAACCCGGCGCTGTGAGCGTCATATCGACTCTTACTCGAATATTATTCTCAGTCAGATCTAAAAACTCAATCACATAAATTAATCCTAACTCAAAAATATCCACTGGGATTTCAGGATCATAGACCTTTTTAAGTGCATCGATAATCGCTTCGATTAACTCATTCGGTGCTTCTGCAGGATTAACCCCTTCTGCAAAGAGAATTTGAGGGTAATTCGGTTCATCTTGATTTACATCCATCGTACTATCCTTCACTTCTGTTTTTGATTCAAATTATCACAACCTGAATCCATTCAATATTATTCTGTTTTGGCGACTTCATCTTTTTCATGAATCGCAGAATGCAGCGCATGCCAAGCTAATGTGGCACATTTTACTCGTGAAGGATATTCACGAACGCCGGTTAAAACCCGTAATTTACCGAGGCCTTCACTATCTTCCCCATCAAGCATCACGGCATCGTGGAATAGGTTGAAAAGCTGGTCTGCTTCCTCTACCGTTTTCCCTTTAATCGCTTCGGTCATCATCGAACTTGATGCCGTTGAAATCGCACAACCATCCCCTTGGAAAGAGACATCCGTAATGGTGCCATCTTCAATGGTTGCGTAGACTTCAATCTGATCACCACAAAGCGGATTATAGCCCTCTGCGTGATGGGTACAAGGATCAATCACTCGGCAATTACGTGGATGACGATTATGATCTAAGATCATCTCTTGATAGAGCTCTTTAATATCAAAACTCATGATAAATATTACCACCTTAGAAATAGAACTAAATTTGTACTGATTATAACGGATCAAGTCAACCTTGACGAGTATTGATTGTGAGAATCGATCAAAACGCCTCTTGAATACTCAATGATACTGTTATGCTAAATAGATCATTTAGCATAATTAATTATGATTTTCTCGGCGACTTATGCTACATAGTATTCTTTTAGAAAAAGAAAAACTTTTGCATATTTCTAATAAACGTTCACTGAAGATCAAATAAAAGAACGTTAAAATAGATCACTGCAATCAGGCTAACACTTTTAATTTAAGATCTTCTCATCTATCGAATAAAAATCCTCGTTGGCTATTTTGCCTATTTGTGAGAAAATCAAAAGTCAATTTGAAATTACCTCGTGTTATTTCACAAACAAATTCATATATAATTGGTACAAATTCATTAATGAATAATAGAAAAGGATGGTTACTGAATGAACTGGTTTGAACGCATAATTCCCATGATTCGTACCCAGAAAAAAGGAAGTACGGTTCCCGAAGGCGTATGGGCGAAATGTCGTTCTTGTGACGCCGTTCTCTATCAACAAGAACTGAGCGCAAACTTACAAGTTTGTCCAAAATGTGATGCGCATATGCGAATTGATCCACGTACGCGTTTGCTCGCATTTTTAGATGAAAACTCAGCAACGGAACTAGGGACTGAGATTGAATCTGTCGACTTCTTGAACTTTAAAGATAGTAAGCGCTATCGTGATCGTTTAGCTGATGCACAAAAATCCACCGGCGAAACAGAAGCCTTAATTGCAATGCATGGTACGCTTAAAGGTATGCCGATCTCTGTTGCGGCATTTAACTTCAACTTCATGGGCGGTTCGATGGGGTCAGTAGTCGGTGAGCGTTTTATTCGTGCCGTCAATTATAGCCTTGAAAACAACGCACCTTTAGTCACCTTTATGACCAGTGGCGGCGCTCGAATGCAAGAAGGATTAACATCACTCATGCAGATGGCCAAAACCTCTGCGGGAATTGCTCGCCTCAATGAGAAGCATATTCCTTTTATCTCTGTTTTGACTGATCCTACCTTTGGTGGTGTATCAGCAAGTTTAGCCATGTTAGGCGATCTTAATATTGCAGAACCTCAAGCGCTGATCGGTTTTGCAGGCCCTCGCGTCATTGAGCAAACGGTTCGAGAAAAATTACCAGAAGGTTTCCAACGTTCTGAGTTTTTACTTGAAAAAGGGGCGATTGATATGATCATTGACCGCCGACAATTGCGCAATGAGATTGCCAGCATCTTGGCAAAATTGACTCATCAAGGGCAACCTTTAGATGAGGTCAATTAATCAACAGTTGATCATTTTGGGTTATAAGTAGTTTGAGTTGAAATCATTTTGATCAAAATCTTTTAATCAAAAATCTCAATCCCCAACAACTATTTGATTTATTAGGCAATATTTAATTCAAAAAAGATACAAACACAAGCTATCTTCTTCGATCCTCTCAATAGGAGGCAACCGAAATAGAAGATAGCTTTTTTCTTGATTAGATAAGTTCTATAATTAACGCTGTTTTATCTTATCCCTATCTACCCTACACGAGATCATCATGGCGCCAACAAACTCCCTGCAATCTTGGTTAACTTATTTAGAAGCGGTTCATCCACTTTCGATGGACTTCAAACTTGCGCGTATTCAAACAGTATATGCGCGGTTAAATCTTGCCCCTATTGCCCCTTTAATTATTACCGTTGCCGGCACAAATGGTAAAGGATCAACGTCTACCACCATTGCCAACCTCTATCGCGCAGCAGGCTATGAAGTCGGACTATTCACATCCCCCCATATCCATCGTTTTAATGAACGTATTCGCCTCAATCTTGAAGAAGTAGAAGATTCTGAATTAATCAAGGCTTTTGAACAGATTGAAGCGGCAAGAGGCGAGATTACTCTAACCTATTTTGAATTTGCAACATTAGCAGCCTTTATCATCTTTAAAGAAGCAAAAGTCGATGTTGCCGTTCTTGAAGTGGGGTTAGGTGGACGATTAGATTCTACTAATATTGTAGATGCGGATATTGCCGTCATTACCCCTATTGGACTTGATCATACAGCCCAATTAGGCAATACTCTCCACGAAATTGCCGGCGAAAAGGCGGGGGTTATTAAGCCTAATGCTTTCGTTGTCACTGCGGAAACAATGCCTGATAGTGCAATCATCGATAAAGTGCAGCAAGAGCAAGCAACGCTCTACATCAACGGCAAAGATTATCATTACCGTATATTAGACAATGAGCAATTTGAGTATCAGTGGCAGGAAAACTCGGTCATCCAATTATCAGCACCGAAATTACAAGGGTTACATCAATATCAAAATGCGGCGGCTGCGATTTCAGCGCTCTACCTCTCTCAGTTAATCCAAAACCCAGCATTTAGCGTTAAACCTTTCGACCAAGCCACTATTCAGGCGGGTTTGCAATCTGTAAAACTAGAGGGACGATTCCAAGCGCTTACCCGGCAAAATTCCCCTCGGGTTTTTCTTGATGTCACCCATAATCCACAAGGTGCAATGGCTTTACGTGAACTATTAGAATCAATTAAACAGAAGAGCAATCAAGCATCACCCAACCAATCGATTAAAATCGTTGCGCTTCTTGGCATGCTACAAGATAAAGATGCCGCAGGATTAGTCTCTCATCTTACTTCTGTAATCGATGAATGGATTACCGTTTCACTCGAGGGAGATCGCGGGCAATCAGCAGCGCAACTTGCTAAGAAAATAACCCCCCTATTACCCCAAAAACCACACCAAACATCTTCAATTCCTAAAGGCTGTATTTTTGCTTTAAGTCATTGTGAAGATTATGATATTATCCTATTATTTGGTTCTTTCCATATGATTGCGGAGAGTCTTACTTGGCTCCAAGAGAATAACTATGTCTAACAATACAACAAACTCTATTATTCAACGTGTAATCGGCGCACTGGTCTTATTAGCACTCATTGCACTCATTGCTATTTTGTTACTACAACCTTCAGATAAACTCCCTAATACGGTTCAAACAAACCAACGGCCTAATATCTCAACCCCAGATAATTCATTCCGACCGGAAGGTGCACAGCCTCCCATTATTATTCTTGAAAGTACTCCTAATGGCAGGGATACTGCTATAATTCCTTCTGTAACAACACCTGGAGGAATAACACCAGGAGTGACAATACCACAAACAAATACTCCCAATGCAAATACTTCACCGGTACCTCCCCCTTCCATCGAGGTAATCGATGAGGCTTTATGGCAGCAAGTAGAGCAATCTGCAACAAGTAATAATACACCTCCAGCACCCTCTACGAATCGACCTATTGCGCAAGGACAGAATCCAACGTCATTCCAGTCTCCTAAGCAACCGGCAAACCAAACTAATAATAAGCAAACGACATCAGCGCAAAAGCCTGTAATAACACCTCCTAAACTTGAGCTCATCGCAAGTAGTCAAGCTAATCAAGTAGCAAAGCCACCTGTAGCCAAAACAAATCAACAATCCATAAAAAAAGCCAATGTGACGACTCAAGGAACTTGGTATGTACAACTTGGGGCATTTGGAAAAGTAGAAAACGCTCAAAAAGTATATAACCAATATAAACAGCTAGGTTACAATGTCCGCATTCAAAAAATAAACAATATCAATAGGGTTCAAATCGGCCCTTATGCCACCAAAAACGAAGCTGAGCAGATCAAAACTAGAACGAAAAGCAAAGATATAGAACCAAGAGTCATTCATAACCCGTAGTATTTAAATTAATAATAAAACCGCTTAGGAGCTTTTCATCGTGGATATTTCAACAATTATTGATGCTATCATCATAGCTATTATTACTATCTCTGTCATCGTTGCCTTTTTCAGAGGCTTTATCTCTGAGGCACTTTCACTTATTGTCTGGATTTTAGCCTTTGTCGGCGCTGTTAAATATTATGAATCTGTCGGTGAGTTGCTCCCTAAACTCTTTGGAAATAGCATGAGCATGCTAAGCGGGGAGGATTCAATCTTCGGCGCGCTCATCAGTTTTGCTATTACCTTCATTGGTTTATTGATCATTTTAGGGTTATTGAACTTGCTCATCACATTCTTACTGCGTAAATTCAATATCTCTTGGCCTGACCGCCTACTTGGCGCTTTCTTTGGCCTACTTCGTGGCATGTTTATTGTTGCGATTATTTCGCTCTTTATTATCGAATCACCGCTCAAAGATAATGAATATTGGACACAAGCGAAATTAAGCCCGATTGCCTCATCTTGGGCGAATACACTTGCCAGCTTTATCCCTGAGAACTTCCTTGAAAGTATCAATACCTCAGTGATTGCACCGGCTAAAGCCTCAATTGAACAAAATTCTGATACACTCAGATCTGAAGCTTTAAAATCTGTACTCTAACACTATACAGATAGCGTTCATACGGCCATAATAGAGCACTTTCAATAAAACGAAATAAAGGGGCATTAAAGGGGGATTAGGATGTGATATGTCAGTCGCATCATCATTTACCAATGCCCATTTACAATTATATCTTCACGAATATAGTTCACGGATATAGCGTGACAGGAGAATCAACTATGCAAAATGTCGCACAGGATGAGATCGAAAAATTCAACGATCAAGATTGGTGGAACACGGATGGACCGCTTAAAACCCTACATGATATCAATCCTACTCGCTTTGAATTTATCAGTACTTATGTGGATTTGCATAATCAGAAAGCGCTCGATATTGGTTGCGGTGGCGGCATTATTGCCGAAGGGTTAGCCCAGCGTCATGCTTATGTTACAGCAATTGATATGGCGCCCAATGCCATTGCGATTGCAAAAGCACATGCAGTCCAAACAGCTCTTCAAATTGACTATCAAGTAGTGACTGCCGAAGAGTTTGCAGAGTCGCATAGGGAGGCTTTTGACGTTATTACCTGTCTTGAGATGCTTGAGCATGTCCCCTCACCCCATTCTATTATCAATGCTGCCAGTCAAATGCTAAAACCCGGTGGTGCGATCTTCTTCTCAACCATTAATCGAACCTTTAAGGCTAAAAGTTTAGCCGTATTTGCAGCCGAAAATGTATTACGAATCGTCCCCAAAGGAACACACGATTATAATAAATTTATTACGCCTCTCGAGCTCTATGAGATGTGTGATGCGGCCGGTCTTGAAGTGAAGAAAATTCAAGGGATGAGCTATAATCCTTTTAATCGGGTAGCAGCACTGACTGATGATGTCAGCATGAATTATCTTCTCTATGCCAAAAAACGATAATTATTCTTATTTTCATTATTAATGATAATAACTATATCGATATAGAGTATCAATATAGAGTATTCATACAAGAGGTTGCCGTCGGCAGCCTTTTTTATGGTCATTGATTAATGAACACCTCATAGCGTTACGACAGATTCGCATAAACTGCTACTAAAAAGTCTCTTCAGCCTACAAAGAATCTAATCATACACTTGATAGATCCGTATATCATCCCCATTACTCTAAATTAGAAATAATTGATACAACATCGAAGTCATACTGAAGAGTTTTAAAAGTAGCGCGATGTAATTTGATATCATAGTGACTTTATACGATTTACGATATCTGTCACATTTAGTTTAATCATGAGGATTTTTAAAGTATGAGCAAACCATTAACGGGTCGCGTTATTTTAGTTACCGGTGCTTCAGGTGCTATTGGCAAAGAGTCTGCCCTACGTCTTGCAGAGCAAGGTGCAACCATCATTTTAATGGGCCGCAAAGAAGCTAAGCTAAATCCTATTTACGATATTATCGTCAATCGTGGTGGCGCAACGCCGGCAATTATTGAGATGGACTTTCTCAAAGTGACCGATCTTGATTACTACAATCTTGCACAAAATATTGCTCTAGAATTTGGCAAATTAGATGGAATTATCCATAGCGCCATTAATCTAGGTTATCTCACGCCGCTTGCTCATAACTCCCCTGAAAAGTGGCACCATAGTCTACAAATTGGACTTCATGCACCCTACTTTTTGACTCATGCAATGTTACCGCTACTCGATCAATCAGAACGTGCATCTGTAATCTTCTTCGATCATGCGGAAGTCGCTTCTGGTGATAAAGCTTACTGGGGAAGTTATGCGGTTGCAAAAGCAGGATTACACACGTTGATGAAGCTTTTTGCCCTTGAGAACGAATCTACCGGCAAAATTGCTTTTAATGCTATTGATCCCATTTGTATCAATTCATCACTTCGCATGAGCGTGATGCCTGAGGGTGCGCCTGATGCGAAGGAGCTCCGTAAAGTGATCGATTTAGTATGGAAATTGAATGATCCTTCCGAACCTTTTATTACCGGTACAACGCTCACTGTGGATGCCTAACATCCCCATAATATCGGCTTTGTACACCCCTTATTCTGATCTAGGAGGAGAATTATGATCAAATCTCACTCATTGAAGAAACTATCAGCAATGCTGTTAGCCTCTTTAACACTTTCAACTGCGGCACTTGCGCAGCAATATCCTGAGATTGCAACCGTCGATCAAACCCACGAAACTGTTTTAGATAATGGACTCAAAGTATTGGTACGGGAAGATCACCGATCGCCTGTTGTGACCACGATGATCTGGTATAAAGTCGGTTCAGTAGATGAACCACGCGGCTTAGGCGGTATCTCCCATATGCTTGAACATATGATGTTTAAAGGCACCGATACTTTAGGTCCGAATGAACACTCTACCATTGTCGCGAACCTCGGCGGTCGAGATAATGCTTTTACTTCCACCGACTATACCGCTTATTTTGAGAGTTTACCGGCTTGGGAATTAGAGACAGCACTCAAACTAGAAGCCGATAGAATGGAGAATCTTGAGTTACGCGCTGAAGATTTTACACCGGAACGTCTTGTTGTCGCTGAGGAACGCCGACAACGAACTGATAGTAATCCACAAGCGAAACTCTATGAAGCATTTAACGCCACAATGTTTACTACAAGCGCTTACCGTAATCCGGTGATTGGCTGGATGCCCGAGATTGAAGGTTGGTCGCTCGAAGACTTACAAAATTGGTATCAACAATTTTATGCTCCCAATAATGCCACCGTTGTCATTGTCGGCGATGTTGATCCGAACAAAACCATCGAGATGGTGAATCAATATTTTGGTCAAATCCCAAGCAGCAATAATATTGTCCGACCTGCGAATTTTGAAGTTGCACAAACAGGTGAAAAACGGATTGACCTTGCCTTGCCGGCGAATCTTCCTGTGCTCTTTATGGGTTATAAAACACCAAGTATCAATGAAACAGAGGATGAGATGGAAGCGGCGACGTTACTGCTCACCTCATTAACCCTCGATGGTACTCGTTCTTCCCGTCTTGAAAAAGCGTTAGTGCGTGATCAACAAATCGCACTACAAGCAGGTAATTACTATAATTATGGGGCTCGTTATACAACGCCCTTTACTTTCATCGGTGTCCCGGCAGAAGGCGTTTCCCTTGAAACATTAGAGAACGCATTTAAGCAAGAACTGCACAAGCTACAAACTGAACCTGTCACTCAAGCAGAAGTTGATCGTATTATCGGCCTTTATGAAGCGAGTAATATCTACGCACAAGATTCCGTCTACGCGCAAGCGATGTTACTCGGTCAAGCTGAAACAACAGGTGAAGGTTGGCAAAATGCCGAGAAAAGAGTGGAACTCTTAAAACAAGTGACGCCGGAAATGATTCAAGCCGTTGCACAAAAATATTTCCAAGATGACCTTGCAACCGTTGCCACACTGCATCCTAGCAATAGAGCCGATGGTAATAACCCCCATAATGATGAGGCTATCGATAACACGCTACTCATCGAAGGCGAAGCGGTGACCACCGAAGAAGCCCCGCTATTAGAGGGCAATAATGAGCCTGCATTGATTGAATTTACCGCAACAGAATCTGCTATATCTCCGACTGAGTCTAGCGATAAGAGCAGCGATGAGCGCGATAGTAATCAGAGCAAAATCAGAAAAGAAACAGCGACTTCTAAATCAGATTTATCTAATGTAGAGGCATCTAATACAGAAAAATCTAATGCGAAAAAATTGAATACAGAAGTCATACTAGACACAAAAGGAGCGGATCATGAATAAATTATTCCCACTCACCGAATACGCCCAATCAAAACGCCTTAATCTTAAGAAAATCGCCGTCACATTGATGACAACCACTGCGTTATTACTAGGGATAGCACATGCTAATACCGCACCTGTCAAAAGTCCAAGCGAAACAAAAACTCGTACGGTGGAGACTTGGAAAACAGCGGAAGGTGCCGATGTTTATTATCGTTATGCACCCGAAATTCCTATTGTTGATCTGATTGTTGCGGTCGATGCGGGTAGCTTTCGCGATGGTGAGCAATATGGTCTTGCCTCTATGACCGCAAATATGATGACAAAAGGCAGCGGGGATCTCGATGAAGAAGCCTTTTTAATTCAGCTCGATCAACTACAGAGCAGCATTGGTGTCAGTAGCAACTTACAACAAACACGCTTTAGTTTACGTTCTTTAGCTGATGAGATACATCTTCAGCCGTCCTTAACGCTCTTTTATGATGTATTAGCACATCCACAATTTGATGAAGCGATCTTTGAGCGTGAAATTACGCAAGCCATTGATGGTGAGAAAGCCTTACTCGATGATCCGGCATCTATTGCTTCAGAGCTCTACTATCAAACCCTCTACCCTAATGGTTATCTCGGAGTGACCTCAGAGATGCTTCAAGCCTCTTTGAAAAAGCTAAAAGTAGAAGATCTGAAACAATTTAGAGATCAGTTCTATCATGCGAATCAGGCAAAAATTGTTTTTGTTGGCGATATTTCCCAAGATGAAGCGAAAAATATTGCAGCACAAGTTAGTCAACTTCTTGGGAAAGGTGAAGCGCACACTGCACTTGCAGAAAAAAATAAAAAAGTAGCGCCCACCCGTGTTGAACGCTATTTCGATAGTCCTCAGACACAAGTAATTTTAGGACAAGCGGGAATTGATCGTTTTGATCCTGATTATCTTCCGCTTATTGTCGGCAACCATCTTTTAGGTGGCAGCGGTTTAACTTCAATGTTAATGACGACTATTCGAGAGAAAGATGGCTTAACTTACGGCATCTATAGTAGCTTTATGCCACTTTCAATTGCTGGCCCTTACTCTATTCGTTTCTCCACTAAAAATGAGAGCGTAGATGAGGCGATTGATAAGACAAAAGCGGTTATTCGTGATTTTATTGCCAATGGCCCTGAAGCCGATGCGCTACAACGCGCGAAGAATAATTTCGTAGGTTCATTGGTGCTTGATCTAGATAGTAATGCAAAACAGGCAAACTCTATCTTGAACTTAGCAACGTATGGCTTACCGCTAGATTATTACGAGACTTTGCCAGAAAAAGTAGCGGCAATCACACCGGAAGAGATACAAGCGGCTTTTAAAGCGCATGTCAACCCCGATGAGATGGTCACTATTATTGTCGGCGGTGATGTTGCACAAAAAACAGACGACGCTATAGAGACAAAATAGCGCTATATCAATTGATTGCTGATAAAAGCAAACCTTAAAGCGCTATCCCCACCTTTCCACAGAAGTTGTGGATAAGTGTTGGGATAGCGTTTTTATATTGCTCTTGCGCTCGATAAAATCGACACTCTCAGTTGATGCGTGAAAATAATACAGTATAAATTTTATCTTTTTACCCATTTCCTCTATATTGATAGATCCCACCTCTAAAAACTTTCTGTTTGATCGAGGTTAAGCCGCTCTTATCTAGCGCTATATGCTCCATACACTTTTGACTCAATCTATAGTAAGATCGGTTCAAAATAAGCTTATTGAAATGTCGGCGCATCGATTGTAAGGAATAAAGTAGCCGTTCTATCCGGCATCTTGCAACTGTTGGTGAGTCAAGTTTTATGTTTTTTTAAATCCCGCAATAGCTGTTTAAAAACCATTTTTCTTAAACCAAATTTACTATATCTCAGAATTCTGAATTCTAATCACCTAAATGATGATATATGCAGCGTTATATTGCGAGATTTCCCATAATCCTATTCCATTATCTACCTTTTCTGAATAGACCATTTTGTAAATAAAAATGAGTTGTTTAGAATCAAGCGGTAAATCGTTCTATAATGGCACACAGATTTATCAATTTAATTCCATTGGCAGATCACATAGATCCTTTCCCATATTTCAAATTTCAAATTTCAATAGTAAATAATATAGATAATTGGCATGAATAGAGAGAATATAGTGCAGTTTTTCGCGGAAGATGGCCCTTTAAGCCGAGCAATCAAAGGTTATCAGCCCCGAGAAGAGCAGACCTTGATGGCCATTGCCATTGCCGAGGCGATCGATGAGAAAGAGACCCTCATAGTGGAAGCCGGCACCGGAACAGGTAAGACCTTTGCATATCTTGTCCCTGCACTACTCTCTAAACAGAAGACGATTATTTCAACGGGCACTAAACATCTTCAAGATCAGCTTTTTGAAAAAGATATTCCGCTACTTATTAAAACGCTTAAATTTCCTATCTCAACGGCTCTTTTGAAAGGCCGTAGCAATTATCTCTGTCTCTACCGCACAAAAACATTGCGAGCTCGAGGTCGTTTTGAAAATAAACGGCAAGTAGAACAATTTTTCCGAATTGAACGCTTTGCTCAACAAGATAGTATCGGCGATATTACTCAACTCTCCGGCATTACAGAATCCGATTTATGGTCACAAGTAACCTCAACGACTGAAAATTGTCTGCATAACGAATGCCCCGATTTTGAAGAGTGTTTTGTGTTTAAAGCGCGGAAAAAAGCGATGGACGCAGATCTCGTTGTGATTAATCATCATATTCTCTGCGCGGATTTAGCCCTCAAACAAGAAGGCTTTGGGGAATTGCTGCCGGAAGCTGAGATCATCATTATCGATGAAGCGCACCAATTAGCCGAAACAGCAGGGCTCTTCTTTAGCACCCATCTCTCTACTAAACAACTTCATGATTGGGTTGATGATCTAAATAAAAGTGTCGCCGTTGAAGCCTCTGATTTTAGTGAACACGATGTGACTGCTGATACACTCTTTAAAGCATTAGTAGAGCTGCGTAAAGCGCTCCCAGCCTATAATCAACGTTATGCCTTAGCGGACTTTGCCGAAAACAGCGCCATTACCGATCTCTACAAAGAAGTGTACGATATCCTAAAGCATCTTCACGATATCTGTGAACCACTCAAAGTCCGAGCGCAATCTTTTGCCAAATTATTAGAAAGATTAGAAGAGTACATCAGCACTTGGAAAATCCTGTTATTAGCCGAGAAAACCGAACATTCTGTCAATGCCATTAATTGGCTTGAAACCTTTACCCATACCATCACTTTTCACTCAACACCACTCGATATTTCAGAACAATTTCGCAAAAATAGCGGGCTTCTACAAGCGAGTTGGATTTTCACATCTGCAACATTAGCCGTCAAAGATGATTTTAACTATTTTGCCCGGCCATTAGGATTAAGTAGCAAAAAGAGCCTCAAATTAGATAGTCCTTTTGATTATCCGCGCACTTCTCTCCTCTACCATCCAGATCATCTACCGCTTCCAAATGATCCTCGTTTCTTACCGGAGATGATCGAGACGATTATCCCTATTTTAGAAACCACTAAAGGCCGCGCTTTTATTCTCTTTACGAGCTATCGGGCACTGAATGAAGCGAAAATGTTACTACAATCACGGGTTGATTATCCGCTCTTTGTACAAGGGGATCTGCCGAAAATGGCACTTATTGAGAAGTTTAAAGAGTCGGGGAATGGCATTTTACTCGGCACAATGAGCTTCTGGGAAGGCGTTGATGTGAAGGGCGATGCACTCTCTTGTGTAATCATTGAGAAATTCCCCTTTGCTTCACCGGCTGACCCCATCGAACAAGCTAAAATGGCACTGATCAAAGAGCAAGGTTATGATCCATTTAATACCTATCAACTACCGAAAGCCATTATCGCCCTAAAACAAGGCGTTGGTCGACTAATTCGCGATCATAATGATTATGGTGTGTTGGTCATTGCTGATACAAGACTTTCAAAAAGTCGTTATGGTAAACGCTTCTTAGAGAGTCTACCGCCGATGACCAAGACTTTAAAACAGGAACGAGTTCAACGTTTTTTTGACTATATCGAAAATAAACGCGACACTAAGCAATAATTTTACCCTTGAGATCAATTATGGATATTTCAATTTTTGGCATTATCTTTATCATTCTTGGCTATCTAATCGGATCGCTCTCCTCTGCCATTATTCTCTGCCGTTTAGCAGGGCTTCCTGATCCTCGTACCGAAGGTTCTGGCAATCCTGGTGCCACGAATGTGATGCGTATCGGCGGTAAAAAACTGGCAGCACTCACGCTACTTGGAGATCTATTAAAAGGATTGATTCCGGTGTTGATCGTTCGGCTTCTTGGGGAATCGGCACTCACCATTTCTCTCGTGGCCGTTGCCGCATTTTTGGGGCATCTCTACCCTGTTTTCTTCGCCTTTAAAGGCGGGAAAGGGGTGGCAACAGCATTGGGTGCAATTCTTGGATTAAGCCCGCTTGTAGCACTCTGTGCTTTTGGTGTTTGGCTTGTTGTATTTGCGATTAGCAAAATCTCCTCACTATCAGCACTTATTGCCGCTATTTCTGCGCCTATTTTCCTCTACCTTTTTGATGCTTCGGGCGCAACGGTTTGGGCGGTGATCATTATGGATCTCTTCTTAATCTATCGTCATAAAGCCAATATCAAAAGATTACTCAAAGGCGAAGAAGGTAAATTGAAGGCGAAAAAATAAGAAAAGCCTATGCTCAAGATCTCGAAGATACTTTTAAGAAATCGCAATGGATAAAGTTGCTTTCAAATTCTCTTAAAATTTTCTTTTAATTCACTCAGTAAAGATCATTGAGAAAGATATTATTTCTATGAAAAGAGCGTTTTATCAAGGCGCTCTCTTCTACTAACAAAGCTTTTCTATCGCCGATTCTACTATTCATCTAGAGAATCGGCTATAATAAGCTCTATTTAAAATTCCTATTTTAAGGACATCATGAAAGAACGTTTACAAAAAGTTTTAGCAAACCTGGGATTAGGTTCGCGCCGAGAAGTTGAAAACTGGATTAGCGAAGGTCGCATCAAAGTAGATGGCGAAACCGCAATCCTTGGCTGCCAAGTGGATGGTACAGAGAATATCACGCTTGATGGTCGCAAAGTCGAGATCAGCAATGAGCAACAAGAACGCCGAGTTTTAATCTATTATAAGCCTGAAGGTGAAATCACTTCACGTCACGATCCTGAAGGTCGCCCAACGATCTTCGATAGCCTGCCACGTATTAGTCAAGGACGTTGGATTACTGTCGGTCGCTTGGATATTAATACCCAAGGTTTACTACTTGTGACGAACGATGGTGAGCTTGCCCATCGACTTATGCACCCTTCTCATGAACTTGAACGTGAATATGCAGTTCGCGTTATCGGCGATTTTACCGATGAAATGGCTGATAATATGCGTAATGGTATCGAATTTGAAGATGGTGTTTCTAAATTTGAAGAGATCCTTTGGTCTGGCGGTACAGGTGCGAACTTTTGGTACCATGTTACCGTAAAAGGCGGTAAAAACCGCGAAGTTCGCCGTCTTTGGGAATCACAAGGCTTGATGGTATCACGCCTCATCCGTATTCGTTATGGCAATGTGGAGCTTCCAAAAGGCCTTAGAGAAGGTCAATTTATCGATATCGATCCTGAAACACTCAAAGAATTAGTGGAATCTGTCGGTCTTGAGCATCAACGTGTCGTCCTCGATGAGAAAACCGAACGTCAACGCTCTAAAGCTCGCCGAGTGAGCGGTAGCCAAAGAGAACGCCGTGCAGAATTGAGTCGTGACCATCGTAGCAGTGATCGTCGCAGCAACGATCGCAACCGATCTGAAGGCAGAAGCTTCAATAGAGATGGTGAACGCCGTAGCTTTGGTGATCGCGATAATCGTAACAATGATCGCCGTAGCAACGACCGCAGCAACGATCGCAACCGATCTGAAGGCAGAAGCTTCAATAGAGATGGTGAACGCCGTAGCTTTGGTGATCGCGATAATCGTAGCAATGACCGCAGTAATGATCGCAATCGCCCTGAAGGTAGAAGCTTCAATAGAGATGGTGAACGTCGCAGTTTCGGTGATCGCGATAATCGTAACAATGATCGCCGCAGCAACGACCGCAATCGCTCTGAAGGCAGAAGCTTCAATAGAGATGGTGAACGCCGTAGTTTCGGTGACAGCGATAATCGTAGTAACGATCGTAACAACGACCGTAATCGTTCTGAAGGCAGAAGCTTCAATAGAGATGGTGAACGCCGTAGCTTTGGTGATCGCGATAATCGTAGCAATGACCGCAGTAATGATCGCAATCGCCCTGAAGGCAGAAGCTTCAATAGAGATGGCGAACGCCGTAGTTTCGGTGATCGTGATAATCGTAGTAACGATCGCAATCGCTCTGAAGGCAGAAGCTTTAATAGAGATGGTGAGCGCCGTAGCTTTGGTGATCGTGATAATCGTAACAATGATCGCCGTAATAATGATCGCAGCCAAGATCGCAGAGGAAACAATAATGGGGAGCGTTTCGAACGTTCAGCACCAAAGCGCACACGCGATTAAGTTATTTAAAATAGAGAAAAGATAGAATAACTCATAAGCGCTTTTACGGCGAAAGCTCTGCTGTAAAAGCGTTTTTATTTTGCAATAATGATTTCCATTTTAAATTGCACTAGCCATTTCTATCATCTACTTCAATATCTTATAATAGAGATTCAATATTGATCTCAAAGATCAATGATCACTTAGCGAGAGGAATAATAATGAGTACAACGCCATTAGCACTTAAAATTACCAATCTAAAAAAACAGTACAAAAATGGAAAAATCGCGCTTAAAGGGATTGATCTTGAAGTGAAAGAAGGTGACTTCTTTGCCCTACTCGGTCCCAATGGTGCCGGGAAATCCACGACTATCGGAATTATCACAGATTTGGTAGAATCCTCTTCCGGAAATGTGGAAATTTTTGGCGTTGATGCGCAAAAAAACAAAAATCTTGCCAAATCGATGATCGGCTTAGTACCGCAAGAATTTAACTTCAACCCTTTTGAGCCCGTCGAAGAGATTGTCATTAATCAAGCGGGATACTTAGGGATCCCCCGATCAGAAGCGAAAAAGCGAACAGCCGAATTATTAGCTCTACTCGATCTCTCGGATAAAGCCAAAGTCATGGCAAGAGAGCTCTCCGGTGGAATGAAACGGCGCTTAATGATTGCACGTGCGCTTGTGCATAAGCCTCGTCTACTCATTCTTGATGAGCCCACCGCCGGCGTAGATATCGAAATTCGCCGACAAACATGGGAGTTAATGCAAAAGGTCAATCAATCAGGGACGACTATTATTCTCACGACGCATTACCTTGAGGAAGCAGAGCAGATGTGTAAAAACATTGCCATCATTAATCACGGTGAAATCGTGCAAAGAAGCTCGATGAGTTCACTTCTTAGAGAGTTACAATCAGAATCCTTTATCCTAGATTTGAGCGAAGAGATTAAGGAACTCCCCGAAATTGAGGGGATTCGTTTAAAAGTAATTGATCCTATGACTTTAGAGGTTGAGATCACCAAACCTTATACAATTAACGATCTCTTTATGGGGCTCAATACTAAAAATATCAAAATTGATACGATGCGTAATAAGTCTAATCGCCTAGAAGAGCTTTTCTTGCGTATCACACAAAAAAGCAGTAATCACAGCACATTAGAAGGAGACCAACATGAGTAATCGCACCTATTGGATCGCGTTCTACACTATTTTAACCAAAGAGATCTATCGATTTATTCGTATCTGGCCACAAACATTACTGCCCCCGCTTATTACCACTATTCTCTACTTCTTAATCTTCGGAAAAGTGATCGGGGATCGAGTGGGCGCAATGGATGGCGTGACCTATGCACAATTTATTGCCCCGGGCCTTATTATGATGACCGTCATCAGTAATAGCTATTCCAATGTCGTCTCCTCATTTTTTAGTGCCAAATACTCTCATCATATCGAAGAGATGCTTGTTGCACCCGTCCCGAATATTGTCATTATTGCCGGCTATGTGATGGGAGGCGTTGCTCGTGGTCTTGCTGTAGGGGGGATTGTAACGATTGTCGCTCTCTTCTTTATTGATATGCCGATTGACAATATTCTATTGATGATCTTAATATTCCTCTTAACCTCTCTAGTCTTCTCACTAGCAGGCCTTATCAATGCTATTTTCGCACGAAGTTTTGATGATATTTCGATTATCCCGACCTTTATTTTAACGCCATTAACCTATCTTGGTGGGGTCTTCTATTCAGTATCACTACTGCCATCATTTTGGCAAAATCTCTCTTACTTCAACCCGGTACTCTATATGGTGAGTGCTTTCCGTTATAGTATTTTAGGGGTTTCAGATATCAATATTTGGACAGCAATTATTTTACTATTGGGCTTCTTTGCAATCCTCTTTAGTGTGGCTTATTACCTATTGAATAAAGGAATTGGTCTTAAATCTTAAGAAAATGGTATCGCTTCAATACAACCTATTGATATGATTATTATCAACATCCACAAATAGAAGATAGTGACCCATCGAAATGAATCCACTACCAAAAGTAAGCCTTTTTATGCAACAATAGTAGATTGAAGTTGCCTAATTAATCTATCTATTATTACAACTGAGAATAGTCACTTTATGAAATATTTAAAATACTTAGCGCTCTTTTTCACAGCATCCCTCCTTGGTGCCTGTGCGGGGAATCCTCCTAACCCTTACGATCCTTATGAAGGATTTAATCGCCCCACTTATCGCTTTAATACTGCTTTTGATAAAGCTATCACAAAACCTGTTGCTGAAGGATATGTCAAAGTCATTCCTAAACCTGTGCGAAAAGGGGTGGGGAATGCTCTTAGCAATCTTGGCGATACTCGCAATACCGTCGTGAATTTAACACAAGGTGAATTGACTGCGGCTGCTGAAAGCTTACACCGCTTCGTCTTTAATTCCACTTTTGGTTTACTAGGATTAGTAGATGTTACAGAATTATTTAACCTTCCACCTAAGCGTGTGAATGATATGGGGACGACTTATGCAAAAATGGGTTGGGCGAATAGTAACTATCTCGTAGTGCCCTTTATGGGACCATCTACTTCACGTGATACCGTCGGTGTAATTTCTGATGCTTTTGCAACACCTTATACCTACGCCTTTAATGAGTGGGTCGATCTTGGGGTTCTTGTGATGGGTGTTGTCAACCTGCGTAGTGAGCTCCTCGATGTTGGTTCTGTCACTCAATCAGCAGCACTTGATCCATATGTTTTCCAACGTGAAGCATATTTGCAATATCGTAATCAGCAACTTAAAGATCGTGGCGTAAAATATATTAAGTCTGCGCATGAGCGTGAAGCGCTCTTTGATGACGGTGATTATGATGAGGAAGATGATAGCTTATCGATTGCCGATCTTGCTCGCCAACGCAATCAGTAGTCACTCATAAAATATATTTGGCTAAAAAAGGCGTTTAGTCGAATAGATTAAACGCCTTTACTCTATCAATATTTATTGAGCAAAATTTATCTAGTAATATTCATAAAGGATTGATGATCTATGATACGTCGTTTTTTAAATCTCCCGCTTGCGATAGGTGAAGAATTGAGCCTCAAAGATGATGATTACAACTATATTGCTCGCGTTCTTCGTAGTCGCGAGGGTGATCCGATTGTGCTCTTTAATGGCAAAGGTGGAGAATATCACGGCACTATTACCGAAATCGCCAAACGTTACCTCACCGTCAAAATTAAAAAATATAATCCGGTAAACCGTTCAAGTTCAGTAAAAATCCACCTGCTTCAATCGCTTGCTAAAGGCGAGAAGATGGACTTTATCCTACAAAAAAGCACCGAACTGGGCGTAAGTGAAATCACACCACTCACTACAGAACGAAGTGTGATTCACTTGAAGGCTGATCAAGTAGATAAGCGTATAGAGCGATGGCGACATATCATTACTGCTGCTTGCGAACAATGTGGATTAAATATCCCGCCTAAACTTAATCCGCCTGTATCATTAGATGGCTGGCTTGCGAATATCCATCCGAGTGAACATAATTTAGTCCTGACGTTAGCACCCACAGCCCTCTCTTCACTGGGGCAATTTCTACATGATGTAGTGGCAGAGGATCCAGAATTTTTCTCGGAAGATCATGAAAAATCCGATCGAACACTGACCATTATTATTGGCCCAGAAGGCGGGTTAAGTGAACGTGAAATTGAGCTACTTGATCGGCATGGAGCAAAAAATGTCACTTTAGGGGAACGAATTTTACGCACAGAAACAGCGGCATTAGCGGTTATCGCCTCGATTCATAGCTCCATTGGCGATTGGTCAGTGGATCGCTTGCGTTCCCCTTTTTAAGCCAATTGCAAGACTTCGATTATCAACTTACTGCTAATATCCATGCTAAAACTAAAGGAATCACTATGACAACCAAGAATATATCGAACCTACGCATTATTTTTATTACCGATCCAATCCATACATTACCTGCTAAAAAAGATACCACTATTGGCATGATGATGGGCGCACACAGCTTAGGCTTACCGATCTATTACACCGAACAACCACAAATCTACCTCAAAGAAGGTACGGTTCACACAACAGCGAAGCGAGTTCATCTAAAACTTGCCGGCGAGAACAAACTCGCATCTGAGCAGGATTGGTATGATGTGGAAGCGCCGGAGAACTTCACCTTTGGTCCGAATGATATTGTGCTACAACGTAAAGATCCACCTTTCAACATGCACTATATCCATACCACTTACCTACTTGAACTCATAGAAAAGCAAGGCTCATTAGTATGTAACAATCCCCGCTCACTTCGAGATTGCAATGAAAAGATGTTTACTACATGGTTCCCTGAACTCTGCCCGACAACATTAGTCAGCAGTCAAAGTCATCATATCAAAGCCTTTATTGCGGAATATCAAGATACCATTGTTAAACCACTAGATGGCATGGGGGGTAGCTCAATTTTCCGAGTGAAAGCAGATGATCCAAACCTCAATGTCATTCTTGAAACCATGACAGAACATGGGCAGACATCGGTGATGGTACAACGTTATATTCCTGAGATTACGAAAGGTGATAAACGTATTATTCTGATTAATGGCATCCCTGCACCTTATCTCCTAGCGCGTGTACCGGCGAAAAATGAGACTCGCGGCAATCTTGCGGCAGGTGCAACCGGTGTTGTCCAAGCGCTCTCTGAACATGATCTTAAAATTTGCCAAACGTTGGGCCCTGAACTCGTTAAACGGGGACTCTACTTTGTCGGACTTGATGTGATTGGTAATTATCTTACCGAAATCAATGTGACAAGCCCTACGGGTATTCGTCAAATTGATGCTGAGAAAGGGACTTTCTTAGGGAAAGATCTGATTGAAGCATTGATCAATGTTTGGCAGAGTCGTCACGCTTAATAACCGCGCTTAATCACAATGCTTAATAATGATATATTTATAGATCAAGCACATATCAAGGATCGCTACAATAATGGTGAATAGAGCTACAACCCTACAATTCCCTTCAGCTGAAGTTTTAGCCTTACTTGAAACGATGGTAAAGATTCCTTCACCTTCGGGCTTTACTGAATCGATTTTAAAGGCTATTACCGAGCGTCTCTCTGAACTCAAAGTTGAGATCCGGAAAACGAATAAAGGGGCGATTATTGCTCATATTCCCGGTGAAAATCGAACACAGGCGCGCCTCTTAACTGCACACGTCGATACATTGGGAGCGATGGTCAAATCGATTAAGGCAGATGGGCGATTACAACTCACTAAAATTGGTGGCTTTAATTGGAATTCAGTGGAAGGAGAATATTGCACTATTCATACCCGTAAAGGTGACACATTTACCGGCACTATTTTACTCCATGAAACTTCGGTGCATGTCTATTCTAAATCAGGTGAAATTCCTCGAGATGATCAACATATTGAAGTGCGCCTTGATGTTGAAAGTCACACAAAAGCTGAAACTCAAGCGTTAGGAATCGGTCCCGGGGATTTTGTCTCTTTTGATCCTCGGTTTCACTATACGCCTAATGGTTTTATTAAATCACGGCATTTAGATGATAAAGCAAGTGTTGCCCTGCTTTTAGCACTGATTAAACAACTACAAGATGCGCCACGATTGCCCTACTCTCTCTACTTCTACTTTTCGAATAATGAAGAGATTGGCTTTGGTGGCAATTCTTCAGTGCCGAGTGAGGTGGTTGAATATTTAGCTGTTGATATGGGCGCGATAGGCGATGGACAGACAACTGATGAGTATTCGGTCTCAATCTGTGCAAAAGATTCTTCCGGTCCTTACCATTATCAATTGACGAATCAACTTATCCAATTAGCAGATGAAGCAGAAATCCCTTATCAAGTGGATATTTATCCCTTTTATGGTTCAGATGCCTCTGCCGCAATGCGTGCAGGATTAGATCTACGCCATGCCTTAATTGGCCCCGGCATTGAGTCATCTCATGCCCTTGAACGCACACACCAAAAATCACTAGAAGCGACCTATCAACTGCTTTACCGTTACTGTTATGCGCCGATGATTTGAGCTATTTTGCCCGATAAGCCTTTAGAGAGATGCTATAATATCGGGCGATTTAATATTATGCGTAATCGTTTCACATTATAAAATATTCATAAAGGATACTATGTTACGTTCTATGACGGGATTTGCCCGTGAAACTGCGCCCACTGAGATCGGGCAATTAAGTCTTGAAATTCGTAGCGTCAATCATCGCTACCTTGATCCAACCTTCAAAATGCCGGATCTTCTGCGTGCATTAGAGCCAGAATTGCGGGAAAAATTACAAAACGCCATTTCACGCGGTAAAGTAGAAGTAGGAATTCGAATCGACTTTGATGATGCTGAACATAGCAACCTCCACTTCAATCCGGCAATTGCGCAATCTCTATTAGCAATTCATGCAGAAGCGAATGCGCTCCTCGGTGCTGATAGCAAACTGACCGCATTACAGCTCATGCAACTTCCCGGCGTGATGAAAGCCTCTAGCGTTGATGCAGAATCGATTAAAACACCGCTCTTCTTCGCATTTGATCAGGCTTTAGTTGCATTTATTGCTCATCGTGAACGGGAAGGCGCGCGCCTGCAGCAGATGATTGAAGAGCGCCTTGCGCAAATGGAAGCCTTGGTGGAGAAAGCAAAAGCACAACGCCCCGTTGCGGTTGAGAAGATCGAGCAACGTCTTCGTACCCGCCTTGAAAATCTCAATATTGAGCATGACCCTCAACGCCTTGAGCAAGAACTCGTCTATATCATTCAAAAACTCGATATTGATGAGGAGATTGATCGTCTAACAGCCCATATTGCCGAGATGAAGAGTGTTTTCAAACGGAAAGAGCCTATTGGTCGTCGCCTTGACTTCTTAACGCAAGAGCTCAATCGAGAAGCGAATACCCTAGGCTCTAAATCCCAAGATGTGGCACTCACGCAAATTGGTGTCGATCTCAAAGTCTTAATCGAGCAGATTCGTGAGCAGATTCAAAATATCGAGTAGAAGTTCGGCAATAGCTCAGATTTGCTAAAATTTTGCTTTGCGGAAAAAATATTGATGGTATAATGACAAACTTCTTAAGCGCCCATAGCTCAGTTGGATAGAGTGTTGGTCTCCGAAGCCAAAGGTCAGAGGTTCAATTCCTCTTGGGCGCGCCAGACAAAACAATCCCGTATAATGAATCGACATCAATGCCGGTCACTGTACGGGTTTTTTATAACTTATAATAAAAGTTGATCACTTACTGATCAGATAAAAAACTTACCTCTATTTACCAAAGGATAACCTATGAAACGTCTACTACTTGCTACTGCTAGCACCCTGCTACTCTCTTCTTCCCTTGCATTGAGTGCCCCTCTAAGAGTGGTCACTAGCTTCTCCATTCTAGAAGATTTGACCCACAATATTGGGCAAAAAGAGGTGGAAATTACCTCTATCATTGGTCGCAACCAAGAAGCACATGGTTTTGAACCGACCCCCAAAGATATCTTAACGATTCAACAAGCGGATGTCATCGTCCTCAATGGTGCAGGTTTTGATGGGTGGCTTAATCGTATTTTAGAAGTTAATAATTATGAAGGAATTGTCATCGATGCAAGTCGCAATGTTCCGCTGCTCTCTTGGGAAGGCGAAGCCGATGCTCATCACGATCACGATCACGATCATGATCATGATCATGATCACGAGGATCATCATACAGCTAAAGAAACACATGCAACTGTAGAACATCAGGAGCATAACCACGACCACGACCACGGCCACGACCACGACCACGACCACGACCACGACCACGACCACGACCACGACCACGACCACGACCACGACCACGACCACGACCACGACCACGACCACGACCACGACCACGACCACGACCACGACCACGACCACGACCACGACCACGACCACGACCACGACCACGGTGATTTTGATCCACATATCTGGCAAAATCCACTCAATGTTGTCATTATGACGGATAATATTCGTGAAGGGTTGAGCCTTGCGCTTCCGGAAGAAGCTCCCTATTTTGCCAATAACTTCCAAACTTATAAAACAGCATTAGAAGCGCTCAATCAATATGCTGATGACACTTTACCAGCAAATCGTAAGGCTCATTTAATGGTGCTTCACAATAGTTTTGGTTATTTAGCGAAGCAATATGACCTGCATTTTATCGCCGTTTCTAACCTTAATCCGCTCGCTGAACCCTCTGCGAAAAAGATGGCTGAGCTCTATACACTAGTGAAAGCTGAAGATATCCGCGCTATCTTTAGTGAAAATATCGCACCCTCTCGCTTTATTAAAACATTAGCGCAAGATCTCACACTTGAAGATGGCGGTGTGCTCTACTCAGATGCGCTAACGGATTCCCCTGAAGCAGATACCTATTTACATCTCTTCAAGCACAATATCGACCGCATTGCCGAAGTATTACAGCATCAAGAATAAGTAATCGTTGCTTCAAAAATAGCGATATTAACGAAAATGCCTATCCATGCAAAGAGACTGTCTTTACCAATCGTTTTCAGAGATAGTCTCTTTATTATTTCTTCCCTTATGGCTCACTGCCGACTACATGATTTTAAAATCGAAAAATATTAGGAAACGTGCTAATATTCTAGCTATTTGAATCACACTTATTAAAATTTAAAATAATTACAAGATAAAGGTCGTTCGGTTTATGTCTGATAATATTGTACGTACAAACTTCATTCGCCAAATCATTGATCAAGATCTCGAAAGCGGTAAATATGAGAAACCCTCAGATATTCATACTCGTTTTCCGCCTGAACCTAATGGCTATCTACATATCGGACATGCAAAGGCAATCTGTCTAAACTTCGGTATCGCCCAAGATTATGGTGGCCGCTGCAATCTTCGTTTTGATGATACGAATCCCACAAAAGAAGAAGTTGAATATGTGGATGGAATCAAGAAAGATGTTGAATGGCTCGGATTCAAATGGGATTCTCTGCATTATGCTTCAGATTACTTTGAGCAATACTACGAAATTGCTATTAAGTTAATCAAAAAAGGCCTTGCCTATGTTGATGATAGTAGCGCCGAAGAGATCCGTGAGATGCGCGGTACATTAACTGAACCCGGAATCGAATCACCTTATCGTAATCGCTCTATTGAGGAGAATCTCGATCTTTTTGAGAGAATGCGTCAAGGGGAATTTAAAGATGGAGAAAAAATTCTCCGTGCTAAAATTGATATGGCTTCTCCTAATATTAATTTACGTGATCCTGCGCTCTATCGTATCCGTCATGAGGCACATCATCAAACAGGCAATCAGTGGTGCATCTATCCTATGTATGATTTAGCACACTCTATTGGAGATGCGATCGAAGGAATTACTCATTCTCTCTGCTCTCTTGAATTTGCAGATCATCGCCCCCTTTATGATTGGTGCGTTGAACATGCAGAGATGCAACATACCCCCCATCAATATGAGTTTTCACGCCTTAATATTGAATATAATGTCATGTCTAAGCGCCTATTAACGCTTCTCGTGACCTCAAAAGTTGTAGATGGCTGGGATGATCCTCGCATGCCCACAATCGCCGGTCTCCGTCGTCGTGGCTGCCCTCCGGAAGCGATCCGTCTATTCTGTGATCGTATAGGTGTGACCAAATCAGAAAACCTCATTGAGCTACAACAATTTAGCCAAGCTATGAGGGATGTACTGAACGAGAAAGCGAATCGTAGAATGGCTGTGCTTGATCCACTGAAAGTGACGTTAACAAATCTTGAAGCGGATCAGCTTTTAGATATTGCCAATCATCCACAAGATGAAACCCGTGGTACACGTCAAATTAACTTCAGTAATGCGCTCTATATTGATCGTGCGGACTTCCAAGAGAGTGCTAATAAAAAATATAAACGTTTAGTCTTAGGCGATTTTGTTCGTCTCAGAGGTGCTTATATCATCAAAGCCACCGATATCGTCAAGGATGAAGCGGATAATATTATCGAGATCATTGCCGAGATTGTCCCTGGATCATTGGGCAAAAATGTCGAAGGGGCTAAAGCACGAGGCGTTATCCAATGGGTTTCTGCAAAAGATGCGGTGGATATCACAATTCATAACTATGACGTACTCTTTACCGAGAAAAATCCTAATGCGATGCCAGGTGAACTCACCGACTATATCAATCATGACTCCTTAGAAGTCATCCACGGTAAGGGGGAGCCATCCCTCGTTGATGCGCCGGTTGAAGAAGCTTATCAGTTTGAACGTATTGGTTACTATGCCCGTGATTCAAAATATGAAGGGCTTATCTTTAACCGAGTCGTTGAGTTAAAAGATAGTTTCGGAGAATAACTTTGAGTGAGATAATTCAATACGGCCCCTCACTCCTTGAGGGGTTTTTCATCACTATTACCTTAGGGATATTGTCGTTTATTATCGCAGTAGCCTTAGGATTAGGCTCCGCCCTACTATCCTTTAGCCCACTTCGATCATTACGCTTTATCTCAAAGGCCTATACGACTATTATTCGCGGTATTCCGGATATCGTTCTGATATTTCTGCTCTTCTTTGGGTTACAGACACTTCTTAATGAGTTAACGGACTTAATGGGATTAAGCCCTATTTTCCTTAATCCTTTTGTCTCAGGCATTATCACAATCGGTTTGATCTTTGGCGCCTTTATTTCAGAAACATTCCGCGGTGCCTTAATGGCCGTTCCGAAAGGGCAATTTGAGTCTTGTATTGCTTTAGGAATGTCAAAAACCCATTTTTATCGCCGAGTAATCTTCCCGCAAGCAATGCGTTTTGCCCTTCCGGGTTTGAGTAATAACTGGCTAGTGATGCTCAAAACAACAGCACTAGTCTCATTAATCGGATTACATGATCTTGTCTTTATCGCTAATAATGCAGGTAAAGCAACACGCATGACATTTGATTTCTATATGGTAACGGCGGTTGGCTTCTTAGTCCTGACGACCCTTTCGATTCTGCTCATTAAGTTTCTAGAGAGACACTACAGTACCGGTTTTACAAATGAGGTATCATCGCTATGATGGAAGATATTATTGCAGAATTACCGGATCTTCTGCCGGCTATTTGGCTAACAATAAAACTTACCGTAATTGCCTCTGTTATTGGTTTGCTTTTTGCCATTCCCTTATCAATCTTTTCACTGTCTAAGAATAAAATGATTCGCTTACCCATTGAAGCATTTAGTTACTTCTTTCGGGGAACACCGCTTTTGGTGCAAATTTACCTTATCTACTTTGGGCTCGGACAATTTGAAGCTGTGCGCAATAGTGGTTGGTTATGGGACAATATCTTAACAGATGCTTACAAATGCGCCTTAATTGCATTTACTCTCAATACTTGCGCTTATACTATTGAGATTTTTAAAGGGGCGCTTAAACATACGCCTAAAGGGGAAATTGAAGCAGGCATTGCCTTTGGGATGAATAAATTCACGCTCTTTAGACGTATTATTTTCCCTTCAGGTTTTAGACGCGCATTACCGGCTTATAGCAATGAGGTGATCTTTATGCTCCATGGCACCGCGCAGGCATCAGTCCTCACTCTAGTGGATATTCTTGGTTGGGCTCGTAAGGTTTATAGCATTACCTATTCACCTTTTATCCCATTCTTAATTGCCGCAATCGTCTATCTTATTTTGACTTTTGCATTAGTTGCGATCTTCCGCTATTGCGAACGCCGTTGGCTCTCTTATCTAAAACCCACATTTTAAGATTTTGATATTTTAAAAATAGAATGGAAATAAAGTATAGTAAATTTGGTTTAAAAAAATGGTTTGAAAACAGCTATTGTGGGGTTTTAAAAGAACATAAAACTCTTACTAACCAATGTTTGCAAGATGCCGGATAGAACAGCTTCCTTGCCTCGATCAACTGATGTGCCGGCATTTGAATAAGCTTCTTTTGAACTGATCTTACTATAAAACCGTACTAAACAACACTTGCAAGATGCCGGATAGAACAGCTTCCTTGCCTCGATCAACTGATGCGCCGGCATTTGGATAAGCTTCTTTTGAATCGATATTACTATAATAACAATGCGTATCCCTCAAATGAGATACGCATTTTTTTATCTCTCCAACTTCGCTGACCTGTATCGCCAGATATTGAAAGATGCTCAATTTGCCGGCGCAGGATTATGAAAAGAACAAGATCATTCTCCCCGGCAATGCAATCAATCTTCTTAGCTTTGACCTCTTTACCTATTAATATCTGTTAATGCCTATTAACGCATACTGATAGAAAGAGAAAAGGGAGAATAAAATCGATCTAACGAGAACTTCTGAGAAGTTGTAGCTCATCTGCGGTCAAAGGCTCATTATTTTGTAATTTCGCCAATACTTTCTTTAATGGAGATTCCCCTTTAGTGAGTTGTAAAAAGAGATCTTGCAGCTCACTCTCTTGTAAGGATTCATCAATTAAACTCTCCTGCATCGTCAATTGCCGCAACCAACCATTCCAAGGCTCTTCATCAAAGAAATGGAGAATCTGTGCAGCATTTTCAAGCGTTGGATACTCCTGAATCGCCATAATCACCTCATAGAGCCGATTTTGTTGCAGATCATCGCTCTCTAATAGAAAATGTAGCCCTTGAAGCGAGCGTGCTAGAGCTGGTTGATTTAGAATGATCACCAAAATACGTTCGACTAATGTCTGACCATTATTATAAGCTTGCCGAGTACGACTATCCCCTTGTCGACCAGCACTCACATAGCGATTTAGAAGATTCTCCGCAAGACTAGCCCTTCTGCCTAATTCTGCCCGCAAAAAATCTCGAAGCGGAATATCTCGCATGGCATTGATTTTTTCGGCGGTCATCTCTAAAAATTGTGATCGACCCTCAAAGGTATTCATATTCACCTCCCCTTCCATTGATTCAAAGAGGAATTGTGACAACGGTTCTGCGCTTTTTACGAATGACAAAAAGCCCTCTGCTCCAGCTTTTTGCACATAACTATCAGGATCTTCACCATCCGGTAGAAATAGGAAAGAGACCTCTTTACCGGCAGTCAATGCGGGGAATGATTCATTCATCGCTTTATGGGCAGCAGCTCTCCCTGCCCGATCTCCATCAAAACAGAAGACAATCCGAGAAGTATAACGAAACAGTAACTCAATCTGACGCTGGGCAATCGCTGTTCCTAAAGTTGCTACGCTATTATTGACACCATGATGGGAAAGCATAACGACATCCATATAGCCTTCAACGACAATAATCTCCTCATAGTCCCGCGCTGATTGCCGTAACTCATAGAGCCCGTACACTTCTTCGCCTTTTTTGAAGAGCACTGTTTCAGGAGAGTTAAGATACTTCGGCTCACCTTGATCGAGAATTCGTCCACCAAAACCGATTGTATCCCCTTTGCGGTTACGAATCGGGAACATAATACGATCTCGAAAACGATCATAACGACGATGTTGTTCTGACTCACTGAGTAAGCCGCCTTCAAGCATTAATTGCTCAGAGATATGATGTTTACTCAATTCAGCAAGCAGTGCATTCCAACTATCAGGGGCATAACCAATGCCATATTTTTTGGCATCATCCCCGTTTAAACCTCGTTTTTGTAGATACTCAATGGCTCGCACGCTATTCTCTTTACGCAATTGTTGCCGATAGAATGCTTCAGTCATCCTCATCACTTCTAACAAGTTTTTCTGCGCTTCTACTTTCGCCTCAGAATAACCTTCCCCTCGCTCATAAGGAATCTCAACGCCTTCAATTTGCGCTAGAACCTCCACTGCTTCCAAAAACTCAAGGCGCTCATAGCTCATTAAGAAAGTTAGAACGCTACCGCTAGCATTACAACCAAAACAGTAGTAAAACTGCTTAGTCTCACTGACGGTAAATGAGGGTGTTTTCTCATCGTGAAATGGGCAACACGCTTTGTAGTTACTCCCGGCCTTCTTTAAAGGCACACGCTGATTAATTACCGACACAATGTCCGCTCTTGCGATCAATGAATCGATAAAATCTCGTGGAATAAATCCTTTGCCTTTACTCATTTTCCCCTCATTTTCGTCCAAAACTATTCGATCTGAATACTATCAATACGATGATAGATTCTACAGATTATTCAATATTATCACACTATAAAGCGGTGAGAGATTGTCTGCAGAGCTTTCATGCTCCATCGACACTCATCACCGCTTCTATTATACCGTTATCCATCCATTATTAATGATTGGCAACTTTGTCATATTGCGCAGCTTACCGACAAATCTAATGACTATCTACTATTGATTGACAGCTTAGCTACTACAATACTCGAGATGTTAACCCGCTAAACGCGCTTTAACGATACCACTGACAGCAGACATATCTGCTCTACCTAATAATTGTGGCCGAATAGCATTCATCAATTTACCCATACCGCTCATACCCTCAACGCCTAACTCTGCAATAGCTGTATCGATAATAGCAATCACTTCCTCTTCCGTTAACTGCGCAGGAAGATACGGTAAGATATATTGTAACTGCTCTTCTTCCTTTTCAACAAGATCAGCACGCTCTGCTTTTTTGAACTGATCAATTGATTCCCGACGTTGATTTACCATACGATTTAAAATCGTCAAATACTCTTCATCTGTCAACTCATCGCCACGTTTTTGTAACTGTGCTTCTTGAATCTCCGCTAAAATAGCGCGTAATGTCGTCACTTTTTCCCGCTCTTTTGCTTTCATTGCTTCTTTAACATCACTTTGAAGACGTGTTTTCATGCTTTTCTATCCTTTTGATATGTTGTGATATTCGCGTATTAAATAATTTTATATCCATCCTATATTCATCATTGAATATAAATTTACAGATTTATAGGTATTGACTTAATACTCTCAATAAAAGAAGGGAGACCAATAGCCTCCCTCACTTGATTATTCTATTTTACACTACTTATTAACCAAATAATGCGGCAATGGCTTCTAAATCTACAACTTGATCATTCACTAGCCAAGTACCATCCTGATATTGTACATGAATATGCGCCTTCCCACCAACAAACTCAACAAGCGGGGTTTCAGCATTAATCAAGGTTGCCATCAATTGGAACTGTTGATATAACTCTTTCATCTCTTTACGCGCACTATCCATACTCACATGTTTTCCTGATGCGATTAGGATATTGCTTCCTAATTCAATTGCATAGTTTTGATCAACAGAGAGCTCAAGATCAATAGCATCGATATATTGATTCACAAATTCAAAGAATGTTAAGCCCGCAAATATCTCATCGACTTCATCAGGATTATTCATAAAATCAACTTTCGCTAATTGATCAATCAATTCACTACTTGGAGTAATATTCAAGGCATTTTGAGAACCAAAATCCGCTAACTTGCCATCTAAAGTCATTTTGATGCTACTACCATCTACAAAAACTTTCTGCAGGTAGGCATACGGATTCATTTGCTCAGCATTGAGCATATATTCATTACTGAGAGCAAGAAAATCTTGAGATAGAATCTCATTCGTAACGGGTGCAATATTAAATCCTAATTTAAAATCTCCGAACGTAACCTCTGCCTCAGAAATCGCAGGCTGAAGCGTCAAATCTTTAACAACAAAATGGTTAAAGACACCGGCTTGATCTGTTACTTTCTCAACACCCGAATCATAAGTAAATTGTGCGATATTCAACTGATTAAAACCAGCGCGAGTTACTGCTTCCGGCATTACTTCAAGCGCAATACCATTAAAAATAATTTCAGTCTTCTGATAGAGATCGCTAGGGATAATCACAGAGCTAATAGCACTATCATCTACCACTAATGACCGTAATCCTTGTGCTTCATTTTTTAAGGTGATCTTGCCAATCTGATAAGCCGCATCAAAATTATCAATCACTTTAAAATTATCAGTGAATGTAAATAATCCTTTCCCTTCTGCACCGGCAACATGTAAAGAACCACCATTTAAGGAGTCAGAGTCTAGTACAATTTCAGGATATTGTTGGGTAAATTTATATTGAAGATTTTCCCGATCGATTTGCGTTTGTTGTGCAATATCTTTAAGCACAAAAAGCGCTTCATTACTATTTGCAATCACCAAATCCGCTTTAGAGATGATTGTTGCAGCGCCCTTGCCTTCTGCATAGTTGGTAAAGACGACTTCTCCATTCTCGGTTGATGTGATATTTGTCTCTTCATCTTGTAATAAGATCGAGGTTGTTGCTTGGAAATTGCCAATATTCTCGCTCATTGCATCGGCTTCTATGCTTGTATCTATCTCTTTAACAATAAAACCATAAGATTTATCTAATAACGCTTCCGTTATTGTTTCATAATCTTGGGTAAACAATTCAATCGGTGCCGCTATGCTCATCGAGCTAGTAGCTAACAATAATGGCACCGCATACGCAAGTAATTTTTTCTTCATTAGATATCCTTAATAGTTAATAAGTTAAGTGAGACTCTTTGATTATAGGAGATATTCTAAATAGTAATCAATATAGTTGAGCATATTATCTCAGAAAAATACTATATTATTGATTCTATAACATATTTAACCTATCTTCTCTTATATTCTTCTACCTTCCATCTTGCATTCGTTGATAAGCAGTCAATACTGTATCAAAATCTGCCCCTTCTTTATGCATATTTTCACTTAAATAGCGGCGCCACAAACGACCTTTAGGTACTCCGTGAAACAAACCTAACATATGTCTCACAATATGATTTAACCGACCGCCTCTATCAATATGCGCCTCAATATACGGTTTCATGGCCATAATTACTTCATAACGACTTTTAGTTGTCTTCTCTTTTTCAGATTCTTCAGGATCTCCGTTAAAAAGAGAATCCACCTGTGATAGTTGATAAGGATCATGATAGATCGCTCGCCCAAGCATCACACTATCGACTTGTCCGATATACTGCCTCGCCTCTAAAACTGAGGGTAAACCACCATTTAAACCAATATTAAGCATCGGATAATCTCTCTTGATCTGAAAAACACGTCCGTAGTCTAGCGGAGGAATATCTCGATTTTCTCGAGGTGAAAGCCCTGAAAGCCAAGCTTTTCGAGCATGAAGAATAAATTGATCACATCCTCTTGCCGCCACTGTTTCAATGAAATGAGTTAAAAACTCATAGCTCTCTTCATCATCAATCCCGATGCGGGTTTTAATGGTTACAGGAATAGAAACCGCTTCTTGCATCGCTTGATAGCAATCAGCGACTAAACTCGGCTCTTTCATCAAGCAAGCACCAAATCGTCCTTTCTGTACTCGATCTGAAGGACAACCACAGTTAAGATTAATCTCACTATAACCATATGACTCCCCAATTTTCGCTGCAATTGCGAGATCTTTAGGATCAGATCCCCCAAGTTGTAGCGCAACAGGCCCATCTTCTTCAAAATAGAGATGACGATCTCTATCACCATAAATAATCGCCCCTGTTGTCACCATCTCACTATATAGAAGTGCAGTTTTACTCATCGTTCTATAGAAATAACGACAATGTCGATCCGTCCAATCTAACATCGGTGCGACAGAAAATGGAGGCATTTTAACCATATCTTTCATTCTTTTTAATTTTTACATTGAATCCTTACTCTAAAGTATAGGATAGTGAAGTTTACTTGAGATGGGTAAAGCAATAATAAATATTATTAATATTATAAGAATAGAGATATAAATAAACCCCTAGATTTTACAAGATCTTCGGGGTTTATCATTGAATCCTTAAAATCACTACCTGCTATCCATCAAAGACTAGCAAAGGCAAAACCTATTTATTGAGTCTTAATCCACATCTAAGAAGCTTTTTAAGCTCTCTGAACGATTAGGATGACGTAATTTACGAAGCGCTTTTGCTTCAATCTGACGAATACGCTCACGAGTCACATCAAATTGCTTACCCACTTCTTCAAGCGTGTGATCTGTATTCATATCAATACCAAATCGCATCCGTAGCACTTTCGCTTCACGAGCGGTTAATGTATCTAATACTTCGCGAGTCGCTTCATTTAAACCTTCATCTGTGGCTGACTCAATCGGAGAGATAGCATAAACATCTTCAATGAAATCACCTAAGCTTGAATCTTCATCATCCCCAACAGGTGTTTCCATAGAGACAGGCTCACGAGCGATTTTGAGCACTCGACGTACACGCTCTTCTGTTTCACCCATTGCTTCAGCGATCTCTTCAGGGGTTGCCTCACGACCAAGCTCTTGAAGAAGCTGTCTTGAAATACGGTTCAACTTATTAATTGTCTCAATCATATGCACAGGGATACGAATGGTTCGTGCCTGATCAGCAATGGAGCGAGTAATCGCTTGGCGAATCCACCAAGTCGCATAAGTTGAGAACTTATAGCCCCGGCGATATTCAAATTTATCCACTGCTTTCATCAACCCAATATTACCTTCCTGAATCAAATCGAGAAATTGTAGACCTCGGTTGGTATATTTCTTCGCGATAGAGATTACAAGACGTAAGTTTGCTTCAATCATCTCCCGTTTTGCTCGGCGTGCTTGCGCTTCCCCGATTGAGATTTGTCGATTAATCTCTTTAATCTCATAGATGGTAAGATCTGTCTCTTGCTCGATCTTCGCTAAGCGATCTTGACATTCAAAAATGTGCTTCTCATAAGTTTTAAGTTCTTCTACATACTTCGCTTTACGATTAAAGATATCCTCCGTAAAAACAGCTCTATTTGCTTCATTACGAGGGAAAACTTTTAAAAACTCTGTACGTGGCATTTTTGCTTTCGCCACACAGATATGCATAATTTTACGTTCTAACGGACGGATGCGATCAATCGTTTCACGAAGTTTATCATACATCTCTGTTTGGAATTTCGGTGCTAACTGAAACTCCATAAATTTCTCACGAAGGCTTGCTCTAACTTCTTTGATCTTATCAGATTTACTTGCAGCCCCTTCTTTCTCTTTAATCGAATTTAATTGATCTACAATTGATTGTAATTCTGCAATCTTGGTTGCTAAGATCTCAGGATCAGGACCATTGGTGTTATCTTCAACTTCAACAACCGCAACCTCTTCATCCTCATCCTCACTTTTCTCTTCATTTTCAAGATAGAAGTTAGGATCTATAAACCCTAAAACAAGATCGGTAATACGTCCTTCTTCTTTTATCGCCGCATGATAAGAGTCAATAAGGTGATAAGTTGCCGGAACATAAAGTGCAAGGGAATTAAGTGAAGAATGCAACCCCTCTTCAATGCGAATCGCAATCTGTTTCTCTTCCTCGCGAGTCAAGAGATCAACCGTTCCCATCTCACGCATATACATGCGCACAGGATCTGTCGTTCTACCAATCTCTTCATCATCAATATGAGCAAGTACTTCTGCTGCTTCTTCTACTGCATCATCACTGTCAAGAGATTCGCTCAACATTAAAGTATCTTCGTCAGGCGCTTCTTCATGCACCGAGATCCCCATGTCCTCAATCATCGCGATGATACTTTCAATCTGTTCTGGATCGACCATTCCTTTAGGTAGATGATCGTTAACCTCCGTAAAGGTAAGATATCCTTGCTCTTTACCATAAGCGATCAGCTTTTTGATTTGCTCTTTTTTAAGTTGATCTTGTTTTTTTTGATCTGAATGATTGCTCATAATTTAGAATGACATCCTTAATCTAATAAGTTCACGACTATCGTATTATTTTAATCTAAAGCAGACTATTATAACAGCTTTCCCCTATTTCTGATATAGCAAAGAAAAGAGAAACCCTGTGGTGTAATCTATCGACTACACCATTAATGGGGACAACTTTAAATTAAAACAACCTATAATTTGAATGAATTCCAATCCAAATCAAAATATCACAGGTATCACTCTAAAATATCACTTAAACTAACATCATGCTTCTCTAACATTAAACGTATCTTCTCCAGGGTCTTAGTTTGTAAATACCGCACTTGGTCTCGTGTTAATCCTAATATTTTTCCCGTTGTATCCAATGTTTTAGGGGTTCGGCCATTAATACCAAAACGATATTCAATCACCGCCCGCTCTTGAGGTTCAAGATCAAATAAAATACTCTCTAAAAGATTAACTGATTCATTCTCAATAAAAAAATCGATTATTTGTTTTCGATCAATTTGAATTGTACTAGAACTGAACGATGCAACAATCGATAATTCTGTGTTATCAAAGGAAAGAAATGCTTTTTGATAAGCAAGAAGTTCCATAATTTCATACAGACTTTGACCTGTTATTTCAGATAACTCCTTTACAGTTGGTCTTCTTTGTAACTCTTGAGATAATTGTTGCAACTCACTCATGAGTCTTTTCAACGCTTTATTAATATGAATGGGTAAACGTACGGTTCTCCCCTGATTCATTATTGCTTTTTCCATGTAGTGCCGGATCCACCACACCGCATAGGTTGAAAATCGACATCCTCTTTCGGGATCAAATTTTCGGGTTGCATGTATGAGTCCAAGATTTCCCTCAGAAATGAGATCAGATTTGTCTAGCCCTCGTTCTTCATAACGCTGAGCAATCATAATCACTAATCTTAAATTTCCTAAAATAATCTGTTTAAATGCTTCATTGTTTCCCTCTTTCGCCGCTTTTCCAAGCAACTTCTCCTCTGCTGCACTCAAGAGTTGATACTGCCCGACTTCGGAAAAATAGAGATAAAGATCATTTTCATAATCTACATATTTATTCTCTCTATTTTTCAGAATATCTTCTAGTTCATCATTCTTAATCAAAGAAGGTTCTAATGTGTCTGATATTAATGATTCATGCGGCCAGCAGTTAGGTAATGTAATATCTTCAGCACTAGCTGCTATTTGATTAGTAACTTGATCTCCTTCTGTTAGTGTAGAGTGTAATTGTCCTGTCTTTTCGTATTGAAGCGATTCAATATTGTAAAATGCTTTCGAGGGTTGCTTGCGATTCATGACGCCTCCCTAATTCTTCAGAACATCCTTGTTGGTTAGATCCTTATTAAAATTTCACCTTATAGCATAAATGCTATAAGGTTATTTTTTAATTATAAAAAAACCTCTCTAATGTATTATCAATAGAAAGGGACGAATAAGTTACTTAATAGTAACTATTATTAAAATTAATTATAGTATCAATTTAAAATATTGGTAAAATTATTTATAGAATTTTAAATAACACTAGGATTACATACCCAAATAATATCCCCCATCATCAACAGCCATTGCTCATCATGCTTTTAATACAAGACGAATAAAACCGTAAATCTAGCACCTACTAAAAAGCACTAAACTTACGGTCTATTTGAATTTTGACCCAAATCATAATTAGGTAAACAGCTTTAATCCCTATTAATCACAAACGCTTTAACGATAAGGTTTAAACCAGCTTAACCCGGCTTCAGTATTACCTTCAGGATTATATTCACAACCGACCCATCCTTTATAACCCAATTCATCTAATAGATTAAAGAGCCAAGGATAATCAATCTCTCCTTGATTCGGTTCATGACGATCCGGTACAGAGGCGATCTGGATATGCTTAATTTGATCAATATGATCTTTGAGGAAATTTGTGATATTGCCATCCACTAATTGTGCGTGGAAAAAATCATATTGCACCCCTACATTCTCTCGATCAATATCTTTCACTAATGCGAGCGATTGATATTGACTTTTAAAGAGATAATTCGGTTTCACCGGCGGGCTTAATGCTTCAATCACGACATCAATATTGTGTGGCTTGAATAGATCAGCTGCATAACGGACATTTTCAATAAAGGTTTGTCGATACGCGCCACGATCTTCCCCTTCCGGTACAACGCCTGCCATTACATGTACACGTGGACATTTGAGCACTAAGGCATATTCAAAAGCTTGATTAATCATCTCCCTTGCTTCTTTCTCTCTTCCCGGAACTGCGGTTAAACCCCACTCCCCTTTTGTAACATCACCAGAGGCTGTATTGAAAAGTGCTTGCTCTAAGCCATACTTCTCTAGAAGTTCTGCCAATTTCGCCTTATCATACTCATAAGGAAAGAGAAATTCTACCGCTTTAAAACCGGCATTCGCCGCCCGTTCAAAGCGATCAAGAAAATCAACTTCTTTAAACATCATTGATAGATTTGCTGCAAATTTAGGCATTCTATTATCCTTTGAGTTCTTCGATCTCAGCTTGGGTTAAATAACGAATGGGACTATTTTGTAAGATAAAAGAGAGCTTCGCTGCATCCTCCATCTCCTCAAGATTATCCGCTGCGATTTGTAAAGTGGAACCGGTTACTACAGGTCCATGATTAGCCAATAAAAAAGCCTTATAATCTGGCGCTAAATGCCCAAGATCCGTAGCAAGCATCTCAGCACCCGGCCGGTAATAAGGAATCACCGGCACTTCGCCAACACGCATTACTACATAAGGAGTAAAAGGCTTAATAGCATTCTTTGGATCTAAATTCTCCAAACAAGAGAGTGCCGTCAAGTAGGTACAATGTAGATGCACAATCGCTCTATGCGCAGGATTATGAATATAGATTGCCCGATGAAATACCACCTCTTTAGAGGGTTTATCACCCGATACCCACTCACCATCAATCGTCACTTTCGAGAGTTTATCGACCTCAAGTTCCCCTAAACAGGAACCTGTCGGCGTTGCAATAACCGTTTCATTATCCGAAAGTAGAATCGACAGATTCCCCGCCGATCCTGTGGCATAACCTCGATCAAAAAAGGATTTGCCAATACGCACAATCTCACTACGGGCAAATTGTTCTTCCTTTGCTAACACTGCGGGATCCACTACTTTCGGGGCTATTTTTTGCTGCTGTAGATCATTTGAGGTCATACCACAAACTCCTCTTGTGCTCGTGCAAAGAAATTTTCATCACCAAAATTCCCTGATTTAAGCGCCAATGAAATGGGTTGTTTCACCCCTTTTACCCAAGGTACACCAGGTGAAATCACAGGGCCAATATAGAAATTTTCCACCCCTAAAGTTTGCGCCACTACTCCAGACGTTTCACCGCCGGCCACAATAAACCGAGTGATAGAGCTCTCTTTTAAGGCTTCTGTCAATAATCGAAAAGTCTCTTCGACCGCGTGACTAGCCTTCTCAGCGCCATATTGTTGCTGAATTTGCTCTAACATCTTCGCATCACTCGTGGCATAGATTAAGGGCGCTAACGTCTTCCCTTTCTGCTCGTGAATCCATTGCAAAATTTCTTGAATATACTGTTTTCGATCTGTTTCATCGATTACTTTTGCAACATCAATGGCAAAATTCGGCGCTTTAGCGCTATAGCAACGCACCTGTTTATTGGTCATTGCCGAGCAAGAACCTGAGAGTACTATTGCATCGCCTTTCACAGGATACCCCGCGCTATTCGCTTGCCCCCCTGATCTTCCCGCTGTATGAGCTCTAGCTAAACCGATTGAAAGCCCTGATCCGCCAGTCACTAATTTCATCGTTTTAGTGGCTTCTCCTTGAATCACTAAATGATCCTCAGTCAAAGCGTCTAACACAATATAATTAATCCCTTCGTGAGATAATGCTTCAATACGGGCTTTCACAAAATCAACACCTTTATCTAACTCATCGCTCGTAATCAACCCTGCTTTTCCGTCGCTTTGCATCTCCATTAAGCGCTGTAAGCTACTATCTCGCATCGGATTGAGCGGATGATTTTTCATTGGGGATTCAGACAATAACTGATCTAATACAAAGAGATACCCTTTATAGACAGTCCGACCATTAACGGGTAATGCCGGCGAAATAATCGTTGTTTTTTCCCCTAACGCATCTAACAATGCATCGGTTACAGGACCAATATTTCCCTCTGCAGTACTATCAAAGGTTGAGCAATACTTAAAATAGACCTGCTCACAGCCTTTTGATTGTAACCATTTCAGCGCTTCTAAAGAGATTTGCACCGCCTCCGCTTTCGGGATAGAACGGCTCTTAAGACTGATCACAACCGCATCTGTATCGACTATTTCATCGGCTTTAGGAATCCCGTTAAACTGCATTGTGGAAAGACCATTCTCCACAAGAAAGCTCGCGATATCAGTTGCACCGGTAAAATCATCGGCAATGACACCAATTTTCATCATTGACTCCTTCTTTATTTTCAATTTATTGGATTATTGACAATATATCGTCATCACAATTTATTTCGCCTTAGGTAACTCAATACCTGAGAAGATCTTAATTACTGCACTATCATCTTCCCGGCCATAGCCTTTATTAGAGGCCTCGACAAACATATTGAGCGCTGTAGAGGCAAGCGGTAAGGGGAATTTCAACTCTTTTGCTGTATCCCGAACAAGATTTAGATCTTTTACAAAGATATCCACTGCTGATTTAGGCGAGTAATCACCATCGACCACGTGTTTCATCCGATTTTCAAACATCCAAGAATTACCAGCGGCATTGATAACAACATCATACATCACATCTAAAGGGATATTCGCTTTAGCCGCTAATGCCATTGCTTCAGCTCCGGCAGCGATATGCACACCTGCTAATAATTGATGAACAATTTTCACCGTTGAACCAAGACCAATCTCCTCGCCGATGTTATAGACTTTCGCCGCAATCGCCTCTAGCACAGGTTGTAATTGCGCAAATGTTGCCGGCTTACCTGCCGCCATTATCGTAATTTCACCACTATTAGCTTTAATTGAACCACCTGAAACGGGTGCATCTAACATTGGCAATTGAAATTCCGCTAATCCTTTCTCAATAGCTTTTGCATCTTCTGCTGAAATAGTGGCTGAAACCATCACAGGTGTATTTGCTTTAAGATATTGCGCTCCCCCATTCTCACCAAAGAGTACAGCTTTTGCTTGAGCTGCATTGACCACATAGACCAATACCGCATCTAATTCTGATGCAAACTCGCGGCAATCCTTACCCACCGCTTTAGCACCTGCCGCTTTAAGATCGGCAAGTGCAGCCTCATTAAGATCAATCCCATAAGTAGTAATGCCGGCACGAATAGCTGATTTAGCCGCACCCATTCCCATTGATCCTAATCCAATAACTGCTAATGAAAATTGTTGACTCATAATATTGATCCTTCTATTTATGATAATTGTGCTCTCCTCTGTGATCGAGGACTCTACTCGAAAAATACTCTAGAAAGCACTTTATAAAATTATGTTGTTCTGATCATCTTGCGATTTTCAATTAACCGCTCTCTAATTTTATGTTTGTTCCAATCGTTATGATCGCTATGATCATTTATGATTTTTCTATCAATGGGTACGACTCATTATTTAAATCAATGACCACACTAACCACGTCATTAAGAAACCTGAGACACCTAAGATAGTCGTTAAAACAGTCCACGTTTTAAGTCCATCTTCCACTGAAAGCCCTAAATATTTGGTCACAATCCAGAATCCTGAATCATTCACGTGTGAGAGACCTAATCCGCCAAAACACATCGCTAATGTGACTAAAACGATCTCTGTTCCACTCATTCCAATCAATGACTCTGACAGTAAGCCTGCTGTTGTTAAGATCGCAACGGTTGCCGATCCTTGAGAAGCTCGTAGTGCCAATGAGATTAAAAAGGCGGCTAACATAATGGGTAAGCCAATCGAGGTGAGAAGATCCGAGAGCGCTTTACCCACACCAGATTCCACCAAAACATTCCCAAAAACACCGCCGGCGCCCGTAACCATAATCACCACTGCGGCGGCAGGTAATGCCTCACCCATTACATCACTAATCTGCGTTAAGGTATAACTCCGGCGAATCCCTAAGAAGTAAAAGGCTAAAATCAGACCAATCATCAATGCAATTACCGGTGCGCCTAAGAAATTAAAGAATGATTTAATACTTGATTCCCCATCAATCACTGCCGAAGAAACGGTACCTAACATAATTAGAAAGATCGGTGCGATGATTAAAAAGGCGATTAGATAAGGATTAGGTGCATTTTTAGCTTTCTCTTCTAAGACTATTTCCGTCACAACTTCGCTATCATTATTCATTTGTGGTAATAGATTTTTATACTCTTTACGAGTAATCCATTTAGAAACATAGTAGCCAATAATCCCTACAAAAATACAGATGCCTAGACCGATAATGGTTAATAAGCCGATATCAGCACCGGTTAATTCAGCTGCTGAAATGGGACCTGGATGAGGTGGTACAGAAACATGCACCGTTAACATAATCCCGGCCACAGGAAGTCCAAATTTAAGAGGCGACACTTTCGCAACCCGCGCAAAACCGTAAATAATAGGCGCTAAGATAATAAATCCCACATCAAAGAATACCGGGATACCCAGGATAAATGCCGAAGCTGTAAGCGCGGGAATAGCTCGTTTAGCGCCTAAAAGACGGCTAAAATAGTTAGCTATGGATTCCGCACCCCCTGTTTTTTCGATAATTTGGCCTAGCATTGCACCTAAACCCACAATCATCGTCACAGAACCGAGTACTTTCCCCATCCCTGAAGTCATCACATTTACAACATTGTTCATGGGAATACCACTGGCTAATGCCACAATGATGCTCACCAATAAAAGCGCAACAAAAGGCTGTATTTTAAACCGAATCACCATTAGTAGAAGCCCTAAAACTCCTAAAATAGCTACCAATAATAGATATCCTTGACTCATCTCAGTTACTCCTTAACAAAATTATCGTCACCAATATCCATCAAATTTCATCATTTTTCAACATAAATAAGATAAAAAGCTGTCCTAGGTCTAACTTAATACGTTAGAATAAAGAAACTATCTCTCTTTCTTCCTTGATAAATACTAGGTTAGAATGATGCTCTTGATCTCAAAACATACAAAGGAAATAATGCCCTATGATCCCTTTAGAACGACAAAAAGCGATCTTTAATCTCATTCAGCAACATGATGTGATGAGTATTCAGGAACTTTGTAAAATTTTTGATGTCTCTTATATGACCATTTGGCGAGATATCAATCTGCTTGAAAAAGAGGGGAAAGCGATCTCTGTTTCTGGTGGAGTGAAAGCCGCAGAAAGGCTACCCTTTGAGCCATCACATGAAGTTAAAGAGGGGCTAATGTCAGATGAAAAAGAAGCCATTGCAGCGATTGCTTGTGAACATATTCCGCAAAATGCCTGTATCTATTTAGATGCCGGAACAACGGTACTTGCGCTTGCAAAACAGTTAGCTCCAAGAAATGACTTAACAATTATCACCAATGATCTTGTGATTACCAATTATCTTGTCAAACATAGTGACGCAGAATTGATCATCGCCGGCGGACGTGTACGCAAAGAGAATAATTCCACCATTGGAACGATTACCGCTAAAGCACTCAATAATTTTATTGTCGATATCGCCTTTATCTCCGCCTCTTCCTGGAACCTCCGCGGAATCTCTACCCCCGATGAAAATAAAGTCCCCGTTAAAGAGGCTGTCGCAAATATTAGTCGCCGGCGTTATCTCATCACAGATTCTTCTAAATATGGCAAAGTCGGTACTTATATCGCCCTGCCTATCGAGACTTTTGACGCTATTTTCACTGATCAAAAGCTTCCCAAAACAGCGATACAAGCGTTAAAAAAATTAGGGATTACGCTATATCAAGGGTAACTATTTTATCGGAGAATATTAGCATCTCCCAAAAAAAGGATGGGAGAATATTAATGTCTAATTATACGACTTAAAACTCCTTTTAAACTTCTCTTCTAAATATTTCCTATGCAACTACGTAAAACCTTTAAGATCTTTTGAAACGAGAAGAGTCCGCATCCATAGCATTTATATAGTGAACCATGCAATTAGGTAATCATCAATAACTCAACGTCTCGTCCAAACGAATCTAAATAGAGTTAACTGATAAAAAAATGATACACAATCAAAGAATAATTAAAATTATGGGAAGTAAAATAGAATAAAACGTTCTATAATATTAGGTTATATACGCAAAAAAATAGCAACTGGTAGATTACAAGAAGATTTCAGCGAGAACAAATAGGCATAAAGGCATAATTTTGGATCTGATACCCTCTACAATCTACTGCGATTCTACCTCATAACCCTATAGCAAGAGATGAAGCGACATGAATACTACAAGCAACAATAACACAGCATTACAAACGATTAACCCCACTGATCTTACTGCTTTTAGCAAAGGGGAAGACCCTAAAGAGAATAGTCAAGATCTCGTTCGTATTGATGAAATAAGTCAAAATATCGATATTAATCAAGCAAGTGAAGTTCTGGGCTACGGTGTTAAGCCCATGTCAGAGATCGCAAAATTTGCCGATACCCTGCTACAAGGTGTCAAAGGCAAGGATTCTGGCGTAATTGGGGATCAATTAGGTTCATTAATCTCCAAAGTTCGGGAATATGATCCATTAACAAAAGAGGATCAAAACAATAGCTTCCTTGCGAAATTACCGATTATTGGCAGCTTCTTTAGAAAAAATGCCGCTGAAAAGATCGATCATATGACACTCACTTCACAAGTAGATACGATCGCAGCGCATCTTGATCAATCTATGGTGGGATTACTTCGTGATAATGAGCGTCTTGAACAGCTCTATCTGAAAAACTTTGAGTACTATAAAGAGATTAGTCTCTTTGTCACTGCCGGCAAAAAGAAGATTGAAGAGATCAAAATGACGGAGTTACCTCGTTTACAAACACAAGCTGATGAGAGTAAAGATCTCCTTGATACCCAAAAAGTGAAAGATTTGATGGAAAATCTCAATCGCTTTGAGCGTCGTCTGCACGATCTTGAGATTTCTAAAGCGATTGCTATGCAAACAGCGCCGCAAATTCGTATTATGCAAAACAATAACCAGCAGTTAGCAGAAAAGATCCAAGGCAGTATCTTAACGACGCTTCCTGTTTGGAAAAATCAGATGGTTTTGGCACTTTCACTAGATCAACAAGGAAAAGCTGCAAAATTACAGAAAGATGTCTCTGATACCACCAATGAACTACTTCGCCGTAATGCTGAAGCGTTACAACAAAATAGTATCGCAACAGCGACCGAGATTGAACGTTCAGTCGTTGATATCGAAACCATTCGGGAAGTACAAGATCGCTTAGTCAATACCATTGAAGAGACTATGCGTATTGCGACAGAAGCTCGTCATCGCCGTGCAGAAGTGGAAGTTGAACTTGGTCAAATGGAAGATAATCTTCGTCAACGTATTGGGGCTGTTGTTGATAAATATCAGAGCTAATATATTTTAAAAGAGGCGCAAGTGATCATTGAGTTTGCGCCCTATTTTAACATCAGATCTCTCATCGTTATCAGCGATGTAGGCCAAGATCGCTCTTCATATCCCTTAGTTTCGATCCTGTTCATCGAAATCTAAGGGATCGCTTTATAAGCTTATAAGGAAGTTTCTATGCCGTTTATTGCATTTCTCATTGTTGTCTATATCGGATATCGCATTATTAGACCTTTTTTAAACAGAGCTGAAACCCCACTGACTAAAGGATTTAGTCGGGTTAAATCAACTATATTGCGTCTTATCGATCACGGCAAAGGATTTGCGTGCGGGGTTTTAGCGGAAATTTTTACGAATATTATTCCGCCAAAACTTTTAGTGGGTTCGGGGTTTACCCTTTTTAGTACTTATCTCGGCTTTGTAATGATGTTCCCGGCACGTCCTAATCGTTTTGCAACCGGTGTGGGGATTATTGCAACGATTATCACGGCCTTAAGCGGTGCTTGGCCAGTGTCTCTTTTAGTGGGTGGGTTATTTACCGCTGTCGTCGGCATTCGCGATCGGCATATTGGTAATCGCATCTTCTGGCTGACGATTCCCTTAGCGATTCTATTCCTCTATGGTGCGTTACAAGATAACCATCTGCCATTACTCTCCCTATTCCCGCTTTGGGCACTCATTGCCTTCGCCATCTTGTTGGCTTTTGGCATATTAGCACCGGAAGATATTCGCCGGAAATTTGGTTCTTACTTTATGAATAAAGAAGAGCGAGAAGCCTATTTAGAGGAAGAACAGCGTATTGCCGAAGAAGCTAAAATATTGCAACAACAAGCTGAACAACGAGCTATGGAAGAACAGATTCTACGTCAACAAAATGCCAAATATGAGTTAGTGCGCCGTCATATTGAAGTACTGACTGTGATTGAACAAGAAAATCTCGATATGCCAGGAAGCATTAAACAACACGTGGATCAAATTATTATTTATACACGGCAGATGGTTGATGCTATTGAAAAAGATGAACGTAACGTATTAAGTGCAGGTCGCTTCCTCAATACTTTTCTTCCTTCTGTACAGATGCAATTACAGATGTATCTCAAAATTTATCGCCAAGATATGAATGCGGTACGTGACATGCATGTTCAAGTCATGGATTCGATGCGTAATTTCCGTAAAGCTTTCAAAGAAGAAGCAGGACGATTGGTAGAAACAGATCTATCAGTGCTACAGACAGAGCTTAATCTCGGTAATACCCTGATGCGCAGCAAAGGATATGCAACCGATTCTGATTATTCACTCACAAGAGAAAGACCTTCAAATCAAAATCATACGGCAAATACGAGACAAATTAGCGTGAATAGCAGTGATATTGAAGCTCAAGAGCAGTTACTTCAAGAGAGCGATGCCCTTGAACATCAAATCAGAGTGGCGAACCAACTGTTAAAATCGCAAGGATTTAAGGGTAAATAAATCACGAGAAAACTAATCCACGAATATCATTTCTCACCCAATAAAAACCGATCATGCCATTCAGAGTGCAGGATCGGCTTTTTGTTAGACTATTTTTCGGAAATCTCGCTTTCTATAGTAAGATCGGTTCAAAATAAGCTCATTTAAATGCCGGCGCATCGGTTGTAATAAGTAAGGAAGCGGTTCTATCCCGCATCTTGCAAGTGTTGTTTAAAACCATTTTTCTTAAACCAAATTTACTATAAAATTTTTCCTGCAAAATCTCGCTTGCAAAATCTCCCAATCTCTTTAATAAGTCACAGTATGCCCATAGGATGTGAGAATAGTTTTAATCCGCTCTAATGTCTCCGGCGGTGGGGAGTGAACGCCCTCAAGCTTATAGGGCTCATTATAGGCTTCCCATTTATGCTTTCCAAGCTCATGATAGGGTAGTAACTCGATTTTCTCGATATTTGTCATATTCTCTGTAAACTGCCCTAGGCGATGCGCTGAATCATCATCATCTGTATAACCCGGTACAACCACATATCGAATCCAGGTACGCTGCCCTCTTTTGGCAAGATAGCGAGCAAACTCTAAAGGCCGGCGATTAGGAACCTCAACTAATTTCCGATGAACCTCATCATTGATCTGTTTTAAATCGAGCATTACAAGATCTGTAGCATCGATTAACTCATCAATAATATTATTATATTGCCGAACAAAACCATTCGTATCTAAACAGGTATTAAGACCATCAGCTTGTGCGGCTCGAAACCAATCCCGGACAAATTCTGCCTGCAATACCGCCTCACCGCCGGAAGCGGTAACACCACCGCCAGAAGCCTTCATAAAATGACGATAAGCGTGGGCTTCTTGCATCAGTTCATCTACGGTGACTAATCGTCCACCCCGTAAATTCCACGTATCACGATTATGGCAATAGAGGCAGCGTAATAGACATCCTTGAAAAAAAGCAATAAAACGAATGCCGGGACCATCGACAGTTCCGCAAGATTCAATAGAATGAATACGACCAAGTACAGACATAAAAAACTCCTTACCGCCGAAAATGAATATCTCTCATAGATCTCTCATACAGATCTCGCATCAAAATCTATCATAACAATCTACCAATATTACTTTCTCTACTGCGGATCAAAAAGAAGAGAGTCCCCAATATTTCACTATCGGGGACTCGACGATAACAAAGGTCTTTCAAATACGGGAGATATCTTAACGATTTGATTGAGAATTTTGTTTACACAATAGACTCATCTCCCTGATTGATCTCTTACCCACTACATCGTCTGTGTAAAGGTCCGAGTCACCACATCTTGCTGCTGTTCTCTGGTCAATGCATTAAACCGAACCGCATAACCCGATACCCGAATAGTAAGTTGTGGGTATTTCTCAGGGTGATCCATCGCATCGAGTAACATCTCACGATTCATCACATTTACATTCAGATGTTGTCCACCTTCAAACTCACTATCATGATGGAAATATCCATCCATCATCCCCGCAAGGTTCGCTTTACGCGCTTGATCATCTTTCCCTAAAGCATTCGGTACGATTGAGAAAGTATAAGAGATCCCATCTTTCGCATAAGCATAAGGAATCTTCGCCACAGACGTTAATGAAGCAATCGCCCCTTTCTGATCTCGACCATGCATTGGGTTTGCACCAGGGCCAAAAGGCTCACCTGCGCGGCGACCATCCGGGGTATTTCCTGTTTTCTTACCATATACCACATTGGAGGTAATGGTTAAGACAGATTGGGTAGGTACTGCATTACGATAGGTTGGCAATTTCTGAATTTTCTTCATAAAGCGCTCAACAAGATCACACGCAATATCATCCACTCGGGCATCATTGTTACCAAATTGTGGATACTCCCCTTCGATCTCAAAATCTACGGCAATGCCATCTTCATCCCGAATCGGTCTAACTTTGGCATATTTAATCGCTGAAAGTGAATCCGCCGCCACTGAAAGACCGGCAATACCACAAGCCATTGTCCGATAAACATCACGATCATGTAACGCCATCAAGGCCGCTTCATAGCTATACTTATCATGCATATAGTGAATGACATTAAGGGCTGTGACATATTGTGTCGCTAACCAATCCATAAATTGATCCATACTTGCCATTACTTTATCGTAATCCAAGATCTCATCAGTCATCGGCGCATGTTTAGGTCCTACTTGCATCTTCATCTTCTCATCCATACCACCATTGATACTGTAGAGCAGTGTTTTCGCAAGGTTGGCACGAGCACCAAAGAACTGCATCTGTTTACCCACAATCATCGGGCTCACACAGCAGGCAATCGCATAATCATCGCTACCAAAGTCCGGGCGCATTAAGTCATCATTCTCATATTGAATCGATGAAGTATCGATCGAAACTTTCGCCGCATACTCTTTAAAGCCTTGTGGGAGCTGTTCTGACCATAACACCGTTAAGTTAGGCTCAGGCGATGGCCCCATTGTGTAGAGTGTATTGAGGAAGCGGAAGGTATTTTTAGTCACTAATGTCCGTCCATCTAAGCCCATACCTGCAAGGGATTCTGTGGCCCAAATAGGATCGCCTGAGAAGAGTTCATCATATTCAGGGGTTCGTAAGAAACGCACCATCCGTAATTTCATCACTAAATGGTCAATCAGCTCCTGCGCTTCGACTTCTGTTAAGCGCCCTGCTTCAATATCCCGTTGAATGTAGATATCTAAGAATGTTGATACTCGACCAAAGGACATCGCCGCCCCATTTTGCGATTTGACTGCCGCAAGGTAAGCAAAGTAAGTCCATTGCACCGCTTCTTGTGCTGTGGTTGCAGGACCTGAGATATCAAAGCCATATTTCGCCGCCATCTCTTTCATTTGGCCAAGTGCGCGATGTTGCTCAGCGATCTCTTCCCGAAGCTGAATCGTCATCTCTAAATCTTCACCCGCTTCTAACCGAGATTGTAGTGAGGCAAATTGCTTGAATTTATCTTCCATCAAGAAATCAATGCCGTAGAGCGCAACGCGGCGATAATCCCCGATAATACGGCCTCGACCATAGGCATCAGGCAAACCTGTTAAAACCCCTGATTTACGACATTTTAGAATATCAGGAGTATAGACATCAAAAACCCCTTGATTATGGGTTTTACGGTATTCAGTGAAGATTTTTTTCAAATCAGGGTCAAGCTCACGATCATACGCTTTACAAGAGCCTTCCACCATTTTGATACCACCAAAGGGGATAATGGCACGTTTCAAAGGCGCATCAGTTTGTAAACCTACGATTTTCTCCAAATCTTCTTCGATATAACCGGCATCATGCGCAGTGATCGTAGAGGCTTTATCGGTATCAAAATCTACAGGTGCGTGGGTTTGGTTCTCGATCTTAATACCTTCGAGTACTTTCTCCCATAATTGAGTAGTTGCTGGCGTTGCTCCAGCTAAGAAAGACTCATCGCCTTCATAAGGGGTATAGTTCTTTTGAATGAAGTCACGTACATTAACGCCTTCTTGCCATTCACCTTGTTTAAAACCATCCCAAGCTTTCGCAAATTTTTCTTTTAAATCCAACATGATTTGTGTCCTTTTGATAATGGAACCAAAAATTTGTCGTGATCTTTGAGGAAAGTATCTTGCCTTAAACTCCTGTAGGTCGATATCCCTTAGCATTCCCTGTACAAGTTTCTTTACTTAGTGCCTCGTACAGTCTTGACCGCGACACCCGTCAAGAATCTCTCTTAAGTGCGTTGGTATAATTTGTTAAACTCCGCATATTACTGATACCAAAACGCTTATTTGATGCTCTCGATAGTACTGCCGATAATATAACACGAGAATACATTATCAAACTTGACCTACATTATGTTTACTTATTATAAAATAATTTTTAATATGTTATATAACCAATGTTTAATGTTTTTTATTGATAAATAGAGGGTAATAAATTTCAACAATCAATAGTTAAGGGCTACCCTAACCAATTTAAGGCTTCTCTCACGCTATCTTCCCTACCATTTGCAATAGATTGATTCTGCTCATCGTCTGCCTTAACTTTAAATTCTTTAAAATCAAATAATTGATAATCAGCTAGTTGTGAGGGTTTGATATTACACATCGCTCGAAAGATAGAATCCATCCGCCCTGGATATTTCGCCTCCCATTCTGCAAGCATTGATTTGGTACTTTGCCGTTGCAGCCCATCTTGTGATCCACAAAGATTACAAGGGATAATCGGAAATTGGCGCATCTGTGCGTATTTGATCAGATCTTTCTCTTCACAGTATGCAAGCGGTCGAATGAGGATATTTTCTCCATCATCACTTCTCAACTTCGGTGGCATCGATTTCATCGTACCGCCAAAGAACAGGTTCATAAAGAGTGTTTCCACCATATCATCCCGATGATGACCTAATGCAATCTTATTAAACCCATGATCTTTAGCATATTGATAGAGTACTCCTCGGCGTAACCTCGAACAGAGGCTACAAGTGGTTTTCCCTTCTGGAATAACCCGCTTCACGACAGAATAAGTATCTCGTTCAATAATCTCAAAAGGTACATTGATAGAGCGTAAGTAATTCGGCAAAACTTCTTCGGGAAATCCGGGCTGTTTCTGATCAAGATTAACCGCAAAGAGTTCAAATTTCACAGGCGCTTTCTCCTGTAATTTGCGCAGTAGATCTAAAAGCGCATAAGAATCCTTCCCACCAGAAAGGCAGACCATCACTCGATCGCCCTCTTCGATCATCTCATAATCCATAATCGCTCTACCCACTTGCCGGCGTAGACGTTTCTCAAGCTTTTTCTCTGACACAGAGTAGTGAGATTGTTCACGCATACATACTTCCGAGATCACCGGCTCCATCGATTCAGATACCTCCGATATTACGGATGCTTGGGAAGTTATAGTGCTATCTGTTCCGCTCGTTGATTCTGTTAAATTTGTGATGAGTGCCGAAGAGTTGTGTTCTGCCATAGTTCCTCTACTATATTCTAAATAGCACGCTATTTGAGTTGCTATCAATATCCATTTATTGGCGGCTATTGTAGCACTCTCTATCGGCTCGACTCAAAATTGTGATGATTCGGTTGAGTCCACTATCGGCCTTAAAATCTGTCCACATTGCCGGCAATGGTATCGCGCTTTTCCTTGCTGAAAACGATTGTGACGAATCGCCGTTAATTCGTGCGTTTTGCACTCACATTGATAAGTAAAGCGGCGATATTGTTTGGTGCTACTGCGGGCAGTATCAAATTGATGCGTTCGCTTAGCCGGCAGATTCATCACATATTCCATCATTTGTTGCCACTCTTTGCCATGGGGTTGAACTCGCCCATAGAGCGCATAAACTAAAAGATGCGCATATTCATGGGGCAGAACCTCATCGATAAAAGAGGTGCTATTCTCTGCTAATAAAATAGGATTTAGCCGAATCTCCCACTTTTGCAAATGGGCAGTACCGGCAGTTTGGCCTCGTTGTTTAAAGCTCAATATAGGCAATAAGGATCGATTATCAGGATAATAGCGTTGTTTTAACGTTAGAATCTGTTCTGTAGCCTTCTTATATTGCTTACGTGGCAATATCGCGGCTAATTTTCCCATTGCTTGGGTTTCTGTTGCCAACAATTTTGTTTTGACTTGATCTAAAAGAACCTCTCCATCAAGAGAGGCTTGTAACAATAGATCTTCAGCGATAATAATCATAAGTGCGTACAATAATGGATATATATAGTTGTCATATAAAAATGTTATATCAATATTGTAGCATCTCTCCTAACAAGGTGGGAAAGATAGCGATATATGAGCTCCCTCAGAGCAATCACGCGAAGAGGTTCCATTTGAGAAACTAATCTAACATGCTATTTCGTATAATTATGAATCCATTATGAATCCACTACATCTCTCATGATATCCCTATTACGCATCGGTAAATTCTCGCGTCAAATCAAAAACCGTTAATTTCGATTTCTCTTCTCGACTATAAGATTTACAGAATCGCCCTTCTTTTAACAATACAGTGCGATCACCATAACGAATAGCATGCTCCATATTGTGGGTAATCATTATGCAGGTAAGATTCTGCTCCCGCACGAGTTTATCTGCCAATGCCATCACATGTTCTGCAATTTTAGGATCAAGTGCTGCCGTAATCTCATCGAGTAAGAGCACCTTAGATTCTGCCATAATCGACATTACCAAACTCAATGCTTGACGTTGCCCGCCGGATAAATTGCTCACCATCTCGTGCAATCTATTTTCAAGATTCATCTCTAACAGGGATAATTTCTCTTGAAAAAATTGCCGGCGTTTATCGCTATTAAATAATTTAAACCCTCGATTCTGCCCCCGTTTATAAGAAAATGCCATATTTTCTAAAATGGACATATTCTCCATAGTTCCCATTCTTGGGTCCTGCATGACAATCGAGACTAGCTTCGCCCGCGCTTTTTGCGAGCTTTTCGTGACATCTACGCCATCGATGAGGATTCGTCCTTTCTCGGGTTTCATAAACCCGGAAATAGTATTAAAAACTGTTGATTTACCGGCACCATTACCACCGATCACAACGAGAAACTCCCCCTTTTTTACCTCTAAAGAGAGATCCTCTAAGATCACTCGTTCAAGTTGCGTGCCTTTGCCAACTTTGAGGGTAATATCTTCGAGCTTTAGCATCGTTTTTTCCCTCCTGGCATCGCCATAATAATGATAATCAATAATCCTGCCACTAAGTTAAAATCATAACTCTTCAGATGTAAGAATTCTGCGTGCAGCGCTAAGCTAGTCACAATACGGTAGACAATCGAACCCACAATACAGCTCAAAAGCTTAATCCAGATAGAACGAAAGGGTAAGATTCTCTCCCCAATAATGACCGCGGCAAATCCTGAAATAATAGTGCCCACGCCAGCTGAAATATCGGTAAAACCTTGCTGTTGACTAAAGAGTGCGCCCCCCATTGCGATTAGCGCATTTCCCATCGCAACTCCGAGGATAATCATCCATTTGACACTCACGCCACCATTCATACAAAGACGCTTATTCTGCCCGACAGCCCGTAGTGAAAGGCCAATATCTGTATTGAGTAAGAATGTAAAGAGTGCGATCAGAACCACCGCAATACCGCCTAATACCACCAAATTATTAGTAATAAAAATAGTCGGCGACATTAATAGCGAGATATTGGGGGTTCCGTTCATTACGTGTAAATTAATCGAATAGAGCATAAAGGCCACGAGAATCCCGGCAAGTAGATCGGTCACTTTAAAAAAACTATTTAAAATGCCGGTTAATGCGCCCGCTAATGCCCCGCCTATAAGAGCGAATATTAACGAGATAAAGGGATCAACACCTGCTTTAATTAAAATGGATGAAATAGCCGCACCTAAAACGAAACTTCCATCACAGGTTAGATCGGGGAAATCGATAATCCGAAAGGTCAGATAAATTCCCATCCCGACTATTCCATAAATGAGCCCAAGTTCCAGACTCATCACTAATTCACTTATGCTCATTACGCATCCTTTACGCTTGAGAATTCACGAGAATTCACTATACTCATTCACGTTATTATTTGACAGTGCGAGCTTGACCATCTTCAATAATCACAGCCGCAGAATCGATAATTGTAGCAGGTAATTCAATGCCGAGCTTTTTCGCGCTATCTAAATTAATCACTAATTCAGTTTTACCCGGGAAACCCACAGGAATAGCATTGATATCCGTTCCTTCTAAAATGTCGGCAATCATCGCGGCTGTATCGATCCCTAATTGATACTGATTAGGACCAAGCGCCGCAAGAGGACCCGATGGCACTGCATCTGTATCCGCAACAAAGACCGGTTTACCCTGTTTAATACCGGCAATCACAATACTCTCTAAAGCGGCAAGGGCCGTATTATCCCCATAGATAAAGATCGCATCTGCTTGACTTGCTAAACGAGTGGCCGCTTGTGGCACATCGGCTGTACGGTTCACCGCTTGTGTGATAACTTCAATGCCAAATTGAGGTGCTGCTTTTTGTAGATCTTCTAATTGTGAAATGGAGTTTGCTTCCCCTGGATTGTAGATAAAGCCTAGCTTTTTCATCTCCGGCAATACCGTTTTAAACATCTCTAATTGCGGGGCCACTTCTACAAAGTTCGACATACCAGTTACGTTAGTATTAGAATTTTCCAATGATTTCACTAAACTTGCTGCCAATGGATCAGTAATTGAACTGAAGACCATTTTAGTCTTACCATCCATCGCGGCTTTTACAAGACTTTGTGCAGAGGGCGTACCAATTCCCACCGTTACATCGGCATTTTGTGCTACAAATTTGGTAGAAATTTGAGAAGCTAATGCCACATTCGCTTGCGCTGATTCAATGACAAAATCTAAATTCTCCCCCTCCACATAACCCCGCTCTTTAAGACCATCGCGGATACCTTTGGCAGTCATATCAAGTGCAGGATGCTCTACGATCTGATTAACATAAACTTTTTTCATATCTGCAGCAAATGCAGCCCCTGTTAATCCTGTCGCTAAAGCGGTACTCAATACTACGGCTAATAACTTCTTCATAATCTCTCCTTGATGGTCATATCATCTTTAATGGCTTTGAACTAGTTTTGATACTGTTATATGAGTAGTTAAGACTCCAACGTCTCTCTTTGTTCTACTGTAGTAGTACAGTAATAGTTTCAAGAATGAATGTCAATTTTTTTCTGATCCCTTTTTAATCCTTTTTCTATCCTTCTGTTTTTCTCCGCTCACCCATCACATATCGCCTCTCAAATCTTATTGATAGTCAATTGAGTTTAAGAAAAATGGCAGGCAATAAAAAAACCGCCTCTTTAGGCGGTTCTGCGATCAATTTATCTAACTATTGGTGCGAAGACTGAATATTAGATCTTCTCTTCCTCATCCATTCGACTGAGTACTAAGCGATAACCATCATTATCTTCCTCATTAATAAAACGAGAAACTCGACCAATGGTTGTTAAGCTTGCCGATGTGAGCGCATGAATCTCACGATAAGAGAGATCCCCACGCACTAAAAGCTGACAGACTTTCCAACGTTCAATCACAGAATTGAGCTCTTTCGGTGTTAAGAGATCCCGTAGGAACCGTAATAACTCCTCTTCGTTCTCAATTTTTAAAAATGCTCGGCAGAGTGATTCCTCAAAATCGATCTCTGCTAAGCGGGTCGCTAATGCCCCTAGATCTTTTTGGCTCATCCTTCATTCCCCTTTTATTAATATCAATGATTTATATCATCACATACTTCACCCGAAGTGAATAGCAAATGTGTATTAAAACGTGAATTAAAATGTATATTTAAAATTCACTTTTAAAATATATACTTAAAATATGTACTTAAAATATGTACTTAAAATATACTTTCAAAACACCCTACACATCGACTTCATTTTTCTGAGTGCCGACTTCCTCTGCATCCTTGCTTATTCTATTTTGCGATTGATTATCGTCAGTTTGATGAGTAATCTTCACAATACGGTCATCTTCTACTGCATGCGTTGCCTGATAGAGCGCTTGTTCAAGCTCTGCATTATAGCGCTTAACCTCAGCAATTGACCAACCAAAATAACGCGCCATCCACTCAACGACTGCAACTCGATGATTTTTAACTAAATCAATATCAAAATAGAGCGCGCCTAAGCGGCGAATAAAGAAATCGCAAGGGGTCATCACCCCTTCCTCTGTCACGCTGTAATAGAGCTGGGTATAGAGCAGCAGCGGTAAACCTTGTAATACGTCCGGTGTCGCTTTCTCGGCAATCGTCAATAATTGATCTACATTGCTACCATAACGCATTGCTAAAGCTCGGCTCTCCTCCGCAGTCAACTGCACTGCCTCTCCGCGCTTAATCGCTTCCTGCAAGAAATGATCTAGTCCTGCACTACCGCCAACATCTCCGCCCGAAACAGGCAATTGAGCTGTTTGACAAGGTTTAAATTGTCGCTGCTTAACTGTCATAATTTTACTGGCTAACTCATCAACAACAGCTTGTGCAAGCGAGCGATAACCTGTTAATTTACCACTCATAAGCGTTAATAAACCATTCTCGGCTTCATCGAGTAATGCGCTCACCGGCTGATCTTTTTTAGAAGATGGCTCCTTATGAGCAGTGATCGGCATTACACCCGCCCAGCCCGACTCAATCATTTCACTCGTCAAATTAAGGCTAGGGAAAAATCGTTGCACAGCCGATAACAGATATCCTTGATCGCTCACTGAAATCGTTGGCATATCCACATTGCCTTCATATTCACTTTGACTTACCCCCACATAGGTTTTGCCGGCATACGGGATCGCCATCACCATCTCTTTTTTACGCTTAGGTTCACTCCCCTCTTCTTGAGGATCTATCTCGATACAAACCGCTTCTTTCAAAGGGAAATATGTCTGATCAAAGACAATATGCGCACCTTTAATCCATTTAATCGCGCTATCAGGTAATCTATTATTAGCTGAGCGATCAGTGCTTGACTGATCTTTTACCGTAGCTGTAGAAGAATCTATCGAATGATCATCTTGAGAGGTTAATAACGATTGTCGCCAAGCGCCGGCAGCATTCAGGCAGAAATCACCTTCAATAAGATAACGATTCCCCGTCAACTGATCTCGCGCAACAACGCCTTCAATATAGCCTTTATCATCATAATTAAAATCGATAGCCGCTAGGTAATTGAAGCAGTGAGCGCCTTTCTCCATCGCTTTTTTGATGATCTCTAATGTTAAACGCGCATCATCCACCACATATTCAACATACTCACCTGCCCCTTTTAAGCCTTGATCTGTTAATGCCGGCACTAATGATAGCAGTGCTGATTTTGAATGAATCTGCTGCCGTTCATCGGCTTTCACTTTCGCCAAATAATCATATAATCGAAGCCCAATGGCTGTCCGAATTTTGCCAAACGAACCGCCTTTATAGAAAGGAATCAACATCTTCCGGCGAGTCACCAAATGGGGTGCATTTTCATAGAGAAGCGCCCGCTCTTCACCACTGTGCATGACCTGTTTTAACTGAAAGGATTGTAGATAACGCAAGCCACCATGAATCAGTTTTGTCGAGCGACTACTTGCACCAAAGCCAAAATCTTGCTTCTCAAGTAGTGCAACTTTCATCCCTCGAGTCACTGCATCTAAAGCAATCGCTGCGCCACTAATGCCACCGCCAATAATAATCAGATCATAGTGATTTTCCCGTAACTGTTGGTAATGTTTCCGGCGTGATTTTGAAGCAAGTTTCATAAAGTAATCCTTTGTTAGGCTGATCTCATTTGGATATCTAATATATCCCCTATCTATCCATGATATTTTGAACTTGAATGTGAATGTGAATGTGAATAGGCAATATCATAATCTAAAACGACTATAGTATCTTCAGTCTGTGTCAATATTCTGTGTGATTACGTTCTATAGACTACAAAATCTCCGATAAATCGTGTTGTTATTGGTGCATCAGTTATGGGTAGATCAGTTCGTGAATCCGTTAGTGGATCAATTGCGTCCATAGGCTTAATCTCACTCGATAAAGTTATTCTACCCTTTTGATGACGTTGCCAAGATTTTAAAAATTTAGCCCAAGCAGCTGCATCCACCCCTCGACAAATGGCAATACCATCTGTCAATAGTGGCTTGGGGTACTGCACATCGGCTTTTTGAATGACAATATGTACACCATCATTGATCCCCAATGCACGCAATTGCAGATGTAACCAGCTCCAACAAACGAGTAATGATGCGGTATATAAGCTTCCCCCAAATCCAGAGTGCATATGATTGCGATTTGCCTCTAACGGTACTTTAAATTGCAATGTGTCATGTTCCCAAGATAAGGGTTCTAAGGCTAAAGAAGCACTAATCGGTATCTCTCGAGGAAGCCATTCCCGTAGATAAGCACACGAATCAGACTGCCAAAGTTCATCCATTGTTATTATCCTTCTCATTATCTATTTTCATTCGCAATTTCTTACCTTTTTACCACTATTTCTCTGATATCCCATAGCTATTTGTCTTCTAGATCTATTTTTCCTATACTGATAAATAGAGATAAAAAGAGATAAGTACAATTTATAATGCCCTTTTTAGCATTACTTATCATTCTCATTAATAAATACCATAAGATTTTATCGTGGTTCTATGTTTAAATAAATCCATAGCAAGAGATGGGCAAAATAGAATCTTGAAAATAAAGCCTTGAATCTTAGATAAGAGATAGAGGTAACAGATTAAATCTATTTTGATGACAATCTCGCAAAATGTAGCATTCTGTAATTTAAAACCTGACCTTATACAACTAAATTAAGGAATGCTTAAACGGATCTTCTGTGATCATCGTTATCACACACACAATTTTTAAATTCGATTTTTAATATTCATATATTAAGGAGAATATATTATGGCAATTGATACAATCAAAGATATGTTACCCGCGTATGCAAAAGATATGCGTTTAAACTTTTCAACAGTATTAACAGAAGCCGGCGCACCTGGCTTAACGGAAAAGCAGATTGCAGCCATTGCTGTCTCTGTAGCTCTTAGCACCAAATGTAAAGTGCTCGTTGAAAATATCGAGCAATTTGCACAAGACTTCTTAACAGAAGAAGAATACCAAGGTGCGCAGATCGCAACTAGCATTATGAGCATGAACAATATTTACTATCGTTTTACACATCTTGTATCTGACAGTGAATATGGCAAATTACCAGCGCGACTTCGTATGAACCAAATGGCAAATCCAGGCCTTGATAAAGCGACGTTTGAATTAGCGTCAATTGCTGTATCAGCAGTCAATGGTTGTGGTATGTGCCTTGATTCACATGAGAAAAATCTTCGTGAATTAGGTGTTACTACCCAAGGCATCCAATCAGCGGTCCGCATTGCAGCAGTGCTATTCTCTGTCAGCGTTTCTCTTTCTGCGCTTTAATCTCACTAGAGGTATCAAATAAGTCACTTAAAGTGATTGACTAGATTTACATTTATATAGATAAGCAAATGACTTTAACGATATAACTCTTGTCCTCAAAGACCCCTCTTTCCCTAATCTGATTATAAGTGGGGTCTTTTTTAACGCTTTGGGTCATTACCTCCCAAGGCGTTTTTTCTGTCCTTAGGTTAATATAGGTGTTCAGATTCTATTTTATAGTAAGATCGGTTAAAAATAAGCTTATTTAAATGCCGGCGCATCAGATGATCGAGGCAAGGAAGCTGTTCTATCCGGCATCTTGTAAGTGTTGTTTAGTCAAGTTTTATGCGCTTTTAAAATCTCATACCAGCTGCTTAAAACCATTTTCCTTAGACCAAATTTACTATATCTATAGTGCAGTCTATAGTGCAGATATTTTCTTGATTTTATTCAATCATAAAAAAGCCCTAATAATTATCGCTAACTATTAGGGTAAAAGATTCTCTGTACAAACCATCAAAAGAGAACCTCTATTGAGTGATGGTATATAGGAGTCACACTCAATATGTTAAAAGTGTATATTTGATGCGAAATTTAAAACCTCAGATATCTATCTTCTATACAGTTCTTAATCTGTAAAGACTTCCCCGGCAGCCGCACGCTTCACCATCTGTGGTTTTGTCCAGAAATAGTAAGCTAATACTAACCACACTAACCAGATAATGCCTGCGTAAAATGCACCTCTTGCCGGTGGATAGTAAGCAAGAATACCGATGACAAAGACCATGAAAGCAATCGCAATCAAGGGGCCTACAGGCCAAAATGGAATCGGGAATTTAAGCGCTTTCTGCTCTTCAGGTGATAAGGTACGGCGCATCATCACTTGTGAAATCAATACCGTCATCCAAACCCAAACTGTTGCAAAAGTAGCCATTGAAGCGATGATAAAAAAGAGCTGATCATGGATAAAGTAGTTTAAAATAACGCCTAAGATTAAGACTAAGAACATGATGCCTACCGCATAGATCGGAACGCCACTTTTTGAGAGCTTACTGTAAATTTTCGGTGCTTGACCTTGTTTCGAGAGACCATACATCATTCTACCAGCACCAAAGATATCGCTATTAATTGCTGATACAGCTGCGGTAATTACCACTAAATTGAGAATATTCGCCGCTGACTCAATGCCTAGTTTATGGAAAATAGTCACAAATGGACTTCCTTCTAACCCAATCTCATTCCAAGGAAAGAGTGAAAGGACCACTAACATCGCTAAGAAGTAGAATAGCAGAATCTGAACAGGTACCACGTTAATCGCCATAGGAATTACTTTATTTGGATTCTTCGCTTCAAGCGCGGTTAAACCTAAAGTCTCAACACCACCAAAGGCGAATACGACAACGCTCAAGGAGATAATAATGCCATGAATACCATAAGGGGCAAAACCACCAATTTCCCATAAGTTAGAGATAGAACTTTTGCTACTGCTACCTGCAACATCGCCACCCGTAATCCCCATTCCTGAGAAGAGGATATAAGCACCCGCGACAATCATCACGACAATTGCCACAACTTTCAGTAGAGAGAGCCAGAAACTCAATTCCCCAAAGAGGCGAACTGTACAGAGATTGATACCGCATAGTACCAGTGTAATACCAAGTGCCCAAACCCAATGGTCGACATCGGGATACCAAACCCCCATATAGACGGCAAAAGCGGTAACATCGGCAATACAGACAAGTGCCATCTCAATCACATAAGTCCAACCGGTAATATAACCCGGCAAAGGTCCTAAATATTTAGAGGCATACGCACCAAATGCACCCGGCAGAGGATTGTGCATAATCATCTCCCCCAATGCGCGCATCACCATAAACACAGCTAATCCTGCTAATAAATAGGCGACAAGCACCGCGGGACCTGCTAACTCAATTGCGCCTGCCGAGCCATAGAAAAGCCCTGTTCCAACCGCCGAACCTAAACCGATAAAAAGAACATGACGTGCAGTAAGGCCCTTTTTTAATTGTTGTGTGGCCATAATAAAATCCTCCTGCGTGAAAAAAGGCGTCTGTTGCGAAAGATCGCATTATGCCAAATTGCTTAAAACATGATCGCACAAATGACGCAACAACGCTGATCAGATAGAAAATCAGGAGGATATCTTTAATGAATAGAACTTATCGCAATAGCAGTGCAAAAGGTAAACCCTTACTCGCTGATGATTACAAATCCTTTTGTAATATTTGATAAGTAGCGGGTGATTAATACCCGCTATAAAATCCTCCTAACAAACTACCTTCTATTACTTACAATCGCTTATTTAAGTGATGTTCCAAGTGCTGTTTCAACATTGTGCACGAGTTTATCATCTACAAGATTAATCACTTTATGCATATCAACATAAGCAACACGATCTTCTGTAAGTGCTGGCACCACTTCACGAACTGTATCGTACGCTGCTTTTGTACCCTTACCTAATGCTTTACCGGCATCTTCTTTATTAAGATCAATCGCCTGACAAGCTAACATTAATTCCATACCCACAACAGCTTTTGCATTCGCATAGATATCACGCGCTTTACGTGCAGCAATCGTTCCCATACTGACATGGTCTTCTTGGTTAGCAGAAGAGGGAATTGAATCTACGCTGGCAGGATGAGCTAATACTTTATTTTCAGAGACTAATGAAGCGGCAGCATATTGCACAATCATATAACCTGAATGTAATCCACCCTGTTCTGTTAAGAATGCTGGTAAGTTATTATTGAGTGCAGGATTGACAAGACGCTCAATACGACGCTCACTCACATTGGCAATTTCGGCTAAGGCAATACCGAGGAAATCAAATGCAAGCGCCATTGGTTGACCGTGGAAATGACCACCGGAAATGCCCATTTTCTTATCAATTAAGATAATCGGGTTATCGGTTACAGAGTTAATCTCAATCTCAACACGTTCACGTACATAATTTAAAGCATCATGACTTGCACCTTGAATTTGGGGTGCACAACGAAGTGAATAAGCATCTTGTACTCTTAAATCGCCTTGATGTGTCGTTCTTTCACTATTTTCAAGTAGGGTTAAAAGATTAGCTGCGACGTGACCTTGACCTGGATGTGGACGAAGTGCATGTAACTCCGGAATAAACGGGTCTGTAATACCATTTAAAGCTTCAATCGTTAAACCGGTCGCGATATCACTTGCTTTTAAAAGTGCAATTGAATCATATACCGTTAAAGCGCCTACTGCGGTCATCACTTGCGTACCATTAATAAGCGCAAGCCCTTCTTTAGAAGTCAATTCAATAGGGGTAATACCAGCGCGCTTCATCGCCTCTTCACCAGCAAGCATCTCACCTTCAAATTCTGCTTCCCCTTCACCAATCATCGGTAAAACCATATGTGCTAAAGGTACTAAATCGCCACTTGCCCCTAATGAACCTTTTTCATAGATTTTAGGATGCACTTTTTTATTGAGCATCTCAATGAGTGTATTTAAAGTGCTTAAACGAATCCCAGAGAAACCTTTCGCTAAGTTATTGATACGAAGTAGCATAATTGCGCGGACAATCTCCGTACTAAAGCAAGGACCAATACCGCAAGAATGGCTGATAATGAGATTTTTTTGTAAGGCTTTTGCTTCATCTTTAGAGATATGAACATTACTAAAGTTACCAAAACCGGTGGTAATCCCATAAACGACCGCACCTGATTCTACTAACTCATCGACATACTGCCGAGACTTTTCTACTTCAACAATTGCTTCAGGGCTCAATTCAATGGAATAGCCGTGACGTGCAACATTGACGACATCTTCTAAGGTTAAATGATTACCATCGATTTTAATTGTTTTCATCGTAACTCCTTCAAGTTTCTCTTGGTTATGACTTACGGCGCTTTTATTATGAATCTTATGTGCCGTTTGTCGTTGTAAACGTTATATACTGATTTTAAACTCTAATCTCTTGTTTTTTATTCAAGAGTGGTATTCCTTTTCACTCTTATTTAATTCACTCTGATCTATCACCTATCTCTTGGCTCTGCCATTTTTTAGGTTGAAGAGTACCGCTAGCATGAATCTGCTAGAAGTTGACCTTTAGATATAGCTATTCAATATTGCGTTCAATATCTTGGCTGTTATCGATATCTCTGATTAAGAGCAATCTTCACTACTCTTAAAATGATTTTTGTGCTAAACCATTACCCACGCCATTGATGATAAAAATGCCAAATCATTCTTGCAGCTGTTTTAGCTGAGAGCTGATCTCGATCTAAACTCGGATTATATTCCACGAAATCTACTGCTTTTAACTTATTCGAGGCCATAATCTGATCGGCAAAATGAAGATAATCTTTCATCGATACGCCATAAGCGCTTGGTGCAGATACCGCAAACATCTCTGAAAATGGCAGAGCATCTAAATCAATCGTTAAATAGATAATATCGACTTTTGCCATAAAGGCTTCGATTTGAGTGGCAATCTCAGAGTAATTTCCAGGATGGCACTCATTATCCCAAATAATCTCTACGCCCATATCGGTAGCCGTTGCTAATAGTGCTTTGGTATTCCCGGGAAGACTTGCGCCAATACAGAGATAATGGAACTCCTGATCTTGTGATTTTGCATTTTGATAAAGCTGTTTAAATGGGGTACCTGATGTTCCCTTCTCCGCCGTTCGAATATCTAAATGGGCATCAAAATTAATGACCCCAATTTTCTGATTAGGATAAGCATCGAAAATGCCTTTACCATGAGCATATGCGGTTTCGTGCCCACCGCCTAAGACTAAAGTGGGTAAACCTAATTGGTGACACTTAGTCACGCAAGAAGCAAAAACATTCTGCACCGCATCGAGTGATTCACCGGCAAATTGAATATTACCTAAATCAACGATGGGTTTATGGCAGCCATGATCAGCCATATTTGCAAGTGCTTTACGAAGTGCGTTAGGCCCCTCTTTAGCCCCGACTCGTCCTTTATTAAGGCGCACGCCTTCATCACACTCAAAACCTAATAACGCAATATGTTCAGGATAATCTTGAGGCGCAAAGCTTGGTGCTTGAACAACCGTCTGAAAAAGACGTTTCGCAATAGGGCTCTCTGCGGAATCATCCCGTCCTTGCCAAACTGTTTTATCAATATTTTGCCATAAATGCATTGCTACCTCCTCAATGAAACATCTGTTTCATATATTAAAATTACCGAGTTTATTCATTTTTTGAATTGACTGAATTTGTTGATCTGATGATGACTCATCTAATCCACACCAATCGGTAATTTTAATCGATTTTATTATTATGAGTAATATTATTGCGATTATTGCGATTATTGCGATCAATCTATTGTGATCAACCATTATCAATAATATGATTTTGTTCTATCCCTACAATGTTGCTAATGTCATTTTCGATAACATTTCGCCTTTAAATACACGATAAGCCAATGGGTTATAACCTACCTCATAGAAGATCTCCACAGGATCTTTCACATTCCAAATCGCTAAATTTGCCACAAAACCAGGTTTTAACTGACCATGAGTCTTTTCTCTTCCCAATGCTTGAGCAGCATTACGCGTCACGCCCGCCATAACTTCTTGCGGCGTTAAACCAAAAAAGACACAAGCCGCATTCATCGCTAAACGAAGAGAAGTAAATGGACTGGTACCTGGGTTATAATCTGTTGATACAGCCATGGGTACATTGTATTGCCGTAGTAGATCAATAGGTGGCTTCTGCGTTTCTCTTAAAAAGTAGAATGCTAAAGGTAAAAGTGTTGCGACTGTACCTGATTGTGAAATCGCTTTAATCGCGGCTTCATCTAAAAACTCAATATGATCTACAGATAATCCATTATATTGGGCAATTAACTCGCTCCCCCCCAAGTTCGACATCTGCTCCATATGACCTTTTACGGGAATCCCCAATGCTTTCGCACTATCAAAAACTTTACGTGTTTGCTCTAGTGTAAATCCTACAGACTCACAAAAGACATCTACTGCTTCAAACTGTTTCTCTTTCCAAAGTGTCGGCAGAATCTCTGAGCAGACTAATTCAATATAATCATCTGCACGATCTTTATACTCAAGTGGCACTGCATGCGCAGAGAGAAGCGTTGTTGCAATTTCAATCGGATAATCCCGCCCTAAACGCTCTGAAACGGCTAACTGTTTGCGCTCATTAGCAAGATCAAGGCCATAACCTGTTTTAGATTCAAGCGTTGTAACACCATCTTCTGCAAGGGCTTGCATTCGGCGACGGGCTTTTTGGTAAAGCCCTTCTTCTGTTGCCTCACGCGTTGCTTCTACTGTGGAATTAATACCACCACCTTGAGCTGCAATCTCTGCATAAGGAATACCATTTTGACGCATCTCCCACTCTTTTGCACGGTTACCACCAAATACAATATGAGTATGGCAATCAATAAATCCCGGGGTAATGAGTTGGTTATCGAGTCGATGAATCATTGCACCTTCTGGGGTTTCATAACTATCTGTAGGTAAAATTGCGACAATCTTATCCCCTTCTGTAATCAGATCATGATTTTCAAGTAATCCATAATCTGCGGTATGCGCACTATCCATTGTGGCAATGCGCGCACCTCGCCAAATAGTCATATTTCCAGTCAATACTACCATTTTCTACTTCCTCCCGGTTTGTGACGCTTACTGTGATTACATAAAGTCCATTCATGAATAGAGTAATTCTGGTTCGTGGAACTTATGTGATAACAGTATGGTAATAACTGTGTGCAATAATGGTCTGGACACATTTATTTTATAATAATCAGATCATTACGATATAAAGTCAGAGAGTATCTACACTTTCTTTCTAGCCTATCAAACCCTTGCTACTGTAGATACACCCTTCCTTTTTAATCTTGAAGAGTCAGAAGTCATTACACAATCTATCGGTTAATACATTGATGAGCTTCTGAATAAAGCCTATAACAACCTCTGCTCTTCATTGATTTATCGAATGATGAGTTACTTCACCATTGGTAAATCTAAGCCCTGCTCTTTTGCGCAGTTAATCGCAATCTCATAACCAGCATCCGCATGACGCATAACACCTGTACCTGGGTCATTACGAAGAACACGTGCGACACGTTTATCTGCATCTTCAGAGCCATCACAAAGAATCACAACACCTGAATGTTGTGAGAAACCGATACCCACACCACCGCCATGATGCAATGATACCCATGTTGCTCCCCCTGCAGTATTGAGAAGTGCATTCAATAATGGCCAATCTGATACAGCATCAGAACCATCACGCATTGCCTCAGTTTCACGGTTAGGACTTGCCACTGAACCTGAATCAAGGTGGTCACGACCAATAACGATAGGCGCTTTTAACTCACCATTGCGAACCATTTCATTGAAAGCAAGACCAAGACGTTGACGATCTTTTAAGCCCACCCAGCAGATACGTGCAGGCAAGCCTTGGAATTCAATACGCTCACGCGCCATATCTAACCAGTTGTGAAGATGAGGATTATCAGGGATTAACTCTTTGACTTTCTGATCTGTCTTATAGATATCTTCAGGATCACCAGAGAGCGCTACCCAACGGAAAGGACCTGTACCTTCACAGAAAAGCGGACGGATATAAGCAGGTACGAAACCTGGGAAATCAAAGGCATTCTCAACACCCTCTTCTAAAGCCATTTGACGGATATTATTACCATAGTCAAAGGTTGCGGCGCCACGCTCTTGCAGTTTGAGCATTGCCCGAACATGTTTTGCCATACTCTTACGGGCTTCACGCTCAACTTCTGCAGGATTTGTCACGCGTTTTTCAAGCCACTCTTCCATTGTCCAACCAGATGGTAAATAACCATTGATAGGATCATGAGCAGATGTTTGGTCTGTTACCACATCAGGAGTGATATTACGATCAACAAGATCAGTAAAGATATCGGCAGCATTACCTAAAAGACCGATTGAAACAGGTTTACCCTCTTTCTTCGCTTCTTCAAGCATTAAAAGTGCTTCATCTAGAGACGTTGCTTTCTTATCCACATAACGTGTTTTGAGACGAAAGTCGATACGGGTTTCATCACAATCAACTGCAATCACGCTAAATCCAGCCATTGTCGCTGCAAGAGGCTGAGCCCCACCCATTCCACCAAGACCACCGGTTAATACCCAACGATCTGTTGCATCACCTTCAAAATGTTGCTTCGCTGCCGCCACAAATGTTTCGTAAGTTCCTTGAACAATACCTTGTGAACCGATATAGATCCATGAACCTGCTGTCATTTGACCATACATCATTAAACCTTTCTTATCGAGCTCATGGAATTTCTCCCAAGTTGCCCAATGAGGGACGATGTTAGAGTTTGCGATCAATACACGGGGTGCATCTTTATGCGTTTCAAAAACACCGACAGGCTTCCCTGATTGCACGAGTAATGTTTGATGATCTTCAAGGTTTTTAAGAACTTCTAAAATCTTGTCATAACATTCCCAGTCACGTGCCGCACGACCAATTCCGCCATAAACCACAAGGCTCTTAGGATGTTCAGCAACTTCAGGATCAAGGTTATTCTGAATCATGCGGTAAACCGCTTCAGTTTGCCAGCTTTTACAAGTTAATTCACTACCTCTAGGTGCTCTGATAACACGACTATTATCTGTACGATGTGGCATGATGAAATGCTCCTCTAGTTCTAATTATTGTTAATTTTGTCAAATGATCTAAGTGGATCTCTTTGGTGTGATCCCTTTGGTAAAAGTAAGCCTGCGAGTTATCACTCAAAAACCTGATGATTCACGAGCCACTCGCTCACTATCAATCTGTTTTTAACGCTATGCTTCATCTTACTTTCAGTAAAAATTTGAATGGTTCTAAAAGGATTTATAATGATTGTTTCACTTTTAAAATTGAACCTTTAATTCCATTCCTCCTGTTTCTATATCAGTAAATGTATAGACATTTCTGTATCGACGATATTTAATTAATCACGGTTTCAAAATTCCCGCAAGATTTTTTTTACTTTTTCTTTAAAAAACACTGCAAACCATTGAAAATACTAGTGCTACTCAAGTGGAACACATATTAAAAATGTCTGATTGAATACTTTTAAATACTTTATTTTCAGTCTACTGTATTACTATGATAGAATAATTATTTCGTGAAAATAGGATAAAAAAGTTAGACAAAGTTATATAAAATTATCTACATTGAACAGACATTTCACATAACTGTTTCTACTGATATTCATTTTTAATTCATCAATTCTTAGCGCAGATAGATATTAAAACGATGGCGATTCCTAAATTTAAAAGTATCAAAAACTATATACTCAACAATATTACGGCAGGTGAATTTCCAACTGGTTCACAAATTCCTACAGAATTGGAACTTGCAGAGAAGTTCAGTGTTAGCCGGATGACAGTCAATCGTGCCATCCAAGATTTGACTGCGCAAAATGTGCTCACAAGAACCCCCGGTAAAGGCACCTTTGTCACGGGGCAAAAATCAGCGACATCCCCTACCAATATCGGCGATATTCAAAAAGAAGTGATCGCTCGAGGTAATCGCTATAGCGCAAAGGTTTTAGCACTTCGCTCATTACCCGCCGATGAAAAAATTGCATTAGGATTAGGGATTCACACAGGTGCAAATGTCTATTATTGCCAGTTAATCCACTATGAGAATGAACGCTCTTTAATGTTAGAAAATCGTTATATTAATCCCGTTTTTGTCCCTGATTTTATTCAACAAGACTTTACCACAATAACACCAACAGGCTATCTCTTGGAAAAACATGGCTTAAGTCGTATGGAACAGACGATTGAAGCGGTTGCTTGCACAGAAAAAAATGCCAGTCTCCTAGATATTGCCGAAGGGGAACCTTGCCTCTACATCACTCGCCGCACTTGGGATAAGCATAATATTATTAGTCTTTCGAGTTTTATCGCGCCAGGGATTCGTTATAAATACTTCTTTAGTCGTGATTATGAGTAGATTTTTCTCTGATCAGTATCCTGCAAAGACAGGCATAAAAAGGAGGCTTCAAAGAGCCTCTTTTTTATCATTCGTAGCACTAAAATTGCACTCACAAATGCATTACAACAAACATATTACATTCGCATATATTTAGAATAACGGCATTATTTATATGCATTGTTTATATATTGTTGTGCATTAAATTATGATGATTGACTCTGATCTACACGGTCTTTTACCACTGTTTCACTTTCAGCTTTCCCTGCGGCTGCCGCTAACTGAGAAGCCATATCTGCACCTTTATCACTATTTACAAGAGAGATATCGAGTTTTACGGGCGCCTCATCATTATCAAGATAAACCGTCTGTGACGGGAAGGCAAAATCAGCGCCATGTTGATGAACGATCTCAATCATCTTTAAGTAGACATCTTGTTGATATTCAAGCCACTCAGCCCACTTCACGGTTTTGGTAAAACAGTAAATCATGATGTTTAAAGAGGAATCTGCGAACTCATTGAAATAGACTAAGAGGGTCTGTTTGGTATCAATCTTTGGATGGTTTTGCAGCATTGTTCTGATCTCACTAGTAATAATGCCAATTTTATCGGCATCTTGATAACGTAAACCGAGCTCTGTTTTGATTCTACGATTCGTCATTCTCCCTGGATTTTCTACGCTAATCGTCGAAAATACTGCATTAGGAATATAGAGCGGACGATGATCAAAAGTCATAATCTTCGTAATCCTCCAACCAATTTCAACGACCGTTCCCTCTATTTGCCGATCTGGAGAACTGACCCAATCACCAATGTTAAAAGGACGATCAAAATAGAGCATTACGCCAGAAAAGAAATTGCTTAAAATATCTTTACTCGCCATCCCGATCGCAATACCGCCAATACCTCCGAAAGTCAACAACCCCGAAAGACTCATTCCAAAACGCTCCCCAAAGAGCAGAAGAATGACAAAGAAGATGAGGATCTTAAAGACGCGTGTAATAATTCTTGCCGAAGTTCGATCAGCTCCTTTTGCTACCTGCCTTGCTTCCAACCTATTAAGTAAGAAGAAGATCGTGCGCATAATGATGAGCGTAATCAATAAAATCTGTACAAAATAGATTGTTTGTGCCGAGATAAACTTCACCTTAAAGTCTTTAATTGCCATCTGCAAATATTCCGCTGTAAGGCTCACAATCGCACAGAGAATTCCGGTGAGTACAAGATGAATAATAATCGCCCGTATACCGAGCTTCTGTTTTCTAGCAAAAAATTCAAAGAGTATTAATATAGCAAAGCAGACCGCTATTAAACCTAGGCCATATTCATACTTTGTAAATAAGAGATTAGACATCGGACAATCCTTTAAAGAAGCATTTCAATTGTATATAGTAAAAATGGGGATAAAAGTAAATATAACATCTAGTATCCCGCAATAGCAGACCGCTTATAAGAAGCATATCAAAGCCATGGAATAATATTACATTCTGTCAACATTTTGAAAAAAAATGTTTATTACAGGTATAATTGTAAAATAATATCAATTTTTTAACAAAGAGGTTAACTTACTTTGAAAGCTGAAATCTCCCGAAGACATTTCTTAAAAACTGTAGTAATAGGCGGAGTCTCTGTATATGTTGCTCAACCTTTTAGCCCCGCATTTGCTGCTCTTTTTGAAGAAAACATTCTCCAAATACCAGAATGGAATCCTAAGACTCATCGCGTAGAGTGCCGCACGGACGCGCTCGCTAAAGTCCAAGGGGAAAAAGTCTTTTCAATGGATATCCGTGCCAAAGATATGCCTCATTGGCCACAAAATCAGTCGCACGCCATGCTGCTTCGAGTCACAGAAGCCGATAAGATCTATCAAGGTTTTGATCTCTCGCTACTTGAGAATGGTTTAATGCCTGATAAAATCGTCACTGCCGCTGATCTGGAGCGTGATGGCATCTCGTTCCCTGCTTTCTTCGGCGATGATATGTTATTGCCGGAAGGTAAAACCCCGCAATATTTAGGGCAAGCAGTCGCTCTCTTGATTTATCATGATTTTAATCGTTTCCGTTTTGCCAAAAATGCCCTTAAATTTAAGAATAATATTATCAAATGGGGCGAATATACCGGATATGTAGAGCGCAATCCTTGGGGAACCTATCGCGGTGTCCGCGTGGGGGCGGATAATCCCTTTGAACCTGATACCTATTCTAGCCTTAAAGATATTTCAATCTCCCCTACTTCATTCAAAAAACACCTTCCTGTTTGGCCGGAAGGTCGAGAAGGTGGGAAGCTCGATGAGGAAGGTATGTATTATGCCGACCAAATAGCGAAAGAATTAGAAAATCCGCCAGAAGATTGGTTAGTGTTAGATCGTATGTTCTACTCTCAGTCTATCGATACTTGTGCAATGGAGCCGAATAACTCGAATGGTTGGTATGATGCAGATAATGAAGCGTTACATCTTGTGATGGCTGCGCAATCGCCTTTTGAAGTGATGAATTCACTCCTAGAGATGATTAATCGCTCTCAATTTAAGATGAAAAAGCTCTTCTTACACCCTTGCTTTACAGTGGGATATGGCTCAAAAGACCATGCACCTGAACCTATTTATGGCGCAATGGCGACTCTTTATGGCGATGGTCGCCCTGTAAGACTTGCGAATGACCGTTATGAGCAGTTCCAATCAGCGCTTAAGCGTCATGCCTTTGATATGCATTTCAAAATGGCTGTGAACAAAAAGACCCACAAAATTGAAGCTTTTACCGGAAAGTTTATCGGTAATGGTGGTGGGCGTTGTAATTTTACGCCCGGTGTTATGGCCGTAGGCGCAACGGGAGTCCAAGGAATCTACTATATTCCTAAGAGTGACCTTGCAGCCGTAGGTATCGCCTCTCGCGCGGTCGATGCAGGTTCTGCACGTGGCTATGGAACATTGCAAGCAATGCCGGCGATGGATACATTGATGGATGAAGCGGCAAAACTATTAAATATCGACCCTGTTGAATTTCGTCTCAATAATCTTATGAAATCCGGTATGAAAAATACTCAAGGTGCTATTCCTGGCGGGATGATGCGGGGTGAAGAGGTATTAACAGCTTGCGCTGAACAAGCGATCTGGAAGGATCGAGAAAAACGAAAAGCAGAATATGAGAAAGCACATCCCGGAAAAATTTTCGCAACGGGGATCTCTTGTGTTCAGAAAGATTACGGCACCGGACAAGAAGCCTCTTTTGCCAGAATTGAACTTGGTCGCAATGGCGATCTTCGCCTATGGCATAGTGGTATTGAGATCGGCACCGGCATGTCCACTTCACAATCAGTACTATTGGCAAAATATCTTGGAAAGCCTGCCGACCAATCGACTTATGGCACTACAGAATGGCCACTCTTGCCGCTCTATATGACCATTAGTCCTGAAACCATTACTCAAGAAGAACAGGATCAATTAGAGAAAGATCCACTCTGGACACCTTTCCTCTCTTCCCCTTCAAGTGCGAGTAACTCTGCTTACTTCTTCTCTCACGTCACTTCAGAATCGGCACGAGTACTCTTTGATTATGGTATTTGGCCGGCGGCAATGTCGATTTGGTCTGAAGGGATCGGTGGTGGGCAAGCGGCACCTTTAACGATTCGTAAAGAAGATGCAAGATGGACGGCTAAAGGTTTAACAGCAGATGGTTTAGAACCGCTACCTTTAGAACGTATTGCAAAACGAATCTATGAACAAAATGGCTTAACAGCAGTTGTAGGCCATGGCTTTAACCGTTGGCAATGGGCACATGCTGATTTTGCCATTGATGATCAAGTCGCTCCAACTCGCTATGCGCTCGATGGCCTTTCCCTTCGTTGGGGAAATCAAGAGGAGTATAAAGTGGCCCCCCGCGTCTCTGTTTTCTATCCGAAAACACGTCGCAATAATGCCGGCGTTACCTACTACACTGCGGTGGCAACATCTGTAGAAGTAGCCATTGATCGAGCGAGTGGCGTTGTTGATCTACTTGATCATCATACCGTCGTTGAATGTGGCAATATGATTGTTCCTCAACTGGTTTCCGGACAGATTGAAGGCGGTGTTGCTATGGGTATTGGTCATGCGTTGCACGAGTATCTCCCACTTTACGAAGATGGCCCCGGCAATGGCACCTGGAACTTTAACCGCTATCGCCTACCGCTTGCGAGTGATGTGGCCGTTTGGAAACAGACGCGCGCAGTTTTACCACCGCTCTCTGAGACTGATCCCCCCAAAGGCATGGCTGAAGTACCAATGATACCGGTTGTATCCGCAATTACCAATGCAATCGCTGCCGGCACCGGTCACTACTTCAATAAACACCCCATATTACCGCAAGATATTTTGGAGATTCTCAAATGACAGATACACAAAGCACAATGGTTTTTAAACCAATAACATTAACCATTAATGGCGAAAAAGTCGGCCCAATCGAGGTTCCGGAAGGCATTGTAATGCTCGATTTCCTGCATGAATATCTCAATTTAACGGGATCAAGAATGGGATGCGGCCAAGGCATTTGCCACGCTTGTGTCATTATTGTCGATCACCCTGATGGTACTAGTGAAGAGATGCGTACCTGTATTACCGGCGCTCACTTCTTTAACGGTAAAACAGTTCGCACCATTGAAGGAATTGCCCATAAAGATAAGTCAGGTGAAGTGATTCCTTCGCCTGTTCAGAAAGCCTTTATGGATCATTTTAGCTTTCAATGCGGCTATTGCACTCCCGGATTTGTCAATGCTACGACGATATTTATGGAACAGTTAGCCAAAAACCTGATTCCAAGAGCCGATTTAGAAGGGGCTATTGAAACAGCCCTTAATGATCATATCTGTCGCTGTACCGGTTATGTTCGCTACTATGAAGCAGTCAGAGATTTAGTACTCGCTACCCCGGGATTAATTAAAGGATAGGCCTTATGAAAATAAAATTTCGTTACATTATCTATGTGGTCATTATCATTATGGTGGCCGTTATTGCCTTTTTCTCCTGGGAAGAGCGCAGAACACCCGATACACCGCTTCAAACAAACCAAGCCTCTAAAGAGCAGATCCAACGTGGTGAGTATTTAGCAAAACTGGGGGATTGTGCTTCTTGTCATACTGCTGAAAATGGCGCTATGCTTGCCGGCGGTTATGCGATGGATACCCCTTTTGGTCTATTATATAGTAGCAACTTAACCCCCTCTGCTGATTATGGTATTGGTCGTTGGACAAGTGATGATTTCTACCGGGCAATGACCGATGGAGTTGCACCGCCCAATCGTAATCTCTATCCGGCGATGCCCTATACTTATTTTACTAATATCACTAGAGAAGATTCTGATGCACTCTACGCTTATCTCATGTCGATTCCGGCGATTGATGTTGCGATTCCTGAGAATGAACTCGGATTTCCCTTTAATCAGCGCATGATGCTAATGGGTTGGAATCTACTATTCCTCGATAAAACCCCTTTACCAGCGATCTCTGAAGGGGATTCAGAGGCATGGAAGCGAGGTAAATATATTGTAGATACCTTAGGGCACTGCGCTATGTGTCATTCTCCAATGGGAGAGTTAGGGGAATTAGAGCGCGATAAACTACTCCAAGGCGGTATTCTTGGCAGTTTCCAAGCGCCTAATATTACCCCTAAAGGTCTTGCTGAACGGGGTTGGACCAAAGCGGATCTAAAAACCTATTTCAAAGAAGGTATTGCGCCACAAGGCTCTGCTTTTAGTGATATGTATTTAGTCATTAAAAATAGCACGCAATATCTCTCTGAAAGTGATATCGATGCTATTGCCACCTATCTTATGGGCGACAAACCGCTTGCGCCTAGAGAGATCGCTACCAAAGAGGTCGCAGCAGGAGCACCCGGTCGAGATCTCTATCTCAACATGTGTGCCGGTTGCCATAATGATGATGGCTTAGGAAAACCTAATGTCGCAGTTTCAATGATCGGCAACAGCACGATCAACAATCCTGATAGTCATAATCTGATTACCGCTATTTTAGAAGGACTTCCTTGGCAAACATTTCCGAACTATGAGCGTTTCCAATCTATGCCCGCTTTTAAAAATGAGCTAACAGACGAAGAGATTGCCACATTAGTCAATTATCTACGAACCACTTATGCGGATCTTCCCGGCGATGTCACAAGTCATGAGGTGAAAGCGTTACGTTAATTCACCTGAAAAGCGCTCTCTTTCTCTTTGCTCTCTTTATCTTTCATATCAAGAGCAGAAGAGCAAGAAGATAAGGATGGTAAGGAAGATTTAATACACAAGGAAAGAATCCAAATTGAAATGATAGATTATTCGATCATTGATTGATCCTTAATCGTCCATAAATGAAGATTCTTTCCTTTTTGCTTATCAAAAAGATGGAGATATTCATGATAGCCTTACTACTAATGGCCGCCGGTTCCAGTGAGCGCTTCAAAGCAAGCAGTCCTCATCCCCCAAGACATAAATTAACAATGACTTACCGTAATTCTCGAACGCTATTAGAAGAGAGCTATCAACATGCGCATCAAGTCATCGCTTCTGAAAATATCTTGATTGTTACCAATCAACTTGAACCCAATATTGCCGAAATTGCCCATACTCTGCCAAGTCCACATATCAGCATTCAAAGTAAGGGGTTAGGAGAAAGTATTGCAAAAGGTTTAGCCTTTGCCTTAAAACATAATCCACACTATGAAGCAGTACTCATTCTACCAGCAGATCTTCCCTTTATTCAGGCAAATAGCTTTAAACAAGTGATCGCCGCGTTAACACAATATCCTAAGCACAATATTCGCCCCTATTACCAAGATATTGCCGGTCATCCTGTTGCCTTTCAGCGATGTTATTTTTCTGAATTACTGCAATTAAGTGGAGATCAAGGAGCGCAGAAAATTGTTCAAAAACAGCCCCTCAAAAAGATATATCTAGAAGATCCTGGAATTATCCAAGATATTGATACCTACGAAGATTTTTGTCAGTATCACCCGATTTAAAATTGTTATAGCTTGCCCCAACTATCATTAGCCAAAATCTTTGAGATTTTACGAATATTAGGAGATGCTTTATGAAAATGCTCGATCTACAAGTTCTAGAAACCGCTCTGCAATGGTTACAACAAGATCGCCCAATTTGGTTAGCGACCGTCCTGCATACTTATGGTTCTGCACCCCGTTCACCCGGCGCGCTATTTGTAGCTGATGCTAATGGACAATATTATGGCTCACTCTCTGGCGGTTGTATTGAAGAAGATTTCCTAGAAAAAATTCAGACCGGATTTTTCACTGAAAAGAGTGAAGAGGTGGTGTATGGCGAACAGAGTGAGCAATTTAAGCCCACTACAACCCTTCCTTGTGGCGGCACTATTGATCTCTTGGTGGAATATATTGTGCCCTCCGATGAGAGAATGATCTATTTAAAAACAATGATTTCGGCACTCAAAGACCATGATATTTTGAAAAAGAGTGTTACATTAGGAGAATACCCTACGCTAGCAACAGCAGTAGAAGCGAATAATCTCCCCTTTATTCAGCATCATGGGACGCATATGGAATTAACTATTCGTAGCTACACAACGCTCTTTATCGCCGGGATCTCGGCAGTAGGTCTCTATTGCATGGAATTTGCCGATCAATTAGGATTTGCCGTCATTGTTGCCGATGATCGAGAAGAGGAGATCCGGCAACTCAAAAGTTTACCAATCTATGAGAGAATTACCTTCTTAAAGACATTCCCGGCACAATATATAGAAAATAATAGTATCTCTGCACAAACTGCGATTATTTCATTAACGCATGACCCTAGAATTGATGATTTAACGATGTTAGCAGCCTTAGAAACGCCAGCTTTCTATATCGGCGCAATGGGCTCTAAACGCAATAGCGCTAACCGTCTTGAGCGATTAAAAGCGTGTAGTAATTTCACCGATCAGGAACTCTCACGCATCCATGCACCCATTGGGCTCTCCATTGGTAGTAAAACGCCGGCAGAGATTGCACTTGCAATTATGGCGGATATTGTGAAAGCGAAGAATGGTAAGTAGCAAAATAACACTTTTCTAATCGCAATAAAAAACGCTAGTCAATTACCAAATCGACTAGCGTTTTACATTATTAATACTTCCAATGCCAGATTATATACTCATAAGCACTGAAGTTATATATTGATGTAGTAATATCGGTTCAAAAGAAGCTTATTCAAATGCCGGCGCATCAGCTGATCGAGGAAAGGAAGCTCTTCTATCCGGCATCTTGCAAGTGTTGTTTAGTACGGTTTTATCTTCTTTTAAAACCCCATAATAGCTACTTAAAAGCCATTTTTCTTAAACCAAATTTACTATAAAAATATGCATGCAATGATCCGTTTTCGATCATATTACAGTGCATAAGAGGATAATCCATCTAAATCTAAGAGCTCTTTCATCAAAATCACAATAGATGAGCCATCTTTAGCATAGACATCTGATGGATTAAAATATTTAATCGTTTGATCATCAATACCATGTTTTTTGACGGTATTGAGTAATTTAGCTTTATTTTGAGCTTTTACTTCCACTAATTGCGGAATTTTAGCCATCAAAATATCAAAGCGTTCTTCTTTCAAAGATAATGATGACAATGCCAATACTTTAGGAATATATGCTTTAGTAATCGCAGGAAGATCTAAGTGCCAATAATCGGTGGGTTTCCCCGCAGCACGATTCTTCTTCATACTGCGAAGTACGCGCCCTTCTCCAGCATTATAAGCGGCAATCGTCAAAAGCCAATCACCATCAAAACGACGGTTGAGATACTCAAGATAATCCAAAGCACCATTAGTCGCTTTAATCAAATTCAAACGACCATCTGATTTAGGTGAAACATGAATACCAAACGTTTTAGCGGCAACAGGACTTAATTGCCAAAGACCAATATGCTGACCATTACGAGCACTAGGCCTATAACCACTCTCTACTAAAGGAATAAAAGCAATCTCAAGCGGCATTCCTCGGCGTTCAACTTCTTGTACCACAAAGTTAAATACTACTAAGCCCTCCCCATCTAAATGGGTAAATACGCTTTGACTATGGGATTCAAACTCTTTAATCATCGATTTAACTCGAGTATGGTTTTTATCCTTAATCTGCATTCCTTGTGCTAGTTTTGTAGTTAGAAGCTCACTACCTGCCCCCCTAGCTTCCACCTCTTTTGCACTGCCAAATGAGATAAACGAAGAGAGAAAAAGACAAAGGGTAAGTCCGAGTTTGGTTTTAAAACTTTGCGTCTGTTGTATAATCATCCTGTTATTTCAATATTATTAAACACGCAAAAAGTATAACCAATAAAGATTAAAAATACTGCTTTATTTTTTAAATGAACAACATCGATCAATATTTCCTGATCGTAAAATGCAAAAAATAATAAGAGAAAAGATACAAATTTACCGGTCTAAATGGTATAAGTGAAATTCTAGGCACTATTGTCTGTTATACGGTAAAATAATCAGCATGATGAATCGAAATAGAGATAAAAACATACTTTTAATCAATGGAGCGAATCTAAACCTCCTAGGAATGCGTGAACCTGAAATTTATGGTTCTACGACCTTAGCGATGCTAGAAGAGATGATGATTAATAAAGCGCATCAACTTAAAGCGACGCTTAAAACGATGCAGAGTAATCGAGAGTATGAGATTATCGAAGCGATTCATGCCGCAAAAACAACAGATATTGACGGTATCATTATTAATCCCGGTGCATTTACCCATACAAGTGTTGCTATTCGGGATGCTTTTTTGGGTGTCGATATCCCTTTTGTAGAGATTCATATCTCAAATGTTTACCAACGAGAGACCTTCCGACATCACTCCTATCTCTCAGATATTGCGAGTGGCGTTGTAGTCGGTTGTGGGCTTTATGGTTATGAGCTTGCACTACTACAGATATTGAATATAATCTCTCATAAATAGATCAAATAAGGAGATCCTCTTTCGCAGGGTCTCCTTATCATTTTTACATAGGAGTTAACCTTAATGGATATTAAAGAAATAGAAAAATTAGTCGAACTCATTGATAAATCATCTATCGATGAAATCGAAATTACCGATGGTGAAGAATCGCTTCGCATTAGCCGTTTCCCTAAAGAAGCGCCCGGCATGCAGATGATGCAACCGATGATGCAGCCTATGCAAATGCCACAAGTTCAGATGCAAGCGCAAAGCCCTGCTGTTGCAACAACTGCAGCTGAAGCACCTAAAGCTGAACTTTCAGGTAAAGTGATTCGCTCTCCGATGGTAGGAACTTTCTATCGCGCAGCTTCCCCTACATCTGACCCATTCACAGAAGTCGATGCACAGGTTAATGTCGGGGACGTTGTATGCATTATCGAAGCAATGAAAATGTTCAATCAGATTGAGTCTGAAGAATCAGGTAAAGTTGTAAAATTCCTTGTTGAAAATGGTGAACCTGTCGAGTTTGATCAGCCTCTGATGATCCTTGCATAAGGAGCAATTTGAGATGTTAAAAAAAGTATTAATTGCCAATCGTGGAGAGATCGCACTTCGAATTTTAAGAGCTTGTAAAGAACTTGGAATTCAAACTGTCGCCGTTCACTCCACTGCAGATAAAGACTTAAAGCATGTTCGTCTTGCAGATGAGTCTGTCTGTATCGGACCGGCAGCTCCCGGCGCTAGCTACCTGAATGTACCCAGTATTATTGCAGCGGCCGAGCTTACCAATGCTGATGCAATCCATCCTGGTTATGGCTTCCTCGCTGAGAATGCGGATTTTGCAGAGCAAGTAGAGAGCTCAGGCTTTATCTTCATTGGCCCTAAAGCTGATACTATTCGGATTATGGGCGATAAAGTCTCTGCAAAAAAAGCGATGATCGAAGCGGGTGTTCCTTGTGTACCGGGTTCAGGTGATGCACTCTCTGATGATAAAGAAGAGAATCTTCGCCTTGCTCGTGAAGTCGGTTATCCTATTATCGTCAAAGCTTCCGGCGGTGGCGGTGGTCGCGGTATGCGCGTTGTGGAATCTGAAAAAGATCTCCTTCGCTCAATCGAGCTTACTAAATCAGAAGCGCTCGCGGCCTTTGGTAACCCTGAAGTCTATATGGAACGTTATCTTGAAAAACCACGCCATATCGAGATTCAAGTATTAGCTGATGGTCAAGGTCATGCCATTCACTTAGGTGAACGCGATTGTTCATTACAACGTCGCCATCAAAAAGTGGTTGAAGAAGCCCCTGCGCCTGGCATTACTGCCGAAGAGCGTGCGCAAATCGGTGAAGCGTGTGTTGCTGCGTGTAAGCGTATTAATTATCGTGGTGCCGGTACATTTGAGTTTCTTTATGAAAATGGTGAATTCTTCTTTATCGAGATGAATACCCGTATTCAGGTTGAACATCCTGTGACAGAACTTATTACAGGTGTTGATCTTGTGAGAGAACAGCTCAAAATTGCAAGTGGCGAGCCATTAAGTTTAACGCAAGATGATATCCAAATCGAAGGACATGCTATTGAATGCCGGATTAATGCCGAGCATCCTGAAACATTTGTGCCGTCACCAGGTACGATCACGACTTATCACCCACCAGGTGGTCCTGGAATTCGAATCGATACCCATATCTACACCGGCTATCGTGTCCCGCCATACTATGACTCAATGATTGCGAAAATTATTGCTTATGGACCGACTCGTGAAATGGCTATTGCACGCCTTAAAAATGCACTGCAAGAGCTTGTGATTGAGGGGATCAATACCAATGCGGAATTACACCTACGGATTTTAAATGATCCAGGATTCCTCAAAGGTGGCATGGATATTCACTATCTTGAGAAAATGCTGAAAGAAGCGAAAATTGGGGCTTAAATGCTACCAATGATCTGATGAGATTTCATCTCAATTATCGTAAAATCAGTCACAACAAAAGCGCACTAACTGTATAGTTAATGCGCTTTTCATTTTTGATAACGACTTTAAATATTCATCATAAGACTTTATATTTTTAGATCAATATTTCATAATCCAACTAAATGGAATTAGATACTTTATGAAGTAGCTTTTCCTAAAGTCCCTCGTATAATCTCTACCGCCTTCTCAATATTGCAGCGAGATGTGCCAAAATTGATGCGGGCATAGTTGTCATCTGCACCAAAAGTATTGCCATCATTTAAGGCTAAGCCATGATCTAATAGAGATTGATAAGCATTACCGGCAATTGAAGTATCAGAGAAATCGAGCCACATTAAAAAGGTTGCTTCTGGTACGGTAAATTTAAGGCCTTCAATCTTCGAAAGCTCAGCCACTAAATAATCACGATTAGCGATCAGATAGGTTTTAAGCTGCGAAAGCCACTCATCACCATAATCAAAAGCCAGCTCTGTACCTTTCATGGCAAATACATTCATACGAGGGATAAAGCCCATCATTGCTTTCTCATATGCTTCCCGAAGTTCAGGATTCTCAATAATCGCAAAGCCGCCACTTAACCCTGGTAAGTTAAAAGTCTTACTTGCAGAAATAAGCGTAATCGTCTGTGCTTTTGCCCGCTCATTCAATGTTGCGTAAGGAATATGTTCCCCTTCCCATAAAAGCTCCGCATGAATCTCATCCGAAAGCACGATTAAATCATGCTTCTCAGCAAAAGCTTCTAAAGCTAATAGCTCCTCTTTTGTGAAGACACGACCCGATGGGTTTTGTGGGTTACAGAGCATAAAAATCTTAGTATTGTCCGTAACAGTGGCTTCCATTTTGTCAAAGTCGATCTCATAACGCAGTGTGTTGCCCTCGACTTTCTCGATGAGCGGCACCGCAATCCCTTTGCTCCCCACATTTTTCTCAATGGCAAAAAAGGGCGGATAAGCCGGCGTGTGAAAGAGATATTCTGCATTAGGATTCTCCCGCAGTGCCAAATTAGCGGCGATATTAAAACCACTCACAAGGCTTGGCAACATAACAATGCTCTCTTTCGCAATTGTCCAATTATATAGGCGCTGTAGGCGATAGACGATTGCTTCTAATAGGCGATCAGGACGCGCTTTCCCGTAACCATATACGCCGGTTTGTGCCATCGCTGTCAAACCATCTACAATCTCATCGGCCGCTTTAAAATCCATATCCGCAATCCACATAGGAAGCACTTCTTTTGAATAAGCACACCATTTATCTGAGTTATTATTACGGCGATTGATAATCTCATCAAAATCATAAATTTTGGTTGAAGTTGTCATACTATCCTCTTCTCTTTTGTTAATGATTCTTTGCAATAGAACTCTTTGTAAGACCATCAAAGCTTAGAAATCACACGACTTAGAACATTCTTTTCAGAAGATCTTCTCACATCATTCCTTTCAATCGATCACCTTATATGATCATTTTCGATCTATTGATTCAATGAATCCTTTCATCATTAGCCCATTTATTAAGCAACTATTGATTAAACAAGTATTGAACGAATATTGCGATAATAATTCCGACAATAGTTACGACAGCAATCTCTGCACTGACCATCTCAATAAATAGGCTTTACCTCTCTTACAATAGCATATTCTCCTCATGAGAGGGTATGTTCATCATAGAGTTAAGCCGATCTTCTTCCTACTTCAAATTTTTCAACAGTAACTTTAAAAGATGATAGAAACGATCAACACTTGGAATATTCACTCGCTCATCCGGTGAATGAGCCCCTTTAATCGTAGGCCCAAAGCTTACCATCTCTAAATGAGGATATTTCTGACCTAAAAGCCCTGTTTCAAGTCCGGCGTGCAATACAGAAATTTTCATCTCTTCCCCTGTTTCTGCACGATAGACCTCTAATAAGCGCTGTAATGGCACTGAGTCAAGATTAGGCTGCCACGCAGGATAATCATTGCTCTCTTCAGAGAATGCACCACTTAGCAGTGCTGCAGCCTTAATACGTGTCCGCACCACATCTAAGCCTCGATCTGTGATTGATCTTGCTAAAAGATCGATCTGCAATTGATGTTCAGGATCAATGCGGACAACGCCAACATTACAGCTTGTTTCAACAACAGGGATTTCCACCGATTTACGAATCACCCCACAAGGCAATAACAGCAACAAGTTGAGCACTTTTGCACTCTCTTCAGCGTCAATCGTCGGTTGCGGTTCAGAAGCGACAAATCGAATATTCACACCCTCATCCGCCCCTTTTAAACGCGCTTTAAAGGATTGATTCATCTCTTCAAGATAGGCTTCAAAATCTGCTTTATGCGCTTCGTGTACAGAAACAACCGCCACCGCTGAACGCGGAATCGCATTGCGTAATGTCCCGCCGGTAAAAGAAGCTAAACGTAACGCCGAGCGATGCGCAAATCCGGCCAGTAGTTCCGCTAAAAGCATATTGGCATTCCCAAGCTCTTTATGCACATCAATCCCGGAATGTCCGCCCCGTAACCCTTCAACAGTGACACGATAGAAAACACCTCGTGCTTCTTGATCGAAATTCAGTGATTTCGTCACCGCAAAATCAGAGCCACCGGCACAACCGACCGTACATTCTCCCTCTTCTTCACTATCGAGATTGAGAAGATATTGCCCCTCTAACCAATTCTCCCGAATATTCTGCACGCCGCCCATACCTTGCTCTTCATCCACAGTTAAGAGCACTTCTAATGGACCGTGTTCTGCTGTCTCATCTTCTAAGATCGCAACCGCTGCGGCAACACCAATCCCATTATCCGCCCCTAAAGTCGTATCGGTTGCATAGAGCCAATCCTCTTTGATCTGTAGCGCAATCGGGTCATTATCAAAATCGTGATCACTCTCATCCCGCTTTTGACAAACCATATCGATATGACCTTGTAAAATCACCTTCGGGGCATTTTCATAACCCGGTGTTGCCGGCTTTTTAATCACGATATTACCGATCTCATCTTCATCAAAAGCGAAGCCTTTCTCTGCCGCATACGCTTTATAGAATGCGCGGACTCTCTCCTCTTTTTTAGAGGGGCGAGGAATAGCGCTTAATTGTGCAAAATGTTGCCATAAAAGTTGGGGGGATTTTTGTTCAATCATTGTTTCTCTCTTTTTATAAGTCGATCTATCTTCTCAAGCTTCTAAAGGGTTCAGATTTTCAGATAAAAACCGCACTCATCCAAACCTCACTCACCCATTTCTTCAGTCGATAGATTGTTTATTATTCATAACGAATCACATTATACGCCTCTTTTACAAGTTCTACTTGAAAAGCCTGATCCGCCTCCTCTTAATCTTATAGCGTACCCGACAAGATTTCTAAAGCTTTTTCCCTGCATTCTTCCCCCATATTGTAACAACAAACGCTCTCCATCCTGACTCATCTAGTTATATTGGGTAGTTACATATTAGCGATAAATGACTTATGTTAAATACGTTTATGGGATTTTTAAGGGAATGTACTCCCTCTATTTTTGAATCTTCACCCACACTGTTCACAGTTACAATATTGAGGAATAAAATATGAAACTCTTTAAAAGAAGTGCGCTTGCGCTCCTTATTCTCCCTGCAAGTTTAATGGCTCAAGCAGAAAACATCACTGTTTTCGCAGCAGCATCACTCCAAAATGCAGTGGATGAGATCACTGAAGCATACGGTAAAATCGACAGTCAAGATCATATCGAATCGCTCTATGACTCTTCATCAAATCTTGCACGCCAAATCGAACAAGGCGCACCGGCAGATATCTTTATCTCAGCAAACCAAAGCTGGATGAACTATCTTGAAGAGAAAAATCTCATCGATAATCCAACGCGCACTAATATCGTTAAAAATGAGTTAGCGCTTATCACTTACAAAGAGAATCCTACAAAATATAAAGTCGAATTTGCCTCTAATGAATTTTGGAAAGATGCGCTAGCGAAAACACATATTGCCTTAGGTGATCCTGATCACGTTCCGGCAGGTCTCTATGCCAAAGAATCTTTTGAAAAATTAGGCGTTTGGAAGACTGTTGAACCTCGCGTTGCCGCAGCACAAAACGTGCGCGCAGCCCTTCTCTTAGTAGAAGTGAAAGAAGCAGATTTAGGGGTTGTTTACTCCTCTGATGCAAGTGTCAGTGAGAAAGTGAAAACGGTGACCACATTCCCTGCGGATCTTCACGAGCCGATTGAGTACCCTATTGCTATTATGAAAGATCGCGCTTCAGAACCTGTTGAGGGATTCTACAAATATCTTTTAAGTGATGATGCGGCGGCTATTTTTAAAAAATATGGCTTTGCAGCACCGACTAAATAGATTGACTCGAAAACCTTGTCATCAACACAATTAAGATATTCATCTAGTAGTATTCATCTATTAGCGGCTGAATATTTTAAGATTGTTTCAAGGTCATTTTCGGATCATTTTCGAAGAGTTTTCGAATAGTTTTAAGATAGATATTCATATCTAATGGCTCGACATCTTCATTTGCCATTGATATGAATATTCTTTTTTAGAGGGATCATCGAATCACAAACGCCCTAATAAGCTATAATCATCTCTCTTTTCACGATATCTAACAGTACTATAGTAAATTTGGTTTAAGAAAACTGATTTTAAACAACACTTGCAATATGCCGGATAGAATGGCTTCCTTACTTATTACAGCCGATTCGCCGGCATTTAAATAAGCTTATTTTGAACCGACATTACTATATTTAACATCAGAAACAAGGACGCGATACCTAATGATTCTCACTGAATATGAATGGTCAATCATTGTTTTAAGCTTAAAGATCGGCGCAGTTGCCATTATCTTTAGCCTCCCTTTCGGTATTCTATGCGCTTGGGTTCTTGCTCGGAAAAACTTCCGAGGTAAAACAATCCTCGATAGCATCATTAATCTTCCCCTTGTTTTACCGCCGGTTGTCATTGGTTATCTACTATTGATTACAATGGGGCGAAATGGCTATCTTGGAAAATGGATTGATCAGATCTTCGGCATCTCTTTTAGCTTTAATTGGAAAGGAGCGGCCCTTGCATCTGCCGTTGTCTCGTTCCCACTCTTAGTGCGCGCTATCCGCATTAGTTTTGAATCCATTGATCAAAATCTCGAATTTGCCGCCCGTAGCTTAGGCGCTTCTCGGCTCAAGATGTTCTTTACCGTGACACTACCCTTAGCAATGCCCGGTATCATTGCCGGCGTAGTGCTAGCCTTTGCGCGCTCACTGGGGGAATTTGGCGCCACAATTACCTTCGTATCGAATATCCCCGGTGAAACCCGAACCTTGCCATTAGCAATGTATACCCTTATTCAAATTCCCAATCAAGAATCCGCGACAATGCGTCTCTGTATTATTGCTATTGCCATCTCTTTTATTGCACTTTTCCTCTCCGAAGTGTTACAGAGAGCTCATAAAAAACGGTTGGGTTTGCAATCTTAGTCGATTTTTATCGAGAAATACCCGGCAGAATCAATCTGATAATTCACTATTTGACCCATTCTATTAAGCGACAAGTCCCTATTATGATTACGATCGACATTACCCATCCTTTTCAAGATTTCACCTTTGAGGCACACCTTGAGCTTCCTGCAACCGGTATTATCTCTATCTTTGGACCATCAGGTTCCGGTAAAACGACGTTACTCAATTTCATCTCCGGCAAAATGACACCGCAAAAAGGCTATATTGCCATTAATGGAACGGTCATTCTCGATACGGATCAACATATTTCGCTGCCCATTCATAAACGGGGGATTGGCTATGTCTTTCAAGATCCGACCCTTTTCCCTCACTATTCTGTTGAGAAAAATCTCCGCTACGGGGAAAAAGAGAAAAACCCTGAATTATTCGCCAAAATTGTGGCACTCCTTGGCATCGAACCGCTCCTCAAAAAACGCATCGCTTATCTTTCCGGCGGGGAAAAACAACGGATTGCCATCGGTCGTGCGCTCTTAAGCTCTCCACAAATCCTCTTAATGGATGAACCGCTCTCGGCATTAGATCAGGCGCGCAAAGAAGAGATCTTAAAATATCTCATTGAAATCCCCGATCAATTCCAAATCCCGATTCTCTATGTAACCCATAATGTCAAAGAGGCGGAACAATTGTCGCAACAATTTATCGCTGTCAATAAAGGCCATATCTCATTAGAACCGATTAGCGCCATCGAATCCTTTTATGAAGCAGAAAAATCATAGTACTCAAAATTATTGTCAGAAATAACTCGATGATCCTTTGCACCTTTTATCAGAATCTTCTACACTAAGTGGCATCCATCATAACAAGAGCAACTATCAGATAGGGGATTTTATGGCATTACATCTGCTCTCTCGCGTTACAATAACAACATTGATTGCCGGCACAGGTCTATTGAATCTAGCACTTGCCGATAGTGCGCAAGCAAAGCGTATTGCTAAAGCGAATTACCAGTATTGTATTCAAGAATCATTGGCAAACCCTTACTACTGCGATTGTATCTCTAAAGTCTATGAAGAGAATCTTGGGGATGCTAATCTCTCAAAGACTGAAGAGAACTTTATGATTAAAGTACTCAGCGGCAAGCTTGCACTAGATTCTTTAGGACCTAAAGAGTTAGCCTTATCAGAGCTTGTCACACAAAAAATTGATGCTTCTAAATTTGAAAATAGCTTTACCCAATGCTTTGGCTATTTAGAAGAGAGCTTTAAGCCAGCAACAACGCAACCTGATACCATTTCACAAGATCAGCAAAAAGCCATTGAAGAAGCCGATGCGATCGAAGAGATTGAGGGCGAAGAGGGAATTTAATAGCCCGCTCCCAATTGCGCAAATGTTCAAAAATAGAGAGATCTATTTCGACAATATTCTATTCAGACAATATAGTAAATTTGGTTTAAGAAAAATGGTTTTTAAACCGCTACTGCGGGATTTTAAAAGAACCTAAAACCTGATTCACCAACACTTGCAAGATGCCGGATAGAACAGCTTCCTTGTTTTTCACAGTCGATGCGCCGGCATTTGAATCAATTTATTTTGAACCGATAGTACTATAAAACAACATTCTCTTCAGACAATACAACAAAGGTAACGAGTCAGAATCGTTACCTTTATGCTATAAGGTGAAATAGGTTCAAAATCAGTGTATTACAAGACCGGTACATCGGTTGTTTGTGACTGACTATCTGTTATTGACTATCGGCTATCAATCTCACGTTTGGTTGATTGATCGTTTTTTGATTGATCGGCTTTTAATTGTCCCTGCTTTACTTGACTCTGCATTGATTGACTCCGCTTTGAATCTGCCTCTGTACCCTGCCACGCATCCCAATCATCCCAGGATTTCCATTGATCATCTTGTTCATTATTCTGATCATCCTCCGGAAATAGTGGCGAATCATCAAAATCTTTACTTGAGGGCAGCACAGGCGGATGCTCTGCTTCATATTTCCGTAGGCGGCGCATATCTAAATAAGGCATCACAAAGAGCCAGAAGACTGCAAAAGCAAGCCCTAAGCCCCAATGAATCCAGAAACAGATAAGAAGAATCACTAAATTTCCAAGTCCACTCATCACCATCCGAGAGTAGTTCATTTTCCGTACATCGCGTAAACCGCTGGCAATCTTCTCTTGCCGATCTTGCCCTTTTTCTGTGGTTGACTTTGGATTTGACGTTGAAGTTGAGGTAGATGTTTGACGGTTATTCTGCTCAGCCATTATGATCTCCTTTAACGATGAGATATGATTCCTTTCATCTTACTATATTTCCAAAAAAAATAGCTGATCTCTCGCGGATAATGAGGAGTGATCATAGAGAGGAGATCCTGTTATAGTAAATTTGGTTTAAGAAAAAGGGTTTTAAACACCATTTGCAAGATGCCGGATAGAACGGCTTCCTTGCCTCGATCAGCCGATGCCCGGCATTTAAACAAGCTTATTTAAATAATGCTTATTTTGAACCGATATTACTATATTCACCATACCGCCTCTTCTAGTTACATAAAAAAAGCGACCATCAGATCGCTTTCTGTACATCTACCGATGAGATACCGATAAGATACCTCACAAGATAGATGCGTTAATGATTAAGCTTCTTTTTGTGTTTTCGCCATTAACTCTGCCTCATGCGCTAAACGCAATTTCTTAAATTCCCGCAACTGTAACCAGAGGAAAAGCGCCGCTGTAAAGGCGGAAATAAAGTCAGCCGTTGGAATCGAGAACCAAACGCCGAAAATGGGTTTATAACCCCACTCTGTAAAGAGTCTTGGCAAAATAAAGAGCGCCGGGATTAAGAAGATAATTTGTCGGCTGAGGCTTAAGAAGATCGAATGCCCTACTTTACCAATGCTTTGGAAGAAAATAGTGACGACCATCTGAAAGCCCACTAAGGGAAATAACATCGTTACAATACGAATAGCACCCATCGTTTCAACCGCCAATGTTTCAGAGGGGTTAAAAGGACGCACTAAGATCGCCGGGAAGAAGATACCGATAGAAGAAGCAATAATCCCAATCATTACCCCTACTTTAATGGTATAGAGTAAGGCTTCCCGTAACCGATGATAAGCACCGGCACCGTAACTATAACCCACGATCGGTTGCATTCCTTGTGTAAGACCTAAGAGCACCAATACAACTAACATCAAGGTCACATTCGCGATAGTATAAGCTGCAACGCCGATCGAGCCCCCGAAAATTTTCACCTGATGAATGATAATAAAGATAATGACTGCTGACACAATATTCATCAAAAATGGGGACATTCCGATACTTAAAACGGCTTTAGTAATCTGCCAATTCAAGCGAATTTTAGAGAGTCTAAACCGCAATAGCGTATTCTTGCCAACAAAATGCCCCATTACAAAGATCGTCCCGATCACCATCGAAGAGACAATCGAAATTGCCGCTCCTTGAATACCCCACTTCAAGAAATTAATAAAAAAGGGCGCTAGGATCGTATTCACCACGAGCGTTAATAGCATCGTATACATCGCTTTACGAGGATAGCCCGAGGCGCGCATCATATTATTAAAACTAAAGCAGAGATTTGAGAAGATTGCCCCCGGCAAGAAGATCCGTAAGAAATCATAAGTATATTGATAAGTCTCTTCATCTGCCCCGAGTTTATAGACAAGCGGCTCTAAAAAGAGAAATAACCCATAAGAGACGGTGAGCGTAATAATCAGCGTCAAAAGTAGCGATGTCCCGACAACACTTTCAGCTTTATCGTAATCTTGATTGCCTAGAAAAATAGAAATCCGACTCCCCGCGCCGGCCCCTACTAACATCCCAAATGCCGCAATTAATGTCATTACCGGCAATGCAATGCCCATCGCACTTAATGCGTGATCATCTAAGTAACTCGCATTCCCGACGAAGTAACGGGTAATAATATTATAAAGTGCCGCAACAGAGCTCCCGATAATCGCCGGCAAAGAGTATTTCCATAAAAGTTTCTTAATCGGCGCTTCTTTGAGCTCCTGCAATTGATCTACTTTTGCCATAGATATCCTTTCTATTGATCTATTTGTTATTAAATTGTTGAATGTTCCCGCTATTGTCTTTCTATATTACTTTGCTTACCTTTTGATAGCCTTTTGATAGCCTTTTAATAGCCTTTCACAGCCCCTATTATCCGTACCCTGTACGCGTTACCATCATCTCTATAATCATTTCTATCATCATCACACTATTATTTATTATTCATTTTAATAAATAGTGTTTATAGAGTTATTCATAACTAATATCTTAAAATGATATCTTAAAGCCTATTTTCAGGATCGGATTTTCAGACCTGCAGACAAGTATCTAGATAGCTTACTTTATAGAGCCTATTTTTCAGACGCTATTACAATCAACAATAGCATTGACCTACTTTGAAAGAGAATGTGTGACCACATTTCCAAAGTAGGTGAAATGAGAATTTATGTCATTTGAATGATTGTTAATTATCACCCCTAAAAGTGAAATTCACAAGCCATAAACCACAATTTTTTCACTTTTTTCATCGCTTTTTCAAGTTCCAAATCCTTGTTTATTGCATTGCTTTCAAGCGTTGATGAATAAAGCTAAAGCGATCAACGCGCCCCGAAAGCGCCGAGAGAATCGCCGGCGTTCCGGCAAAGAGATCCACCGCTTCTTTCGCGCGCGTAATGCCCGTATAGAAGAGCTCTTTGGTCAAAAATGGCGAACCTTCCGCCCCTAAAAAGAGCAAGACTTTGGTAAACTCACTGCCTTGTGATTTATGAATCGTCATCGCAAAGGCGGGTTCAAATTTCGGCAAGGCGTGAATCGAAAAAGCACGCGCTTCTCCCACGCCTTCAAAATAGGCTCGAAGCTCTCCTTTCTCATCTCTTAAAATAAGCCCCACATCGCCATTGAAGAGCTGATTTTCTGCACTATTTTGTGTCACCATAATGGGTAATCCGTGAAAGAAATTATAGTGCGCTAATTGTGGAAAGAGAATCTCCCGAATCTGCTGATTAAGCCGAACAGCCCCATATTCCCCCGTTCGTCTTGCCGAAAGTACACCAATTTGCGTAAAGACTTTAAATGTTTCGCTCGCAAAACTCGCACCTTTCCCGGTTTGAAGCTGTGCGAGATAGGGTGCGAAAGCCTCTTGAATTTTCGATTCAAAGAGGCGATTCTCCATCGGCAAATCGGTTAGGGTTAATAGCGCCTTGCCCCCATTCAATGCCGATTTTTCTGCCTTTTTAAGTAATCCCTGAATCGTATGCCATTGCCAATCTCGATCGGTATTTGCCTGATTATTAATAATCTTCGCTAATTGCCCAAGGGCTGAATTTGCATCAAAACGGTAACTCTGCTTTAAGAAGCTCAGATAATTAAAGCTCGGCATTCTTGCATTCACAAGCGTCTCTTTAGGCAGTCGCTCACTCATTAAGGTTGAGAGTGCATTAAAGTGGGATTCAGAATAATTTTCAGAGACACATAACTCGTGCATAATCGCTCCGGCTTCCACTGAAGCAAGCTGATCTTTATCGCCTAAAAAGATAATCTGACCATTCTCCGGCAATGCACGGATGAGTTGTACTAACATCTTCTGATCAATCATCGAGGCTTCATCGACAATCAAGAGATCAAAATTGAGCGGATTATTTTGATGAAATTGCGCTTGCTGAGTAAAAGGATGAATCATTAAAAGACGATGAAGTGTCTGCCCTTTGGTGGGAATGAGCGCTAATTGCCGTTCAAAAGCGATGCGTTGATCGCCCTCACTCTCGGCATAGCGCTCTTGAAGTTTCCGCATCTGTCCTAAGATCGATTCAGATAGACGCGCCGCCGCCTTACCGGTAGGGGCTGCTAATAAAATAGAGAAAGGCGTGTCCGCTTCTGACTGCCAATAATGTTGATCAATTAAGGTTTGTAAGATTTTAAAGACGGTGGTTGTTTTTCCAGTTCCAGGTCCGCCTGAGATCACCGAGACACGATTAAGAAGCGCATTCGCCGCCGCTACTTTTTGCCAATTAACTTCATCACTGATGCCAAAATATTGATCTAATCGAGCGCGTAAGAAAGCCTCTTGCTCATTACTCAACTGAACTGCGTGCGGGCTTCCAAAAAATTCAACAATTTCACTCTCTTGGGCATAATTGCGATCAAGATAGAGTCCATTGTGAGTAACAATAATCGGCGCTTGGATGACTGCGAAAATCGGTTGCCAACAATCCTTTAATGAAGAGTGGATCTTTATTGATTCATTATCCGAATCTCGATGATCTTGATCATCTCGATCGAGGTCATCTTGCAGTGACACCTGAAACAAGAACTGCAAGAAATCTTCAATCACAGAGATTCGATCAAGATCATCATTTTCATTAAACCATTTATGTGGCTGATAGAGATAGTGAAAAGGCAACGCCGTATGCCCATAGCCATAAGCACGGCTTAATAACAGAAGCAGAAAGCGATATTGTAACCGTTCAATCAACGGTAAATCTTGCTTTTGTGAGATGAAATCAGAGAAGTAGAGATCGATATGAGAAAAGTAACGGCGCTCCGTCAATAGTTGCAGATAGGCATTAAAATGTTGCTCAATTGTCCGCTCTTTTTGTGACTTCTCTTTTTGTGACTTCTCTTTTTGTGACTTCCCTTTTTGCAACTTCTCCGCTGCTGTTTCCGCCATCTCACGCCGATAGGATTGCAATGCCGCCCCTAAAGCGGATCTTGCACTCTCTAGCGCCAACGCTATTCCACTCATATCCCCCATTTTACTTCCCTCTCTTCAATTCTGATTTTAAGATCTTCTCAACATTTGATCCGATCTTTAATTCAATAACCGGCTTCACCACCAATGCAATATCGATGCTTCTCAATATCGACTTAATATCTACGCCACTTCCTCTGACGCCGCTTCACCAAATAGTGCTAAAAGCTCTGCAATCACACTATAATCGGGTTTTACATAGTAGATCCCGGTTGTGTCACCGGCTTCCATTCCCCGTAGATAAAAGTAGAATACGCCACCAAAATCACGCTCATAATCAAAATCAGGCTGTTGATTTTGCAGAAATTTCACCATTGCCACCGTATAGATCAGATATTGCAGATCATAATGGGCGTGTTTAATGGAATGTAACATCGCCGTTTCATCATATCCTGCCTTTGTCGGCGCTAAGGTATTACTCTTATAATCCGCCACATAGTAACGGCCATCTACCTCAAAAAAGAGATCGATAAACCCACGCAAGAAGCCCCGCATCTCCTCAAAAGAGAGGGATTCGGCCTCTGTTCTTGGGATATAACGATTTAAAATAGCATTGAGTTTTTGGGCGGTTAATAAGGTGCGAATAGGAAACATAAATTCAAGCTCTTTCACATTACGAGAACCTGATAAGATCTGCCGTAGATTGCTCTCGATTGGCAAACTTGCATCAAAAATATGTTGTAGCCAATGTTGTAATTCAACTACCAATCCCGGCAAACGCTCTTCCGGCACCAAATGGGCAAAATGACGCGTCACTTGTCGCTCTAATAGCTTTGGATTCTCTAACTCTTCCGGCGTAAATCGCTCTAAAAGAAGATGAATAAAGTTCCCTGTCACTGCTCCTTTAGGAAACAGGCTTTCAGCCATAGGTGTTTCGGCAATGGGACTTTCAGCAATAGCGGATAAATCTGTTAATGCTCCGTCACTCGTACCCCATTCTTCCTCTAACAACGTTAGCTCATCCGTTTCCGATTCAATCTCTTTCTCATCGGCTAACATCGGCGTAAAATGGTTCCACTTCAGTTGATAAGAGAGATTTGAGAAGCTCGTAAAGCGCCACAAGGGCCCCAATTTCCGGGTAAATTGTGCAGGGATTTGCGATTCAGGTTGTTCTTCAAGAGCACTATAATGAAGCGGCGCTTTAAGATCTTCGTAAGTGACCGGTAAATAGCTCAATGCCTCATTGAAATTGGCATAAAAATCTTGTGCATCGCCGGTAATATTCATCAGATAGGCTAATGGACTATTCTCTAGCGCTTTATCGGCTAATTGTTGGCTAAAGCCAATAAAGGTATGGAATTTTGCCCTTGTTAATGCCACGTAGAGTAGCCGTAGATCTTCTGCTAAGGCTTCTTGTTGGAAATATTGTAGCTCTTCCTCTTCTGCCGTTCCTTCAAAGATATAGCGCCGTTTTTGCGTTGGATCTTGAGCCTCTGAATTAACAATCACCCCTGATTTCTGCTCTCGAGATTTAAAACTGCCAAACGGTAAAAATACGATTGGAAACTCTAACCCTTTAGATTTATGAATCGTCATAATCTGAATCGTTTTAAAATCACTCTCTAAACGAAGCTCCGCCTCACTATTCGGGCTAATGCCATACATCTTTTCATAGAGCCACAATAATAGTGCCTCTTTACTGTTAAAGGACTCTTTCTGCAGTAATTCCCCAAGATGAAAGAGGTCGCTCGCTAAGCGCTCACCATTTTCCAAAGCTAATAAGCGCCCTAAACGATTATCCTTCACAATGAAACTACGCATCATCGCCAATACACCACTTCGACCCCATATCTCATTTAAGCGATTACGCTCCACAAGTAGCGCTTCAAATTGCGCTGAATCTCGCTTAATCTCCTCATATTCAGTCACTGAGAAACCATAGAGCACCGAGCCCAAGGATTGCAGTAATGCTCCTCGCTCGTGGCGGAAGACTAAGCTTCGTAAAAAGAGATAGAGATCGCCGACAATACTCTCTTCAGGATCAAAAACAGAGTTTCGCTCAGAGAGATAAACACTATTTAAGCCCGCTTTACGAAAAGCCCGCTGAATATAATCCGCCTCACGATTACTGCGCACTAGGATTGTAATATCTTCCGGCGCAACTGCTTTCTCTCCTTCGTTTGTGACTAATCGCCCCTCATTAAGCAGTTGTACTACCATTTTGGCGCACACTTCAGCAATACGGGTTTGGAATGTTCCTTGAGAGAGCTTCTCCTTTTTAGTCTTCTTATCTATTTTTAACTCAAATGCCGGCGCTTGATAATCAAGCAGTGTCATACCGGCAGGATCAAGCGTCACGCCAGTCAACATTGTCTGCTTCGCCTTTTCCGGCGTACCAATGGTAATAAAAGGAATCTGCTCATAGATAAAAGGCGGATTGATCTTCGCACGCCGGCCAAAGAGCTGATTCACCGCATCAACCTGCAAGGTTCCCGAGCGATAATTGGTGTTAAGCGTATAGATCTGATCCACATCCCCTTTAATGCTCAAATACGCATTAATATCCGCGCCCCGAAAGCCATAAATCGACTGTTTCGGATCACCAATCATTACAAAAGGGATCTCAGGATAATCGAAAAAGAGCCGACGAAAGGTATCGAGTTGCAGATGATCGGTATCCTGAAATTCATCAATTAAGACCACCCGATATCGCAGATGTAGTGATTCGATAAATTGTGTTGAGAGCGACTTCGTCTGCTCGTTAAGCTCCGTTAAGAGATCGCTAAAACCGAGCACCGATTCTGACCTTTTAAGCTGTTGAATAATACGAACAACCTTATAAGCGGCATAATGTAGTAACTTAGGTCGATCTTGATCAAGCTTAGCAAGATCCTCAAAGAGATCCCAATGCGCTGGCTTCATCCGCCGAAGATCGCCCTCCGGCTGCAGGCGACTCTCCATATATTTAAGGGTAAATTTCTCAAGACTACTAAATCCCCCTTGCGCATCGCTACGCGCCCAAGTCTGCATCTCCTCGTGATACTTAGTCACAAGATTCGTCTTGTAAGAGGCCTTTTTTAAGCCCACTTCATCAATCAGATTCCGAAAATCTGTTTCTGTAAAGGTTAAACAACGCGCCTTAATATCATCAATCAGCCCCAATTTTTCACTTAAAAGTTTTTTGAGTGATGTTGTTTCAAAATGATCATTCTCAATTAATGAGGGATCTTCAATTAAGGGCCGAATTAAGCCTAATAAATTGGTAGAACCGTAGATCGAACTATCAATCGGTACACCATAAAGATGTTGCACAACTTGTGATAATCGTAGATCAAGGGGATAACACTCTTCTCGCCAAAAATGGTAAACCGCTTCCCGATAGAGCGCAGAGAGATCTTGCGATAGCTCAAAATGGAATGATTGCCCAAGGTCAAGCGCATTCTCTTTCAGTAGGCGTTGTGAGAAAGCGTGGATTGTGAAGATAGAAGCCTGATCAATCGCCCCTTCAGCATCCGTTAAGAGCGCAATGGCCTCTCCAATGGCCTCGACTGGTGTCACCCCCATCTCTTCACGCATCGCAATAAATACTTCGATGAGAGGCTGTAACGCCGGATCAGGCAAAATATCGATAGGCTCTTTTTGCATTAAGATATCGGTATAGAGGAAAAAGCTCTCTTTTAACTCCACAATTTTGCTATAGATCCGCTCTTTCAACTCCGCCGTCGCCGCATTTGTAAAGGTAACGATCAATATCTCCGGCAACTTGCGTGCACTATTGAGCGCTTTTTCATTCTCATCTGTGGTAAAAAAATCGTTATCAGACGATATGCAAGCGGTTTGAGCACCTTGATTTAACCCCAATAATAGACGTAACACTAAGAGCGTAATCGTATACGTTTTCCCTGTTCCTGCAGACGCTTCAATCATCATATTGCCGGTAATCGGCACTGTTTGCGGATCTAAAACCTGATAAGCGTGCGTAGTATCGAACGACATAGATGAACGACCTCTTTTCTTGAAAGGCGCTTATTGAAGTAGCGCATTGATTGGGAAACGATATTTTATTATAGCAATAATCCGTATATTATTTATATTGATATTCAGATTGATATTATATGGACAATTTAGTTTAAGAAAAATGGTTTTTAAACAGCTATTGTGGGATTAAAAAAACATAAAACAAAACATAAAACCTGACTCACCAACACTTGCAAAATACCGGATAGAACAGCTTATTTACCTCGATCAACTGATGCGTCGGCATTTAAATTAGCCTTATTTAAGCTGCTTTTGAACCGATCTTACTCTAAATTAGTTACTCATTAATCAAATTTTCCAAAAGGATCTTGTGATTTAAGAACACAGAGCGTGACACCTCTTCCACCATATCGCTGCGGTGGATTGGCAAAAGCTAAAATATCCGCCTGTAACGGTAACCAACGTGCAATTAACCCGCGGATAATCGGGTCTCCCTGCGAAGAGTGCCCTTGTCCGTGGACAATCTTGATACAGAAAAGATTCTGTTTGAGCGCAAAATAGAGAAACTCCTGCAACGCATCTCGCGCTTGGCTTGCCGTTAATCCGTGTAGATCAATACTCGCTTCCGGCGAAAAATCCCCTTGCACCAATTTACGTAAAATCCTAGGCGATACTCCATCTCGGCGAAAACGCATCTCGGTCTCAATATCGGTCTCAATCCAAGTGGGGTCATCGCTCATCAGATCCTGCAGTATCATCTCTTCTCGCAAGGGTTTATGGATAATAATCGGGCGCTTAGGTCTTGGGTGTTGCACTTTTTCCCTAGGATTTGTTACCCGCTTTACCCGCCCAATTGTTGCCCGGAACAGGGCTTTATCCTCATCGCTAATCGCCATTCATATTCCCTTTTGAATTATTGCGCTATCCAATAGATCCTTTACGCTACTTTTTGTGCCAAAATAGTCGCAAATTGTAGTTTCATTCGGTTGCCATCAGCATCTAACCGATGAAGTTCTCCGACATTTTCATCATAATGCAACATCTTCCAATCTTGATAGAGCCCTGATAATTGTCCTTCAGCAAAGGTGCAAGGAAATCCATCAAAAGGGTACGCCGCTGTCGACATTGCCGACACAATGAGGTTATAACCGCCCACATTCGTCTGCGCTTGCATATTCTCAATAATCGCTTCAATACGATCTTGCTGCACAAACATTAAAACGACTGTAGAGATAATCAGATCATACCGCTCGCTAATGGCCGCTTGATTAATATCGTATGCCTGCGCTTGAATATTACGAAGCCCCTCTTTCGCGGCGATCTCAATTAAACCATCGATCGACATCTGATTAAGATCGACCGAAGTGAGCTCAAACCCACGCTCTGCAAGATAGAGGCTATTTCGCCCTTGTCCACAGCCTAGATCTAAGGTTTTACAAGGCGCAATCTGGTACTGCTCCACTAAACTCACAACATCGCTATGAGGCAGCGTTAAACCATATTGCTCGTGGTAATATTCTTTGGGCTTAGCGGTTGATTCTGTTGCTAATTTGTCGTTCGTCATTATGAGTGATCCTTCTGATCTACAATGCAATTTATAGTAAATTGGGTTTAAAAAAATAGTTTTAAGCAGCTAGTGTGGGATTTTAAAAGAATATAAAACCTGACTCACCCATACTTGCAAGATGCCGGATAGAACAGCTTCCTTGCCTCGATCAGCCGATGCGCCGGCATTGAAATAATGCCTATTTTGAGCCGATCTTACTTATAAGGCAATCTATCATTAATATTTATTGCGCAATATTGTAACACAATTCACTAAAGCTCAAGGCTCGCCCTTAAGCAAGCTTGATCGCTCTTCCTATCATAGAATCTCTAAACTCGCTCGCTGCTTATTCTGTTCTACTACTGATCCTCTACGACTCGTTCCCTAGGACTCTTCTTTATCATTGCAGCTTTAGATACACTAAAGGCATAATGACTACAAAGAACCCCAAAATTGAAGATCAGGCAAGGAACTACTGATGAAACAAGCCACTCACAATGCGTTAAATATTCTCTATCTTACCGAAAATGGCCGGGGATTTGATCGCTGGCAGGCGATGTTTGCGAAGCGCCATCTCAATAATAATCTCAATACCAATACCGAGATAACACTGAATTTAATTAATTATCAAGATATTACCGATATCGAGCAATTTGATTTTGCCGGCATTGATGTGGTGCTTGCTTGGAAACCGCCTCGGGGAATCTTTCCACGTCTAACCCATCTTAAACTCATTCAATCCTTAGGAATGGGCGTTGACCATCTCTTTGCGTGCCCTGATTTGCCGTCAGAAGTTCCTATTGCGCGCATTATCGATCAAGATATGATCACCCAAATGGAAGAGTATTGCTTATATGGCACACTCACTGCTTTCCGGCAATTTCAACGTTATCAAAAACAGCAACAAGAATCCTTTTGGCAACCGCTTCCCCGTCATCGTCATTCAGAGTTTCAAATTGGAATTTTAGGCTTAGGGGAACTGGGATTATCGGTCGCTAAAAGACTCTATCAAAATGGTTTCACAGCGCTAAGAGGCTGGGCGAGAAGTGAAAAATCGATCGATTTTCTCAAGAGCTTCGCCGGCGAATCCACACTAGATCAGTTCGCCTCCGAACTTGACCTTCTGATCTGCCTATTGCCCTTAACGCCGGAAACGCGAGGGATTTTAAATGGATCACTCTTTGCCCAACTCAAACAAGGGGCTTATCTCATTAATCCTGCGCGCGGGGATCATCTTATTGAAACCGATCTCCTCTCAGCCATCGATCAGGGGCAACTCTCCGGCGCGCTTCTTGATGTCTTCTCTACAGAACCCTTGCCGGAAAATCATCCTTTTTGGCATTCTTCCGAGCTGATTATTACGCCCCACGTTGCTGCCTCAACTAACCCTGATACCGCGACAACGCAAGTATTAGAGAATATTACCAGAGTGATCGCCGGCGAATTACCTCACAATATTATCAATCCACAACGAGGTTATTAACTGCCTCTTAACTACCGGTTGACCATTTTCGGGAATAGATGCACTACGGATTCGCTATATTAGCTCTTGATAATTTATGATATATTTAGACAATCAATGTGTGAAACACTTCTTTTTGAAGTCTTTCCACTAAAATAATTCACTCGCTAAAAGGTTCTGTACGATGTTAGCCCTCAATAAATTTATGTTTTACGCTGGAATGATTATCTCACTGATCGGAACATTGATCGGGATTCCGGTATTAATCTTTGGTTCACAAAAAATCGGCATCTATCTTGTGACGATCTGTGTTCCTTTCGGCTTTCTGCTCTGGTTTACCGGTTTTGTGGCTTATACCTTTTTACGCCCTAACGATATGCGTCGCAAAGATGATCAAGCCCACAGCGAAGCAGAACAGTATCAACGTCGCGTGCCGGATTAATGACGAAAGTTGTCTCAAGATAATTATAGTAAATTGGGTTTAAGAAAAATGGTTTTTTAACCGCTACTGCGGGATTTTAAAAGAACATAAAACTTGACTTACCAACACTTGCAAGATGCCGGATAGCACAGCTTCCTTGTTTTTTACAGTCGATGCGCCGGCATTTGAATTAACTTATATTGAACCGATCTGACTATATCTCGAGAATTAGCCTCAAAAGATATATCTCAAAAAAAGCAAAAGGATAGATTCATTAAAAATTTATCCTTTTTTAGCGCTGCTTATGGTGACACGATGAGTCGCTTGATTCCTTGAGCGAATAGCAGATTTGGGCTATTTCCCAAAATGACGTTGACGATAAGCTTCGGCTAATGTGACGCCCGTTGCCACTGAAACATTAAGACTTTCGATCTCTCCTTCCATCGGGATCTTCACGATAAAATCACAATTCTTCTCAGTTAAACGACGCATTCCTGATCCTTCTGAGCCCATTACAATCGCTAATGGTCCTCGAAAATCTGCAGTGAAAATGGTCGTATCCCCTCCGCCGGCAAGCCCTGAAACCCAAATACCACGCGCTTTGATCTTCTCTAACATTCGAGAAAGATTCGTCACTTCAATAAAAGGGACTCGCTCAGAGCTACCACTCGATACTTTACGCACAATCGGCGTTAAAGAACAGGCATTATCTTTCGGCACAATCACCGCATCTACACCAAAGGCTTCGGCACTGCGTAGACAAGCCCCCACATTATGGGGATCTTGGACTTCATCTAAGATCAAGAGAAAAGGATGCTCCCCTGCTTGATCAATCTCATCGAGCAGTTTATAGAGGAATTCTTCTCCCTCCGGCGCACGGACTTCAATCAGCGCAAGCACGCCTTGATGGCGGCTATCAGGCATCTGTTGGTCAAGTGTCGCACTATCAACACGTTCTACTTTAATATGGAATTGTTCTGCTAAAAGATAAAATTCCTGCATTCGCTTATCTTTACGGCTTGGATCAAGCATCACTCGAATCACTCGATCTTCTCTAATTGCCGCTTCTACTGCGTGAAATCCATAAATCCACTCTTGTGCCATAATAACTGCTCATCCCTTTTTCGCCCGCCGGCGATGATCTACTGATAATGATGAATAAATAATGAAAAATAAAGAAGCGTTAATCATACACCGATTGTCAGATTATTTCTAACTCATACAATGAAACCCTTTGAACGCTAATTCTAACACTCAAATGATCCGATTTTTCACCCTATTTTCATCTTATTTTCATATTGTTCTCAATCAATTTTGATCTTCCAAAATATTGGAAATGTCTCTTTAAAATACTCATAAAATCGAATTGTAGAACAGCCATTTACCTTTTTGTAAATTTAAAACAATTTATATTTTTCTATATTTAGATTTATCAATAAAATGCTCTATAATAGCTCTACTTATTATTTTGTAATTTCCAAGAGGGCTTTATATGGAACTCGATCCTATAGTACTCGCGCGAATACAGTTCGCCATTAACATTACGTTTCACATTATCTTTCCTAGTATCAACATTGCACTTGCCTGGATATTGCTCTTCTTTAAACTGCGTTATGAGAAGACCAATAATCAGCAATGGCTCAATGCTTACAACTTCTGGGTTAAAATCTTTGCTCTAAGCTTTGCCATCGGCGTTGTTACCGGGGTCACTATGAGCTTCCAATTTGGTACTAACTGGCCTGGATTTATGGAACACGTGGGCAATATCGCAGGTCCATTATTAGGCTATGAAGTACTCACTGCATTCTTCCTAGAAGCAACATTCCTTGGGGTGATGCTCTTTGGGCAGAAACGTGTATCTCCTTTTATTCACAATCTTGCGACTTTCTTAGTGGCGGTGGGGACTACGCTTTCTGCTTTCTGGATTATTGCACTCAACTCTTGGATGCAAACTCCCGCAGGCTATGAGATGATCGATGGTGTTGCACACGTGACGAGCTGGTGGGATGCGATCTTTACCCCTTCTCTCTTAACTCGCCTTGCCCATATGTTACTCGCTTCAGGCTTAACCGCTGCATTCTTAGTGGCAGGGATTTCTGCCTATAAGATTATGAAAGGCGACCCTTCAGAAGCAAGTCGTAAAGCGCTGAATGTGGGTGTGATTGTGGCCGCTATCTTAATCCCTATTCAAATCTTTATTGGCGACCAATCAGGGCTTTTAGTCTTAAAACATCAGCCCGATAAATTAGCCGCGATTGAAGCCATTTGGGATACCGAAGCGCCTGTTGCCTTTAATGTGATCGCCTTCCCGAATGAAGAGACTCGCAGTAATGACTTTGCCCTGTCTATCCCCCATTTAGGAAGCTTAATTCTCACCCATAGTTGGGATGGGGAAGTTCGTGGATTGAATGAGTTTAAAGAGCATCCGCCGGTTGCGATTGTCTTCTGGAGCTTTAGAATCATGGTGGGTATTGGTTTATTAATGCTCCTCACCTCTTGGATCGGTGCTGTGCAGCTCATGCGCCGGAAAGAGATTGGTCGGAAGATGATTCGTGTCTTCTTTATGATGACCTTCTCAGGTTGGGTTGCGGTTATCTTTGGCTGGTACACTACTGAAATTGGGCGTCAACCTTGGATCGTTTACGACCTCATTAAGACAGCAGATGCGGTTGCACCCCATGGCGTTTCAGTCATGATTCCCTCGTTACTGATCTATTCTTTAATTTATCTATTTGTCCTCGTCAGCTACTTATCAGTCCTCTTCTACATGATTAATAAGACTGTTAAGCGCAATATTGCTGCAGAACAACAAGGAGCGTAAATCATGGATGCTGCTACAATTTTACCCGTAATATTTGCCGGCCTGATGGCGGCAGCTGTTTTCTTCTATATTATCTTCGATGGTTACGATCTCGGCGTTGGGATTCTCTTCCCGTTTATGAGTAAGCGAGAAGATCGAGATCAAATGGTCGCAACGGTTGATCCTTTCTGGGATGCTAATGAGACTTGGATTGTGTTAGGAATTGGTGTCATCTTCATCGCTTTCCCAAAAGCGTATGGTGATATTCTTGTGACCCTCTATATCCCTACAGTCTTAATGCTTGGTGGACTGATTATTCGAGGCGCGGCTTTTGACTTCCGTAATACCGCGCAAGAGCATCGTAAAATCCTTTGGGATCGTCTCTTCTGCTTCGGTTCTTACCTTGCCACAATGTCTCAAGGAGTCATGATTGGGATTTATGCTACTGGCCTTGAACATACTGTTGCTAACTGGATCTTCGCACTCTGCGTGGGCGTTGCTGTCTGCTTTGGTTATGCGTTATTAGGCTCAGCATGGCTTATTTTTAAGGCAGAAGGGCATATTCGTCTTTTTGCGGCAAAAGCTATTCGTCACTCCATCTTCCTCGCATTCTTGGCAATTATCCTCGTTTCTGTCGGTATGCCGTATACAAGCCCGATTGTTTATGAGAAATGGTTCTCTTATCCGCACCTACTCTATCTCATGCCCATCCCTGCGGCTTGTGTGATCTTTGCTTTCATCATCTTTATGGTGACGAAGTTTATCGAATCAGATACGACTTACAAGTATGACTGGGTTCCTTACCTCTTCTCAGTCTTGATTGTCCTCTGTACCTTCATCGGCTTTGGTTATAGTATTTTCCCTGATATTATTCTTGGAAAACTCACTATTTGGGAGGCAAGTTCAGCCCCTAAATCGTTAGAATTTACCCTTTGGGGAGTTGCGATTGTGTTACCGCTAATTTTGATCTATACATTCTATGTTCATAAGATCTTTAGTGGTAAAATCAGACCACATGATCATGATGGTTATTAATCACTTAGTAGATCATTAGTATCAATAAATTATTCACTAGAGAGAGGGTTACCATCGGTAGCCCTTTTTTGTGAATCTCTATTTATTAAAAATAAGAATAGTCATCGCATCGCCGGGGCGAATAATCCTGTTCTTCCAATAATCTCTCGCCGGCAGTTGAGGCATCTATCAATCCTCCGATATTCCAGTCGATCGAAAAGCTTTAGGCTTCTCTTCTGCGGGCGCTCGCTCTGTCTGGATTTGCAACCATTCCCTCCCGCCGTGAGTAAGCCTCTATTTAAATAACTTCGAAGATTGATCCCATCGCCGGGGAGAATGATCCCGTTCTTCCAATAATCTCTCGCCGGCAGTTGAGGCATCTATCAATCCTCCGATATTCCAGTCGATCGAAAAGCTTTAGGCTTCTCTTCTGCGGGCGCTCAATTGATCTGGTATCACATTCTTTCTATCCCGCACTACATCAGCTTCTATTTAAATCAATTAGAAGATTAATCCCATCGCCGGGGCGAATGACCCCGTTCTTCCAATAATCCCGCGCCGGCAGTTGAGGTATCTATCAATCCTCCGATATTCCAGTCGATCGAAAAGCTTTAGGCTTCTCTTCTGCGGGCGCTCAATTGATCTGGTATCACATTTTTTCTATCCCGCACTACATCAGCTTCTATTTAAATCAATTAGAAGATTAATCCCGTCGCCGGGGCGAATGACCCCGTTCTTCCAATAATCCCGCGCCGGCAGTTGAGGTATCTATCAATCCTCCGATATTCCAGTCGATCGAAAAGCTTTAGGCTTCTCTTCTGCGGGCGCTCGCTCTGTCTGGATTTGCAATCATTCCCTCCCGCCGTGAGTAAGCTTCTATTTATAGTAAATTTGGTTTAAGAAAAATGATTTTAAACAACACTTGCAAGATGCCGGATAGAACAGCTTTCGCACTTCTTACAACTGATGCGCCGGCATTTTAATAAGCTTATTTTGAACCGATTTCACTATAAATAACTCAGAAGATTGATCCCATCATCGGCAGTTGGAGCTTTTTTACACTTAAATCTAAGGCATTAAAAATGCCCAAGCATTTAAAATACTTGGGCTTTCTCATTGATCATTGACCGCTAACAATGGTTATATCATCCATTAATATGAACTAATGAATTAGTTACGGTTCATACCGTTCAAATCTTCATACGCTACTAACACGCGTTTAACAAGGCTCTCTTGACCTTTACGAAGCCAAGCACGAGGATCGTAGTAAGCTTTGTTTGGACCAAACGGATCTTTTGGATTACCCAGTTGAGATTGAAGATAACCTTCATTCTCTTTATAGTAGTTCAATACACCTTCCCAAGTTGCCCATTGTGTATCCGTATCGATATTCATTTTGATCACGCCGTAGCTAATTGCTTCACGAATATCTTTAAGGTCTGAACCTGAACCGCCATGGAATACGAAGTTCAATGGTTTTTCACCTAAATTGAATTTCTCCGCTACATATTTTTGTGAATTATCAAGAATGATAGGTTTTAATTCCACATTCCCTGGTTTATAAACACCATGCACGTTACCGAACGAAGCCGCAATAGTGAATCGTGGGCTCACTTTGCTCAATTCTTCATAAGCATAAGCAACATCTTCAGGTTGAGTGTAGAGAAGCGCATTATCTACTGATGAATTATCAACGCCATCTTCTTCACCCCCGGTGATGCCTAACTCGATTTCAAGTGTCATCCCCATTTTCGCAAGGCGCTCAAGATATTTTGCACAAGTTGCGATATTATCTTCTAAAGTATCTTCGGAAAGATCAATCATATGAGATGAAAAGAGCGGTTTACCAGTTTCTGCGTAGAATTTTTCACCCGCATCTAATAAACCATCAATCCAAGGAAGTAATTTACGTGCAGCATGGTCTGTATGTAAAATCACAGGAACACCATAAGCTTCCGCCATAGCATGTACATGCTTAGCACCGGCAACAGCCCCTAGTACTGCCGCACCTTGGCCATTGTAGTCTGCTAACTTTAAACCTTTACCGGCATAGAACTGCGCACCACCGTTTGAAAACTGGATAATCACAGGTGATTTTGCTTTTGCAGCGGCTTCTAATACCCCGTTAATTGATTCAGTATTGACAACATTAATCGCTGGGATCGCAAAGTTATTCTCTTTTGCAATCGCGAACACTTTTTGTACATCATCTCCAGAGAGAACACCTGGTTTTACTACATCAAGTACTTTAGTCATACTACAACACTCCTACATAAATTGAAAAACAGTTCTATTTTAACCGATATAAACGCCGATATCTACCGTCTTTTTGCCCCATTTCTCGACGATTCGCCAGATCTTGTAACAAAAAAACTACAAGCCATTGTCTATATGGAAAAGTTTCTCTATTCGTCAGGTTTTAAATAAATTAAAGCAAATTAAAAGCCATCTATCATCTTGATTAAATGGCTTTTAATTATAACATACTACAGCTTTAACCTATTGATTTACCGCAATTTCAATCAACCTAATGCCGTTATTTCTGCTATTTTCTTACGCTTAATTTGATAAGCCTTAGGGTAAAAATCACCGCTAGAGTAATCCATCTTTCACAAATAATGCTCTTAGGTTCTCAATCGCTTTCTCCGTCCGCTTTGAATCCACAATCAATCCAAAACGCACATAACCTTCACCGCCCTCACCAAAGCCGATACCAGGCGATACAGCGACAGAAGCCTCTTTAATAAGTTTCTCAGCAAATTTCATCGAACCTAATGATTGATATGCTTCGGGAATTTTTGCCCATAAGAACATCGATGCTTTTGGCTTTTTCACATCCCACCCAATCGATGCTAAGCCTTCACAGAGCTGATCACGACGGGTTTGATAACGTAGGCGAATCTCTTCAACACAATCTTGTGGCCCTGTCAAAGCAACGGAAGCGGCATATTGAATTGGTGCAAATGAGCCATAATCCAGATAGGATTTCATCTTCGTAAGCGCCGCAATTAATGTTGCATTTCCCACCATAAAACCAACGCGCCAGCCGGCCATATTGTAGCTTTTAGAGAGTGTATAAGCTTCAACAGCAATCTCTTTAGCCCCTTTCACTTCTAAAATGGAGGGTGCGCGATAACCATCAAAAGAGAGATCAGCATACGCTAAATCATGCACAATCCAAATATTATGCTTTTTCGCAAGTGCAACAATACGCTCAAAAAAGGCGATATCCACACATTCAGAAGTAGGGTTTGAAGGATAATTGAGAATCATCATCTTCGGTTTAACCGGCGAGTTTTCAATCGCGGCTTGTAGATTTGCTTCAAAATCATCTTCAGGACCTGCTGGCACCTGAATCACTGTCGCACCGGCAATAATCGGTCCGTAAGTATGAATGGGGTACGCAGGATCTGGTACAAGTACAACATCCCCTTTATCAAGCACTGCTAACGTTAAATCCGCTAATCCCTCTTTAGAACCAATGGTATAAATCGCTTCTGTCTCAGGGTCAAGTGTCACAGCAAATTTCCGCTGATACCAATCACAGATCGCTTTGCGCACTGGTACAATCCCTTTTGAGGCTGAATAACGGTGATTCTCTCCGGCTTGGGCGGCATCCACTAAGGCTTTGACAATATGTTGCGGTGTTGGCTGGTCTGGGTTACCCATACCAAAATCAATGACATCTTGACCATTGGCGGCGGCCTCTGCTTTTAACTGATCAATCACGCTAAAAACATAAGGGGGCAGCAAATCAAGACGTTTGAAGTCTGTGGATGGTTGTTGTGACATGAAGTTCCTCTTTGTGAATACTTTCTTGTAAATTATCTATTAATAAATCTATTCAATAATAAAAAAATAGGACAGCTGTTTAGTATCTCTACATTTAGTATATCTCTATATCTAAAGTTTCTACCGAATCTGGTGTCTCTATCAAATACCATTAATATAACAGCCTTTATAGGATAAGCTAGCGATCACTCATTGATATTTCTAGTTAACCGCTGACTGACGTTTCATAACCTAATATTCATTCATGACCTCTGTTATTTTTTACTCACCAGGCGTCATGCTTTTTAGTAAGACGTTTTATTAATGAGGAATCCAAATACGCTTTAGAGAGCTAAAACCTTGAGATTTTTAATCTGTCGACCTTCTCGCAAATTACGCATAATTTCAAATATTGTCAATCATCGAAAGAAGTCTATTTATTTTACAAATGAAGATTTATCGCTACTTTTTTGTAATTCATTGTATTTACTATCCTTTTAAGCCTACCCATTCCCAATATCTTAAAGTAAATTAACTCAAAAAAAACGAAAAAAATAAGCTATAATATCTGCCTAGAAAACAGACAACCTTAATGCAACACGCCTGATGCAGCCCTTCTAGATTGCCATTAGGCACTGAAAATGACTAAAGAAGAGAAAATGATAGAAAAATTAAGAAACATCGCCATTATTGCCCACGTTGACCATGGTAAAACAACGCTCGTTGACCAATTGCTCAAAAGTTCAGGCACATTTGATGCACGAGAAGAAGTGGCAGAACGAGTCATGGACTCGAATCAGCTCGAAAAAGAGCGTGGTATTACCATCCTTTCTAAAAACACTGCGATTAATTGGAAAGATTACCGTATCAATATCGTAGATACTCCGGGACATGCGGACTTTGGTGGTGAGGTTGAACGTGTTCTCTCTATGGTTGACTCTGTATTATTACTCGTTGACTCTGTTGAAGGGCCTATGCCTCAAACGCGGTTCGTAACACAAAAAGCGTTTGCAATGGGCTTTAAACCGATCGTAGTGATCAATAAAATTGACCGCCCAGGCGCACGTCCTGACTGGGTTTTAGATCAAACATTTGAACTTTTTGATAAACTCGGCGCAACAGATGAGCAACTTGATTTCCCTGTAGTTTATGCTTCAGGTCTCAATGGCTTTGCCGGTTTAACGGATGATATCCGTAGTGGTGACTTTGAACCGCTATTCCAAGCGATCGTAGATCACGTTCCCGCACCTAATGTTGAAGTCGATGCCCCATTCCAACTACAAGTCTCCTCATTAGACTACAACTCTTATGTCGGCGTGATCGGTATTGGTCGTATCAAGCGCGGAAAAGTACATAAAAACATGAACGTGGTTGCGATCGATCGTGAAGGCAATAAACGCTCTGGTAAAATTCAACAAATTCTTGGCTTCCATGGCCTTAACAAAATTGAATTTGAATCAGCACAAGCCGGCGATATCATCAGCTTTACAGGTTTAGATCCACTCTTTATTTCAGATACGATCTGTGATCCACAAAACGTAGAGGCTTTACCGCCATTAACAGTGGATGAGCCCACCGTTTCTATGATGTTACAAGTGAATACTTCTCCATTTGCAGGTAAAGAGGGGAAATTTGTCACTTCACGTCAAATCAAAGAACGTCTTGAAGAAGAACTACTTCACAATGTAGCCCTTCGTGTTGAGCCGACAGATAGTGCCGATGTCTTTAAAGTGTCAGGTCGTGGTGAGCTTCACCTTTCAGTCTTAATTGAAAATATGCGTCGTGAAGGCTATGAGATGGCGGTCGGTCGTCCTCAAGTGATTATTCGTGAAGAGAATGGTGAGAAACTTGAACCTTACGAAACACTAACGTTCGATATCGAAGAGCGTCACCAAGGTGATATTATGGCGCAAATGGGAACCCGTTTTGCAGAATTGCAAGATATGGTGCCAGATGGTAAAGGTCGTATTCGTATCGACTATATTATCCCTTCACGCGGTTTGATCGGCTTCCAAACAGAGTTTATGACTCTCACCAATGGTACAGGTTTAATGTTCCATAACTTTGATCATTATGGTCCTATCAAAAAAGGCACTGTAGGCCAACGTCAAAATGGCGTATTGATCTCAAATGGTCAAGGTAAAGCGCTAGCCTATGCGCTCTTTAACCTTCAAGAACGTGGTCGCCTCTTTACAAGCCATGGTGATGAGATCTATGAAGGTCAAATTATCGGTATTCATAGTCGTGACAATGACTTAGTGGTGAATGCGCTTCGGGCAAAACAGCTGACTAATATTCGTGCTGCGGGTACCGATGAAGCATTAACACTTTCAACGCCAATTAAGTTAACACTTGAGCGTGCCATTGAGTTTATTGATGACGATGAGTTAGTAGAAGTCACACCAAAATCTATCCGTCTTCGTAAGCGTTATTTAACTGAAGCAGATCGCCGTAAATTACAACGTTCTGCTAAAGATCAATAGGTTCGTTAATCAATAAATCCTTATCGATAGATCTATTATAATAAATTTGGTTTAAGAAAAATGGCTTTTAAACAAGACTTGCAAGATGCCGGATAGAACAGATTCCTTGCTTTTTACAGCTGATGCGCCGGCATTTGAATAAGCTTATTTTGAACCGATATTATTATATTAAACGCTTAACGATCATTTAAGCTCAAACGATGTAGACAAAAACAGAAAACCGCTCAATTAATGAGCGGTTTTTTATGAGCATTATATTCCTTAAAAACAATTAAAAATCAACTACCTACAAATATACTCACATTATCCACGAACTATGATCATCTTATCCTGAAACTTATCCACAGAAATTGTGGGTAACTTTAATCGGTTTGAGAATAACATAGTAAAATCACCATGAGAGAATAATAACAGTCCCCTAGACTTCTCTCTTAAATCTTATGATTTGTGATTAGCCTTTATGCCCTCTTATGCTTTAGGCTCTTCTACCAAAGTTTTACTTTTCTCCTGTGTGCCTTCGGTAGATTTTTCCGTTGCTGTAGCGCCATCCTCAGCTTTCTTTTCTGAGGTATCCTCTTGAGCTGTTTCTACCGTTGCTTCTTCTGATTCTGATTTTACCTCAGTTTTCTCTTCTGCCTTAACGTCTGTTTGTGTGCCGGCTTTGGATTCTGCCTTATGATCATGAGCTTGATGCTCCGCTTTTGCTTTGCCCATGAATTCTGCAATTTTCTCTTTAATCATTTCAATAAAACTCATTTTAACCTCCATACATTATTACAAATATCAATCAAGCGTATAGTTAAAATAACATATTATTATAATAATTTTAAGTAATATTATATTTTTATAAAATAAAAATATTTAAATAGAAATTACGCCTTCATTCACTGGCCGAAATACAAGACTTATACATCTCCTATTAGCTTCAATGACAAAAGATTCTACTCTTACTAAAACCGCTGTAACAATGATCGAATCGCCGTCATATCATTACAGAGTAGCACAATATTAATGCCGGCATCGAAACAGGCTTTCACCTTCTCGTCAACGCTTCCTAAGTGATTCGCACCGCCCATATCAAGATCATCGCTAATAATCGCACCACTGAATTTCAATTGATGACGAAGATAGTTGAGCCATTGATGAGAAGTAATCACCGTATGCTCAGCATCTAAGCAAGAGAAGATAATATGCGCTGGCATTAAAGCTTCAATGCTGGCATTAATGAGCGTTTTAAAAGGTAATAAATCGCTATCTTCTAATTCTGCTAACGATCGATCATCGCGGGCTATTGCTAAATGAGTATCCACATTGACAAATCCATGTCCCGGGAAATGCTTCGCAACACCAATAGAGCCTCCCGCTTTTAGCCCCTCATAAAGTGCTAAAACAAGCTTTGCAACGACTTTCCCATCTCGATGAAAAGCACGATCTCCAATGGCAGGATTGACGCCATAATCAAGATCACATACCGGTGCATAACTAAAATCAACCCCCACCGATTGTAACTCTCTTGCAATGGTATAACCGGTATTAAATGCAAGCGTTAATGCCTCTTCTGGTGTGTTGTCATAATGATCCCCTAGCGCTCGCATCGGCGCTAAAGCCGTAAAGCCTTCTCGAAAACGCTGAACGCGCCCGCCTTCATGATCGACAGAAATCAGCAATTGGGGATTGATCGCCTTAATACTTGCTGTCAACGCCTTTAGTTGCTCAATATCCCGATAATTACGACTAAAAAGAATCACGCCACCGACTAATGGATGCTGTAACCATTTTTGCTCTTCCTCTGTCAGAACAATACCGGAAATACCGATAAAAACTGCCGAATGAAGTTTTAATAACGCTGTTTTGATCGCTTGATGCCGTATCTCATTCGTTTCTGTCATATATTTTTCTCCTTAAGCGCACGGCTTTAGCCTTGATAACGCTTATTTCAAATCAATAGAATCTACTAAGAAATCAATCTCTTCTTGGGTAAAGCCTGAACGTAATCTTGCCTCGATATTAAAGGGCGGCTTCAACGTTTGCCCATACTCATCAAGTAGTGCAAAAAAAGTCTCTTTCGGGGGTAAATTGCGAGCATTGCAGAGATAACGATACCAATGATTCCCTACTAATACATGCCCCTCCTCTTCTTCTAGAATAATATGAAGCATCGCCACGACATCTTCTTCTTTCGCCTGTTTAAGCTTATTGATAATGCCCGGCGTAACATCAAGACCACGCGCTTCTAATACTCTTGGTACAAGCGCCATACGAATTAAAGGATCATGAGCTGTTCTCTCTGCAGAATCCCATAGACCGCTATGGGCTTCAAAAGCGCCATAATAGCTCCCTTCCCGTTCTAGATATCCCGCTAGTAACCCAAAATGTTTCGCTTCATCATTCGCCACCGAAATCCAATCTTTATAAAATTGCCGCGGCATATTTCGAAAGCGATAAGCGGCATCTAGTCCTAAATTAATCGCATTAAATTCAATATGGCAAATCGCGTGTACTAATGCCAAAATCCCCTCTTTACTCCCCAATCCTCGACGCGGTACATCGTTCGGGTGAACTAAACGAGGGGCTTCCGGTCGTCCTGCAGGTAAAATCTCGGCAATATCATGATCCGCATAAGGCACAACCCTACCTATTTGCAAAGACTCATGTAAATTCCGCACTTTACTGCATTTTAATGCGGGATCTGTTTCATAGAGCGCATCGGCTACTTGTTGATAAAAATCGTTGGTCATCTCATTCTCACAATACGGGTACAAACTTACTCATGTAAAATCTATTAATACAACTCTACTCTTTCGGTACTAAAGTATCCGATAACACCGCTATTTCTGTTTCAATGTCACTATCAATAGTCAAACCAAAATAACGCCGACAATGATTAGTCGCCACTCGCCCTCTTGGCGTACGCATAATAAATCCTTCTTGTATTAGGAAAGGCTCAATCATATCTTCAAGCGTCCCTTTCTCCTCACCTATTGCTGCCGCTAAAGTATCAATACCGACCGGTCCGCCATCAAATTTATCCACGATTAAACGTAGAAAATTACGATCATGCTCATCTAAACCGGCATTATCGATATCAAGCATCGCTAGTGCACGCTTTGCAATCTCAATGGTAATATCCCCATCGGCTTCTACCTGTGCCACATCTCGCACTCGGCGCAGTAATCGGTTCGCAATTCGCGGTGTACCTCGAGAACGCCGACCAATTTCAAAAGCCCCTTCTTCGGTAATCGGGGCATTGAGAAGATTAGCAGAGCGCTTCACAATAGTTGTCAGCTCTTCGTGGGTATAGAACATCAAACGCGAGACAATTCCAAAACGATCTCGAAGTGGGGAGGATAATAATCCGGCTCTTGTAGTAGCACCTATCAATGTAAAAGGGGGAAGATCAATTTTCACAGAGCGCGCGGCAGGCCCTTCTCCGATCATAATATCAAGTTGATAATCCTCCATCGCAGGATAGAGGACCTCTTCTACCGCAGGGTTGAGCCGATGAATCTCATCGATAAAGAGAATATCATTCTCTTCAAGACTCGTCAGAATCGCGGCTAAATCACCGGCCTTTTCCAAGATCGGCCCTGAAGTCTGCTTCAACCCCACGCCCATTTCATAAGCAATAATATGCGCTAACGTTGTTTTACCTAATCCTGGTGGACCAAAGAGTAAAACATGGTCGAGCGCTTCTTGTCGCTGTCTTGCCGCTTGAATATAGATATTAAGTTGCCGGCGAATCGGTAATTGCCCGGTATAATCGGCGAGTTGCCGAGGACGAATCGCACGATCGATCACCTTCTCTTCTTCAAAAGGTTGATCACTCACAATTAGGCGATCGGATTCTATCATCTATATCTCCTCAATAGATCGGTGCCCTAAATGACACACGTGAAACATTGCTAATATGTAATATTGTACTATCTTAACAAAAAGTAAGCCTCAATGATCATTTCTCTCTGGAAATTCATTGAGGCTTTTTGTTAAACCGCGCTATTACCGAGTGAATGGTATTAATGACTCGATCTAAATGACTCGATCTAAATGACTCTATTTGAACGACTCTATCTGATTATCCTAAAAGATATAATTCACTTTCGCATAAGCTTGATGATTATGAATCGATTCAAAATTTTCAGACTGAACCGAAAATGCTAATAAGTCGGTTCGTTCACGCAGTAGAACCACTAAATCTCGCACTAAATCCTCTACAAATTGGGGATTTTTATAAGCGTGTTCCGTGACATATTTCTCATCAGGACGCTTTAAAAGCGGATAGAGTTTGGAGGAACCGACTGATTCCATCGTTTTCAATAATTGGTCGATCTCTAAAGCGGCAAAGCTGGCAAAATCTTTAAACTCTAAAGAGATTGTTAAGTGAGAGCGCTGTGAATGGGCACTAAATTCAGAAATCTCTTTTGAACAAGGGCAAAGGCTTGTGACCGGTGCCATCAGGTGAAGCGTATAGCTTGAATCCGCCTCATCCTTGCTAAGCTCTACATCAATGCCACATTCAAAATCCATTAAGCTCTTCGCTTTAGAAACGGGCGCTTCTCTTTCAAAAAAGAGCGGAAACTGTAGTGACGCCTGAGCTTGTGGTGCATCGAGCTTGGTTTTAAGATCTTGCAATAGAATGCCGACACCTTCAAGTGAGAACGGTTTAGGCTGCATATCCCACACTTCGATAAAACGTGACATGTGCGTTCCTTTACGTTCTTTTTGTAGCGTCACCGTAAAAGCCGCTTCCATCACCGTATGTTGACTCTTTCCACCGTTGGCAAACTCAAGTGGAAGACGTAACCCGCTAATGCCTACTTGAGAAATCTCTACATTTCGTTCATCTTCATACGCCTGTACATCTTTAATAGTGGTTAACGCTCCGTTACTCACAATAATTCCCTCTTTCTTTGTTGTTCTTTATTATTGATTAAACAATCTCAGTTAAACAATTTTTGTTAAATAAACTCTATTGAATGATATCTATTAGATCTTGCAGAATATTGTATGCATCTCTAACGGATATCGAAACAGCCATCGGATCTGACATCACATCGGATCTGACATCATAAGTTATAACTTCATATTTCCATTCCCATAGCAGTATGATGATCGTTATAACTGACCTGATCCCATCAATTTCAGATTAACGGCTGCGCATCTGAACACCAAGACGACGGACAAAATCTTGGCTCAACTCAATCGCAAGCTCCCGTTTGATCGCTTCCTCTGCGGTTGTTTTCGCTAAAGGTTCCCGCTCATCAAGGGTAAAGCTCTCTGATTTTGAAAACTGCTCTGGTCTAAAAATCAATTGACCACTACGATCACTAATATATATGGTCGCAAATAATTCATTGGTATAAGTCCGATTAATCCCTGTGGTATTACTCGATACAATCCGAGAATCATAGGTTTCTTGGACATTGATAATCATATCCGCCGCTTCAATGTTGTCAACAAACGTGATTTGTGAACGAAGCGCCCTTTGAATATAAAAGGCCACACTGTCGAGTGAATAAGCAGGCTCATTACTCTCAATAAAGGCTTTCTGATATACCTCTGGAAATTGAACATTGCCCCGTAGATGAAAGCCACATCCTACAAGTGCCAATACCGTAGCACAAAGCAGTAACCATTGCGCCCATAAGGATCGTTTCTGTAATCGCATAACAAGACCTTTCATAGCGTAAAACCGCGTAAGTAAAATCGCTGAAATAGCAATAGCAAAATAGAGTCCTATTAAATAGGGTTATCAATATTCTGATGTTGCTCTTCAAGCTGCTAACTCATTAAAACTCATCGAATCTATTATTATCCTCGAAATTAGCCCATCAATCCTATCATTGAGGCTATTTCCCCGCATTGATGCGCGCGACTTAACTTCTATCATTTTCACGATGAGTTGAGAGGCTGATTTTAGCGCATATTGGTAATAAAATCCCATTAAATATCAATTGATCTTTGAAAGTCATTCTCGCCTTTTGTGACGATCCCCATCGGTGACTCTTTCAACAGACATTAAATAAACCACGGGATTTAAATATACAGCTGAAAATTCATACAATTATGATGGATCCCTTCTTCCGTAAAAAAATGATATAATCGGTGCAATTTATATAGAGTCAATGAACGAGTATGCAGACAAGAACCGCACCAAAAGCCTCTGACCATAAGTTGCTCGCTTTTGGAATATTTCTCGCCAAAATCGTAGCGCATCTTCCCTTGCCTTTCCTCTTATTTTTAGGAAAGGTTGTCGGATTTTGCTCCTACTATGTGGCAGGAAGTCGCCGAAAAATTATCAAGCGCAATATTGAGCTCTGCTTCCCAGAATTCGATCAGAAAGCGCAAAAAAAACTGATTAAAGCGAACTTTCTCTCAATGGGAATGGCGATTTTTGAAGTCATTATTGCGTGGTATATGCCCCGTAAACAACTTGAAAAATATCTTGTTTACGAAGGATTAGAGAATCTTAAAGCCTTTGAAGAAAGTGGTAAAGGAGCCCTTCTCTTAACACTTCATATGACATCGCTTGAATTAGGAGGGCGCGCCATCTCCTTTAAAACAAAGGTACGCGGTATGTATCGGCCTCATGAAAATGAATATTATGAATATGTGCAATATCAAGGTCGCTTTGAACAATCCGGACTTGAACCCATAACTCGTGATGAAACTAGGCGCATGATTCGGCTTTTACGAGAGGGGGATCTCATTTGGTATGCTCCTGATCAAAACTATGGCAGTACCGATCATGTCTTCATCCCTTTTTTTGGCGTAAATACCCTAACTATTACGGCAACCTCCACACTCTGTCGACTCGGAAAGGCTGCCGCTCTCCCTTATTATGTTGTTCGTAAAGGTAATCGTTACCATATCCATATTTTACCGATGTTAGAGCATTTCCCGACCGAAGATTTAGAGGCTGATACATTACGTATTAACCAGCTTTTTGAGTCGTGGATTTTAGAAGCACCTGAGCAATATCTCTGGGCACATCGTCGATTTAAAACAAGACCTAAGGGAGAGCCGAGCCTTTATCAAGACTTATAGTCCTTTTCCTTTTTTTTCGGTATAATAACAGATTAAAAATTATTTTCTTTTTCGTTTTATGCATATAATTAAATATCGTGCCAATTTACGAAAGACTAATCAAAAACAGATAGAAAATAAATACTTATCTCATTTCATAGGATCAATTAAACGTGTCAAGAATTACAACGCAATCAAGTTTTACATATGATGAACTCATCGAGTGTGCAAAAGGCAATCTTTTTGGTGAAGGAAATGCACAGCTTCCCATGCCACCGATGCTCATGATCGATCGCATCGTCTCTATCACCGAAAGCGGGGGTAAATACGGTAAAGGATCAATCACAGCCGAGCTCGATCTGAACCCTGATCTTTGGTTCTTCCCATGTCACTTTATTGGTGATAGCGTAATGCCTGGTTGCTTAGGACTTGATGCCATGTGGCAGCTTGTTGGCTTCTATCTTGGTTGGATGGGCGGCAAAGGGCGTGGTCGCGCTTTAGGCGCAGGCCAAGTAAAATTTACCGGTCAAGTATTGCCAACCGCTAAAAAAATCACCTATAACATTCATATGAAGCGTGTTATTTTAAGATCTCTTACGATGGGAATTGCCGACGCCACAATGGAAGTCGATGGCAAAGAGATCTATGTAGGTGAAGATCTAAAAGTTGGCCTCTTCACACAAACAGACAATTTTTAATTTCAGGAGGAATTTTTTTAATGAAACGTGTTGTTATTACAGGCCTTGGTATTGTGTCGAGCATCGGCAACAATAAAGATGAGGTCTTACAATCACTCCTCAATACGCAATCTGGAATCAAATTCTCTCAAGAGATGGCAGACTTAGGCTTTCGCTCTCAAGTTCATGGCGCTCTTAATATTGATCTTGCGGCGCATATTGACCGTAAACATTTCCGCTTTATGGCAGATGCTGCGGCGTATGCTTATATTGCAATGAAACAAGCGATTGAAGATGCAGGTCTCTCTGAAGAAGAAGTCTCAAATCCTCGCACCGGCTTAATCGTCGGTTCTGGTGGTGCTTCTACTAAGAATCAGATCGATAGTATCGATATTCTTCGCAAAAATGGCGCGACTAAACGTATCGGCCCTTATATGGTCACGCGTACGATGGGTTCAACTGTTTCTGCCTGTTTAGCGACCCCTTTTAAAATCAAAGGAGTAAACTACTCAATCAGCTCTGCTTGTGCAACCTCTATTCACTGTATTGGTAATGCTTATGAGCAGATCCAACTCGGTAAACAAGATATGGTCTTTGCCGGCGGTGGTGAAGAGCTTCATCCTTATATGAGTGCAATGTTCGATGCGATGGGCGCACTCTCTTCAAAATATAATGACCGCCCTGAAGTCGCTTCACGCGCTTATGATAAAGATCGTGATGGTTTTGTCATCTCTGGCGGCGGCGGTATCGTTGTGGTCGAAGAGCTAGAACATGCGCTTAAACGGGGTGCTAAAATCTATGCAGAGATCACCGGCTACGGCGCAACATCTGATGGTTATGATATGGTTGCACCCAGTGGTGAAGGTGCTGAACGTTGTATGCGTATGGCACTTGAAAATGTCAAGGGTGAAATCGATTATATCAACACGCATGGTACCTCAACACCTGCAGGTGATACGCCTGAATTATTAGCGATTGGCCGTGTATTTGGCGATAAAGTGCCACATATCAGTTCAACGAAATCACTCACAGGTCATGCACTTGGTGCTGCCGGTGTGAATGAAACCATTTACAGCTTACTAATGATGCAAAATAACTTCATCACAGAGAGCGCTCACATTGATGAAGTAGATCCTGCCTTAGTGGACTTCCCAATCGTGCGTAAACGTATTGATGATGCAAAACTCGATCATATCCTCAACAATGGCTTTGGCTTTGGTGGTACAAATGCTGCCTTAGTATTAAGTCGTTATAAAGGGTAATCGTTATAAGCGATAATCGGATAAACGCATCAAGAGATGGATTATTGGCGACTCTTTAGCCAATATCCTCAATAAAGGTTCTCTATCAGTATCTATATATACAAGACCTGTACATACGATATTGAATCATATGCAAAGAGATAAAAAACCGACCCTAAGGGTCGGTTTTCTTTTATACGACTTTGTAACAACTTTATATAGCAATATTGGTTCAAAATAAGCTTATTTAAATGCCGGCGCATCGCTTATGAGAAGCAAGAAAGCTGTTCTATCCGGCATCTTGCAAGCGTTGTTTAGTAAGAGGCCTTATGTTCTTTTAAAATCCCATACTAGCTGCTCAAAAATCATTCTTCTTAAACCCAATTTACGATACTTAAATCATCACTACTCACATAGCTCTTATTGAATACGCTGACCTACATTTACTTTATTGACGACTATTCAATTCAGCATTAAGGCTCGCTTTCTCCGGAAAATTCGCAGCATCTGCAATCGCTAAAGCGACACGCTCTGCCATTTTGACTAACATCGCATCATCCCAATGGAAGAATTTAGCCATCTCCGCAAGTACCGCATCTTTCTCTGCTAATAAACCTTCTATGTTGAAGAAGAGCATTCCAGTACGGCGAATTAAGAAATCATCAGGATAGAGTACATTCTCATAATTAAGCGCATACCAGAGGCGAAGTGCTGTTAAACGAGATAATTCAGGCTGATCTTCTATCGGATTCTCACTGAAATGGGTAAAGAGAATATCAGAGTTTGTACCATAGTAACGCGCTAAGAAATGGCTCTCTGCTTCCGTCAATCCGGCCGCTTTCCCCTTCTCTACCTGAGCTGCAATAAAGCTGGGGAATGCACTTGAGCCGCCCATATCTCCCCCCGAGATCGGTTGATGTTTTGTAGCACAAGGATCAAATGAGAGATTATAATCCCGCTTTAACACTTCTGCTAACCGATCCACAATCTCTTCCGCCATATGACGATAGCCGGTTAATTTACCCCCTGCGATCGTCAAAAGACCTGTTTCAGATTCCCAGATCTCATCTTTACGAGAGATCTCTGAAGGATCTTTCCCCTCTTCCCAAATCAGCGGACGAATACCGGCCCACGAGGATTCAATATGCTCTTTAGTGAGGTGAACCGTTGGGAACATATAGTTCACCGCATCGATAAGATAATCCCGATCCTCAGCTGTTGCGACAGGATGTGCTTTATCCGCTTCATACACCGTATCGGTCGTACCAATGTAGGTCTTTCCATCTCTTGGAACCGCAAAGATCATGCGTTTATCTTTTTCGGTATCAAAATAGACAGCTTGCTCTAAAGGAAAATGGGATTGATCTACCACAAGATGAATCCCTTTTGTGAGGCGTAGATGTTTATTATTGAGCTTCGCCTTATCTTTTTGGCGCATCTCATCCACCCAAGGACCCGTTGCGTTAATCACTTTCTTCGCTTGAATCTCAAAGGTTTTGCCTGTGGTCAGATCTTCTACAGCAATCCCATTCGCCTGATTATTCTCATCATAAAGAAAGGCTGTCGCTTTCGCATAATTGAGTACCGTTGCCCCAAATCCCACTGCGCGCTTCATCACTTCAATGGTTAAACGCGCATCATCTGTACGATACTCCACATAGTAACCGCCGCCCAGTAACCCGTCTTGCTTCACAAGCGGTACTTTCGCAATAGTTTGCTCACGATTAAGCATTGTACGGCGTTCTGATTTCTTCACTCCCGCTAAAAAGTCATACACCATTAAGCCAATCGAAGTTGAAAAAGGCCCAAAAGTCCCGCCTTTATGCATCGGCAATAACATCCACTCCGGCGTTGTCACATGGGGTCCATTTTCATATACCACTGCCCGTTCCCGCCCTGAATGCATGACCACTGAAATTTGTAACTGCTTTAAGTAGCGCAGCCCACCATGAATAAGCTTTGTTGAACGACTACTCGTACCGGCCGCAAAGTCCTGCATCTCAACCAAGGCAACCTTCATTCCCCGTTTTGCTGCATCTAAGGCGATCCCCGCACCAGTAATCCCACCGCCCACAACGACAACATCATAGGCCGTTTCGGCAAGTGTCTGAATCATCTCTTGTCGATGTAAAGCTGAAAAGTTCATATTTTGACTCCTTTAAGAGTACTCCTTCTCCCCAAAGTACTCCCTTTTTAAATAAAACTAAGGTTAGAAAAAAGCTTCATGTAAGCACCATGTAAGCTTTATACAAGCTATATTAAGCTTCATTCGCCTCAGGCTTGAAAAGTTGTGTGGCTTTAATCGCACATTGCCAACCATGATAGAGCTTATTGCGTGTCTGCTCATCCATCTCTGGTTGATATTGTTGATCTAGTCTCCAAATTTGATCAATCTCTTCAATAGAAGACCAATAGCCAACGGCAAGTCCAGCAAGATAGGCTGCCCCTAATGCCGTTGTTTCACTAATCTTCGGACGATCCACTTCAACCCCCAAGATATCACTCTGAAATTGCATTAGGAAATTATTCAAAGAAGCCCCACCATCGACTCTCAAAGAACTCAACTCAAGCCCAGAATCTTTCTGCATTGCATGAAGCACATCAGTTGCTTGATAAGCGATCGATTCTAATGTAGCCCGAATAAAGTGCTCTTTTTCAGTTCCCCGAGTAATTCCAAAGATCGCACCCCGCGCATCAGGATCCCAATAAGGTGTTCCTAGACCAACAAAGGCCGGAACGACATACACGCCATTAGTCGATTCTACTCGTTTCGCATAATCTTCCGACATTTTGGCATGTTGGAACATCCGCAGGCCATCACGTAACCACTGTACTGCCGATCCTGCCACAAAAATGGAGCCCTCTAAAGCGTATTGCACCTTACCATCAATTCCCCAAGCTAAGGTTGTTAATAAACCGCTATTTGAACGCACTTGCTTTTCACCGGTATTCATCAACATAAAGCAACCGGTTCCGTAGGTATTCTTCGCCATTCCCTCTTTAAAACAAGCTTGCCCAAAGAGTGCTGCTTGCTGATCCCCGGCAGCGCCTGAAATAGTAATCTCTTCACCGAAGAAATGTTGTGGTGATGTAATTCCATAAACCTCGGATGAAGAGCAGACTTTCGGTAACATTTTCGCGGGAATATTTAAGATAGAGAGTAATTCCTCATCCCACTTTAAATCATAAATGTTGTACATCAATGTTCGGCTAGCATTGGAATAATCGGTCACATGCACCGCTCCACCTGTCAATTTCCAAATCAACCAGCTATCGATTGTACCAAAGAGTAATTCACCCTTTTCCGCCCGACTTCTCGCCCCTTCAACGCGATCTAAAATCCAAGCAACTTTTGTGCCTGAGAAGTAGGGATCAATGAGTAGACCTGTTTTATTTTTAAAGGTTGCTTCATGCCCTGCTTGACGGAGTTGATCACAGATTTTTTCTGTCTGTCTTGATTGCCATACAAGCGCATTGTAGATTGGTAACCCTGTGGTTTTATCCCAAACAACTGTTGTTTCTCGCTGATTGGTAATCCCGATTGTAGCAATCTCTTTAGGGCTAATACTATTCTCTGCCAATACTTCTGTCATGACCGATAAAACGGAAGCCCAAATTTCAGTAGGATCATGTTCCACCCAACCCGGCTGCGGGAAAATTTGGCGAAACTCTCGCTGTGAACTACCTTTAATATTCCCCGCTTTATCAAAAATAATCGCTCGAGTACTTGTCGTCCCCTGATCGATGGCCATTACATATTGCTGCATATTGACTCCTTATGAATCTTATAAACCCTATAAACTAATAACTATATAAACGAATAATTACAAATGAATATACAAACTAACACAGTTCACTAATCACAATAGTAACGGTATGACTACTTTAAAACTATTTCATGACCATTGAAATGAATCTCTAATATGGATTCTTCTAATGTTGATTCTTCTAATGTTGATTCTTCAAATCTATTTCCCGCAAAGAAAATGCGAAAAACTGAGTAAAACTAGGATGCCAAACCTTTAATATTGATCTGGACTCTCTTCAATTTTGTGCTTTATTGCCTGCTTCTTACCTGCGTAACGAATACCATAATAAGTACCGCCAATGCCAATTAAAAGCCATACAAGCGCTTCAAAAATTCCCATGCTATTATCGGCTCCCTCTCGGTAGAGTAAACCATATAATGAAGCCCCTAAAATAGTTCCCACAATAGGCCCTAATACCGGCACAAAAGCGTAAGACCAATTAGAGTCCATTTTTCCTGGAATCGGTAATAATGCATGCATAATACGCGGGCCTAAATCACGTACAGGATTAATGGCATAACCCGTTGTACCGCCAAGGCTTAAACCGATTGCCATAATAAGAAACCCTACCACAACAGGTTGTAGCCCTCCCGTAAATTCATTGATTCCGATAAAAAGAATGGCAAACATGAGAATTGCTGTTCCGATAATTTCTGATACGAGATTATGAGGATAACTCTCAATCGCCGGTGTCGTACAGAAAATATCTCGCTTTGCTATGGCATTCTCTGTGACGGCAAAATGGGGTTTAAAATGAAGCCAAACGAGGTATGATCCCAACATTGCCCCTAACAACTGAAAGAGAAAATAGCCAGGCACATGCGCCCAAGGAAATTTTCCCGTAATCGCCAAGCCTAGTGTCACCGCCGGATTAAAGTGACCACCACTATATTTTCCAACAGCAAACACCGCTAACATCACCGCAAATCCCCAACCCATAATAATCACAATCCAACCACCGCCAGATGCTTTTGAGCGATTGAGTACCACGTTTGCCACCACTCCGCCACCAAAGAGAATCATGACAGCTGTTCCGATTAATTCTGCAATATAACTTGGCATAATGCCCCCTACCTTACTGAGATTTATACTATCTACTTTTGTCCACAGAGATCTATTTCAATCAGCATTTAACCAACTGTTAACGATCGTTATCTTTATTATCAGGCAATTATAACAAAATAATGATCATAATATGAGGACTTACTACAAAAAATATACAAGTAACAAACAAAAACAGATTAATGTTGAATGATAGTGAATGTAATTTAAGAAAAATGATTTTTAAATAGTGGCTATCTAGCTTTAAAAAAACATAACACTAGACTAATCAACACTTGCAAGATGCCGGATAAAACAGCTTCCTTGTCTCGATCACCTGATGCGCCGCTATTTAAATGAAGCTTATTTTCAACGAATCTTTCTACCCTTTGATATTTCTATTCACCGAATAATTAGCAATAAAAAAGCCCGATTCATCATCGGGCTTCTCGACTATTATCGGCTGATTCGGTTCAATATGATTCTCTGTTAAACATTAATTCGTTCCTTGACCGAGAATCACACCATTGACCTCAACACCGTAAAGATTCACACCATCATTGGCATGATATTTTTCCCGCGTTTTCTCAACAGAACCCTCGATTAAACGAGGATCTTGTGGGCGCTCATGGCTATTCATAAAAGCAGCAACATCCCAAGCTTCTTGATCAGTTAAGGTATTCCCTTTTCCTAATGGCATATTCGCTTTAATAAAATCGGCAGCCGTATTGATTCGATGCATACCTGCACCCCAGTTATAAGAATCTTGCCCCCATAAAGGTGGAAATACATAGTTATCGCCTACTTTCTGGCCTAAACCATCGGCTCCATGACAAAGTGCACAATTCTCTTTATAGACAATTTCACCGCGCTCAATGCTATAGCCATCTGCAGGTTTAGGAACTTCAGGATAACCTCGTCCTGGCAATGATACGCCTGTAGGGGCATTTTTCGCCAACCAATAAGAGTAAGTAATGAGCGCTGTCATAGCCTCACTATCTGCGGCTGGTGCAGTACCATTCATACTAAATTGGAAACATCCTTGAATCCGCTCCGCATAAGTATTGACCTTATTATTCTTACTACGATAAGCAGGATACATCACATAAGCAGCCCAAAGCGGTGCGGCATTAGGCATCTTTCCTTGATCCATGTGACAATTAGCGCACGTCATACCATTACCGACATATTCCGGCACTTCACGCTTGGTATCCACAAAGATCGCTTGCCCTTTACGAATCATCTCACCAAAGGCATTATCCGGGATTTCGCTTTCACTTGGTGGCTGGTGATATTCAGCACCTGCTTTAATTTTCGGGGCTTGTGGCAATTGTGATTGATCATCCATCGCTACCCCATTATCAGCACTCTTCTCTGCTATCTTTTCCGCTGCGATCTCCGGTGTCGCATTCTCTTGTGCCATCGCCACTGAAGTCATCAAGCTCGAGACCATTAAACCCGATGCGAAAAGCGAAGTCGCCATGATTGAAGTCGTTACTTTGGCAATCTTTTTCATTCCGTTTGTCATCTCATCTCTCATAACTATTTCCCCGCTTGCCCTACTGTCGGCATATTGGCAAAATACGCCGCGACTGCTTGAATCTCTTCATCTGTCAAATTACGAGCAATATGCCCCATCAAATCCGCTTGATCGTTGTGACGTGTACCATTTTTCCAAGCATTCATCTGATTAATGATATAGAGCTCACTTTGCCCTGCCAGTTTTGGGAATGCTTCCCCAACCCCTACACCGCTTGGACCATGACAGGTAATACACTCAGGAATATGACGACTCCAATCACCTCGAAGTGCCAATTGACTTCCCAAATCTGTAGGCACCGATGCACGCGTAATTTCAACAATCTCCGACGTTGGCAAATTTTGCATATAGAGAGATACCGATTCAATCTCTTCTGGCTTTAAGTTTTTGGCAATGCTATCCATCACAGGATGACTACGTTCACCTGTTTGGAAATCTTGTAATTGCTTAGCAAGATATCCCGCTGACTTACCTGCAATATTCGGATAACCGGCAACTGCCATTCCCTCACCTTGCATGCCATGACAGGTCATACAGGCGATTGCCATAGGGTTTTCACCCCCTTTTGTATAAACTTTCTCCCCTTCATCCGCACTCGCTATCATCGGCAATAACGTTAGAAGCGAGAGACAAGTCATTCGATAGATCTTTTTCATAAGTCCTCTTTCTACTCTTGTAATTTTTAGTTTAAGTTTTAATTCTAGTGATAACTGATCTATATCATAGTGATTATAAATTATTACGCTCAACATATACAAAAATTTACATTTTTAAACAACAGAGCATTAGACATGCTTGATTATAAAAATCGAAAGATAAAAAAATCGTGCTGTACGATACAACACGATCTTCTTAATTAACTTTTTACTGTTATTTTTACGTTTACTTCTACTGTTTACTTTTAGCAACGATGTTGTCAAGATCTTTAATTCGCTATACACACTAAACAGACGTTAAATGTAAATAACATGACTCTTTTATAACTCATTGCATCAATCAGATCTATTCACGATGATAAGGATGATTATTCAAAATACTCCAAGCGCGGAAGAGCTGTTCTGCCACTAACACCCTTACCATCGGATGAGGAAGCGTTAATTTAGAGAGCGACAATGATTGTTCAAAGAGTGATTTGATCTCCGGCGAAAACCCTTCAGGCCCACCGATTAAGAGCGCAATATCTCGCCCCGATAACATCCAACTAGCCATCTTTTCACTCAATTGTGGCGTGGTAACCGCTTGCCCAATCACATCAAGCCCGACAATCATTGCGCCTTTTGGAATCGCTTTTTGTAACTTTTCCCCCTCTTCTTTGAGGATACGTTTTACATCCGCATTTTTCTTACGGGGCAATGCCGGAATCTCAATAAGCTTAAGCGTTACATCCGCACGCAAACGCCCGGCATACTCTTCATAGCCCATTTTGACCCATTGGGGCATATTGCTACCTACAGCAATTAGATAGATCACCATAATTTAACGCACGAACCTCTTATCTCTTTTTACGCCTATCATCGCTTTGACTTAATAAACATTTAATAATTTAATTATTTAATGCGGCATCAGAGGCTTAGTCTGCGCGCACAAAGAGTTTTTCAAGGTTATAAAAATCACGTTTCTCTTCTGTGAAGAGATGCAAAACGATATCGCCAAAGTCGATCAAAATCCATTCAGATGAACCATTATTTCCTTCAATACCGATCGGCTTAATGCCGGCTTTGAGCATTGCTTCTTCAGATTTACGCACCATCGCTTTCAGATGTGGGTTTGAAGTGGCCGAAGCGATCACAACCCAATCAGCGTAACTTACGAGTCCTTCTACATCAAATGCTACAGGATTAATGGCTTTCACTTCATCGAGTGCTTCCATCAATTTATCTTTTACTTCATTGATCATCATTTATGAACTTTCCTTCAATTAATTGTTAGACGCTATTGTAGTGAATTTCTCTCGGTTGAACAAATAGAGATTTAGTTCCATAATAAGAGATATCACTATTTATCGTTGTTTATTTCAATTTTATTGCAATGTTTATTCAAACTAAAACAGAATAAAGGATCCATTTATGAGTCAATTTGACGCATTATATCAAGAAGCACAGAAATATATTCCCGGCGGTGTTAACTCCCCTGTTCGTGCTTTTAAACAGGTCGGCGGTGCGCCTGTATTCTTCAAAAAAGGGGAAGGTGCCTATGTTTATGATGAAGCCGGCAAGCGATATATCGACTATGTGGGTTCTTGGGGACCGATGATTGTCGGTCATGCTCATCCTGAAGTGATTGAAACCGTTGTAGAAACAGCTAAAAATGGGCTCTCATTTGGCGCTCCTACTGTTTCAGAAACTGAGCTCGCCAAACGAGTTCTAGAACTTGTACCCTCAATGGATCAAGTTCGCATGGTCAGCTCCGGGACAGAAGCGACAATGAGCGCTATTCGCCTTGCTCGTGGTTATACCGGGCGCGATAAAATCGTTAAATTTGAAGGGTGCTACCATGGCCACTCTGATTCTCTGCTCGTAAAAGCAGGATCAGGACTTCTCACTTTTGGCGAGCCCTCTTCTCCTGGCGTGCCTGCAGATTTAACACAACATACCATTGTGATTGAATATAATAATCCTGAAGCTGTTAAGGTGGTATTTGCCGAGTATGGCGATGAGATTGCTTGCGTGATCGTAGAACCTATTGCCGGCAATATGAATTGTATTCCTCCTCAACCTGGTTTCCTTGAGACAATTCGTGAATGCTGTGATCAACATGGCGCTGTCTTTATCATCGATGAAGTGATGACGGGTTTTCGAGTCGGTAAATACTCTGCCCAAGGGCTATATGGCGTCACACCTGACCTCTCAACCTTTGGAAAAGTGATCGGCGGCGGAATGCCTGTGGGCGCTTTTGGCGGTAAAAAAGCGATTATGGATCATCTCTCCCCAAATGGTGCGGTCTATCAAGCGGGAACGTTATCCGGTAATCCTGTAGCGATGGCTGCCGGCATTAAAACGCTAGAACTGATCTCTAAAGAGGGTTTCTATGAAGATCTGAGCGCTAAAACAGATTACCTGATCAAAGGCATTACAGCCATTTTTGCCAAACACAATCGTCCACTCTCGACTAATCATGTTTGCGGAATGTTTGGGCTCTTCTTTACTGAGGGCGAAGTGAAGACATTTAGCGATGCTACTCGCTCTGATATCGACTTCTTCCAAAAGTTCTATCATGGTTTACTCGATGAGGGAATCTACCTTGCACCTAGTGCTTTTGAAGCGGGATTCCTTTCAAGCGCTCATACTTATGAAGATCTAGATGAGACCATTGCCGCTATGGATCGTGTTTTAACTAAACTTGATTAAGGATCAATAACCATGAAACAACCTTATGCAATAGCACCTTCTATTCTCTCTGCGAACTTTGCCAAATTAGGTGAAGAAGTGGATGCAGTCATCGCAGGTGGTGCTGATATTATCCATTTTGATGTCATGGATAATCACTATGTGGAAAATCTCACTTTTGGTCCTATGATCTGTAAAGCGCTCAGAGACTATGGCATTACAGCACCCATTGATGTTCATCTAATGGTTTCCCCTGTTGATCGAATGATTGAAGCCTTTGCCAAAGCAGGTGCAACTTACATTACCTTTCATCCAGAAGCATCTCTGCACGTTGACCGTTCATTACAGCTCATTAAATCATTAGGTTGCAAAGCGGGTTTAGTGCTCAATCCTGCAACGCCGATCTCAGTATTAGATCATGCGTGGGAATATCTCGATATGGTATTAGTCATGAGTGTCAACCCAGGATTTGGTGGACAGAAATTCATTCTTTCAAGCCTTGATAAACTCAGAGCATTAAGAACAATCATCGATGAGAAGAGTGAAGCACTCGGTCGCCCTATTCGCCTTGAAATTGATGGCGGTGTCAACGAGCACAACATCAAAGAGATTGCTGCCGCAGGAGCCGATACATTTGTCGCCGGCAGCGCGATCTTTAACAGCCATTTAAGCTATCAAGATATCATTCAAAAAATGAAAGCAGAATTGAAATAGTACTGATCTCTCGATAGTTATTACTCAGAAAGAGCGTTATGACAGTAACGCTCTTTTTTTTACGATTCATCGCATCGCCGGGGCGAATGATCCCGTTCTTTTTACAATCTCGCGCCGGCAGTTGTGGCATCTGTCAATGCCGAGAATAACCGTTTAAGAAGTTGATAAATTGTTCAATTGTGGATTTGTTCATGTCGAGTGATTAGATCGCTCATTTGCGGGCGCTCAATTTCTCTGGTTACACAATTGTTCTATCCCGCACTGGATTAGCTTTTATTTGGAATCAATAAGACGATTCATCATATCGCCGGGTCGAATGATCCCGCTCTTCCAACAATCGTGCGCCGGCAGGTTTAGCGCTCTTTTGCGCTGAAATAAGAGGATTTATCGCATCGCCGGGTCGAATGACCCCGTTCTTCTAACGATCGTGCGCCGGCAGGTTTAGCCTCTTTCCCCATATTATCATCGGCTAACTATACTTAGATCATAAAACCTTTCTATCCATTATTAATCGTAGGAGATAAGAAAATGGATTATTGTCAAGTCACTGCCGATCATCATTATTCGCCGCTTGAGCAACTGCTGATTGCAGCTGATATGGCCGGCGCTTCTGATCTGCATCTTACACCTCGAAGAGCGCCCTATATTCGTCATTTAGGGGAACTTAAACCGCTAATAGGTGATGATATCCCTGAAATATTACCTTCGCAAACGACACTCTTTCAATGGTTATTAGCAAAGCGTACAGAGCAAGAGAAACAGCAGCTCAAAAAGCAAGGTTCTCTAGACTTTGGAGATTCTCTCCTACTTGCCAATGGTGAGCAACTTCGCATTCGAGGCCACTATTTCTATAATCTTGCGGGATTAACCGCTATTTTCAGACTGATTAAAGCGAATATTCCCTCGTTAGAAGCCATTCATGCGCCGCCTATCTTCCAATCGCTTCTTCATAAAAAACAGGGATTAATTCTGATTACCGGCGCGACAGGCTCCGGAAAATCAACCACTTTAGCCTCGATGATCGAAACCATTAATCAGCAGCAAGCGAAGCATATTATTACCCTTGAAGATCCCATTGAATTTATCTACCCGCAAGGGCAATCCTTAATCGAACAACGAGAGCTTCATCGTCATACCGGTGCATTTCACAAAGCGCTCAAAGATGCGCTGCGAGCGGATCCCGATATTCTTCTCATTGGTGAGCTTCGTGATCGAGAATCGGTTCAGTTAGCGTTGCAGGCAGCGGAAACGGGTCATCTTGTTTTTGCGACACTTCATACCAATAGTGCCGCTAAAAGTATCGATCGTATTTTGAGCTACTACCCGCTGGATCAATCACTAGAAATCCGTCAACAACTCTCAGAAAGTTTGGTCGCAGTGATCTCTCAACAACTATTGACCATTGAGAAGCAACGCTTTGCACTTTTTGAAGTTTTAATTCGAACAACCGCTGTTGCCAACCTTATTCGAGAAAATCAGATTGCGCAAATCCCCAATATAATTCAAACAGGAAGCATGGATGGCATGCAAACAATGCAACAACAACTAGAATTTTTACAAAAAAGTGGTATACTTTCCGACTTGTTCGTCGAAAAGGCGCAAAATTTGCTTAATCCCGATATCTATTCGTAAAAAGAGCTTCAAATTATTGCAATAGGGAGAACTTTCCACTATAATTCGTGGGTTCAGTCCGCACATGAAATTTTTAGCTGGCGGCCGGGGTTAATATTACAATTAAGATCAGGGTTATTAATCATGAGTAAAGTATGTCAAGTAACTGGGAAAGGACCAATGACTGGTAACAACGTTTCCCACGCAAACAATAGAACACGTCGTCGTTTCCTCCCAAACCTTCAGGTTCACCGTCTTTGGGTTGAGAGCGAAAACCGTTTCGTATCACTTCGTATCTCTCCTGCTGGTCTTCGTACCATTGACAAAAAGGGAATCGATGCCGTTTTAGCAGATCTTCGCGCTAAGGGCGAAAAAATCTAAGGAGTAGGTCATGAGAGAAAAAGTAAAATTAGTATCTTCAGCAGGTACAGGTCATTTCTATACGACCACTAAGAACAAACGTACAACAACTGAAAAGTTAGAGTTCAAAAAATACGATCCAGTTGTTCGTAAACACGTTCTTTACACTGAAGCCCGCTTAAAATAATCTTTTAAGATTAACCGGTCTCAGCAAAAACTAGCTTTCGGGCTAGTTTTTTTTCGTCTTGAATTTCAAATAAGACCTGATTCCCGGTGGGAGAGAATGTTTAATCATTCCAAATAGAATCTAATCCAGTGCGGGATAGAATAATTGCGTAACCAGAGAAATTGAGCGCCCGCAGAGGAGCGATCTCTCGACTTCTCAAACGGTTATTCTCGGCATTGAAAGATGGCACAGTTGCCGACGCGCGATTGTGAAAAGAACGGGATCATTCGTTCCGGCGATGCGGTAAATCGTCTTATTCATTCCAAATAGAATCTAATCCAGTGCGGGATAGAACAATTGCGTAACCAGAGAAATTGAGCGCCCGCAGAGGAGCGATCTCTCGACTTCTCAAACGGTTATTCTCGGCATTGAAAGATGCCACAGTTGCCGGCGCGCGATTATGAAAAGAACGGGATCATTCCCCCGGCAATGCGGTAAATCGTCTTATTCATTCCAAATAAAAGCTAATCCAGTGCGGGATAGAACAATTGCGTAACCAGAGAAATTGAGCGCCCGCAGAGGAGCGATCTAATCACTCTGCTTTAGAAAACACCTAATCTGCCGGCGCGAGATTCTTAAAACTTCCCAATCAATAGGCAAGCGATTGTGCTTGGAAATATGCTATACTTTTAGCAATTTTATAGGGTTTATTGGCGAGTATTTGCCAATAAGCTCCTAACACCGATTGAGCATTCTCTCTATTGTTTTCCTGGCCGGGCTTTCTGACTTAATGTGGATTGCCCTGCTTTACGGTCATCTTTTATATTGCCATTCGCATATTGATGACTTCATAATAGAGATCACACTAACCTTGGATAAATAGATGAAACAGAGTTATCAACCAGATCAGATAGAAAAAAAATGGTACCAATTTTGGGAAGAGAATAACCTTTTTAAACCCAGTGGCGATACAAGTAAACCTGCTTACTGTATTGTCATTCCTCCGCCGAATATCACCGGTAGCCTACACATGGGACATGCGTTCCAAGATACGATTATGGATCTTTTGATTCGTTATAATCGTATGCTTGGGAAAAATACCCTCTGGCAACCGGGCACAGATCACGCCGGTATTGCTACACAAATGGTTGTAGAGCGTCAACTCAATGCCAACGGTCAAACACGTCATGACTTAGGTCGTGAGGCTTTCGTTGAGCGTATCTGGGAATGGAAAGCAGAATCTGGCGGTAATATCACGCAACAGCTTCGCCGAATGGGCGCAAGTGCCGATTGGTCGCGTGAGCGCTTTACGATGGATGAAGGGCTCTCAAAAGCAGTACAAAAAGTCTTCGTCACGCTCTATAAAGAGGGCTTAATCTATCGTGGCAAACGCCTTGTCAACTGGGACCCGATTCTCAAAACCGCCGTTTCTGATATCGAAGTAGAATCGAAAGAAGAATCAAGCTCAATGTGGCACCTTCGTTATCCGATTGCCGGTACAGATGAGTATCTGGTCGTTGCAACAACGCGCCCTGAAACCATGCTAGGAGATACAGCGGTTGCCGTTCACCCTGAAGATGAGCGCTATGCCCAATACATTGGCAAAATGATTGATCTGCCATTCTGTGATCGTCAAATTCCTATTATCGCCGATGATTATGTCGATCCTGAATTTGGAACAGGTTGTGTGAAAATTACCCCTGCGCACGATTTTAATGACTATGAGATGGGTAAACGTCATAACTTACCAATGATCAACGTCTTCACCGATGAAGCGAAAATCAATGATGAGATGCCGGAAGCCTATCGTGGTCTTGATCGTTTTGATGCCCGTAAGCAGATCGTCGCAGACTTTGAGAAAGCGGGTCTTTTAGAGAAGATCGAACCGCATACTTTAATGATTCCGCGTTGTGATCGTACTAATCAGATCGTCGAGCCTTATCTCACAGATCAATGGTTTGTGGATGCGAAAACATTGGCAAAACCGGCAATTGAAGCAGTTAAGAACAAAGATATTAAATTTATTCCTCAAAACTGGGAAAATACCTACTTTGAATGGATGAACAACATTCAAGATTGGTGTATCTCCCGTCAACTCTGGTGGGGACATCGCATTCCGGCTTGGTATGATGAAGACGGAAATTTCTATGTAGCTGAAAATGAAGAGGCAGTACGCCGGGAATATAATCTAGGTGCCGATGTTACGCTTCGTCAAGATGAAGATGTATTAGATACTTGGTTCTCCTCTGCCCTTTGGCCATTCTCAACACTTGGCTGGCCTGATCAGACAGATGAGTTGAAAACCTTCTATCCTACCTCTGTCCTTGTGACCGGCTTTGATATTATCTTCTTCTGGGTAGCACGAATGATTATGTTCGGCCTGCACTTTATGAAAGAGATCCCCTTTAAAGAGGTCTACTTCCATGGCTTGGTGCGTGACCAAGATGGTCAGAAGATGAGTAAATCCAAAGGCAATGTACTCGATCCTATCGACTTAATTGATGGTATTGACCTTGAATCACTCGTTGCAAAACGCACCACAGGTTTGATGCAACCGCAAATGGCACCGCGCATTGAAGCAGATACACGTCGCCACTTCCCTGAAGGGATTCGGGCCTTTGGTACTGATGCGCTACGCTTTACCTTTACTGCGCTGGCCACCAATGGTCGGGATATTATCTTCGATGTCGGTCGAATTGAAGGCTATTCTAACTTCTGTAACAAGATCTGGAATGCATCGAAGTTTGTTTTTATGAATGCTGAAGGAAAAGAAGTTCAAGAGAATCCAGCGAAGCTCTCTCATATTGATCGTTGGATCAATTCTCGTTTGAGCTATATGCTAACTGAAGTGAATCGTCATATTGAAAGTTATCGTTTTGACCTTGCAACGCAGGCGCTCTACGATTTCACATGGCATGAGTTCTGTGACTGGTATTTAGAGCTCACGAAGCCGATTCTCAATGGTGAATATTCAGAAGAAGAGAAAGCGGCAACACGCTACAATCTGCTCTTTGTCTTAGACGCGATTCTCAAAGCACTTCATCCATTTATGCCTTATATCACGGAAGAGATTTGGCAGAAATTGATCGAAATCGCGCCGAGCTTCAAGACCGCTGTGAGTATCTCTGTCACACAATTCCCTGCGGTTGATGCGCGAGATACCGCTCTTGAAGCGGAAGTTGAGTGGTTACAAGAGGTTTTATTAGCTGTTCGCCGAATTCGTGGTGAGATGAATATCTCTCCGGGTAAACCGCTTGCTGTTCTCTATGAGAATGCTTCGAGTGAGGATCTTGCCCGTATTGAACAAAATATGCCATTCTTACAACGAATGGGGCGCCTTGAAAACTTTACCAAAGTAGCAGGTACAGCGCCGGAATCTGCGGTCATGGTGATCGGCAAAATGCGTCTCTTAATTCCGCTTGCTGGCCTGATTGATAAAGAACAAGAGCTTGCACGCCTCAATCGTGAGATTGGTAAAATCGAACCGATTATTAAAGCCTTAACCGCAAAATTGGCAAATCCTGGATTTACCGATAAAGCACCGGCAAAAGTGGTTGAAGGTGAGCGAGTGAAATTGAGTGATGCAGAAAATCAATTGGCAGAATTAAAGCAACAACTCGTGAAGATTGAAGCACTCTAATCATTCTTATAAATCATTATTCATAATAACAATATAGATAAGCCTAAAGGGTTCGATCAAAATCGAGCCCTTTTTTATTGCTAAGATTGAGAGGCTAAGAAGATTCATCGCATCGCCGGGGGAATGACATCGTTCTTCTCACAATCGCGCGCCGGCAGGTTTGGCATCTTTCAATGCCGGAAGTTTGTAAAACATTATCTATGTCGAAAGTTGTCGCCTTTTGTGCCGGTCAATAACTGTTTGAGAAGTCGAGAGATTGCTCACTTGCGGACTTGTTAATGCCGAATGATTAGATCGCTCATTTGCGGGCGCACAATTTCTCTGGTTACGCACTTGTTCTATCCCGCACTGGATTAGCTTTTATTTGGAATGAATAAGACGATTCATCGCATCGCCGGAGGGAATGATCGTGTTCTTCTCACAATCGCGCGCCGGCAATTGTGGCATCTTTCAATGCCGATAGATTGAGAAATCGCTCTTCTGCGGGCGCGGGATCGGTCTGGAGTTGCAAGCACTCCCTCCCGCCTTGAATCAGATTTTATTTAAAATAAGCCCCAAATTTTCCGATTTAACAAACATTTATTGATTTATCTTGATTTTTTTGTAGATTTATTCAAGTAATCCCTTTATTCTATAGAGTCTTTTGCCTTTATTTTGTACTACATTGGAGTAATTATGAGTCTGATTAACTGGTTAGTAGGCCCGTTGAATGATTTTATTTGGACCTATATTCTGGTCGCATTTCTCATCATTTTAGGGATTTACTTTACAATTCGTACCCGCTTTATCCAAATTCGTCTCTTTAAAGAGATGTTTCGCTTAACTGTCGAAAAGAATCCTAGTGATGATGGGGTTTCTGCCTTCCAAGCCTTTACTATTAGTGCCGCTAGCCGTGTTGGAACAGGGAATATTGCCGGCGTTGCCCTTGCGATTGCTATCGGCGGACCAGGTGCGGTCTTCTGGATGTGGGTGATTGCGATTATCGGTATGGCAACAGCCTTTATCGAAAGCACCCTTGCGCAAGTCTATAAAGTCAAAGATGGCGATACTTTTCGCGGTGGCCCCGCTTACTATATGCAAAAAGCCCTCGGTTGGAAAAATTTAGGCATTATTTTTGCTATTCTCTTAACGATTACCTTTGGCTTTATCTTCAATTCTGTACAATCAAATACCATCGCGCAATCGTTCCATTCTGTATTCGGCATTGATACGATTGTAATCGGCGCACTATTAGTGATTGCCACCGGTTTAATTATCTTTGGCGGCGTTCGCCGTGTAGTGCACTTTACCCAGATTTGTGTACCTGTGATGGCGGTATTCTATATCGGCATTGCACTCTATGTGGTTGCGGTGAATATCACTGAAGTCCCCAGAATGTTTATGCTCATTGTTGAAAATGCCTTCGGGATTCAAGAGTTTGCCGGCGGTGGTCTAGGAATGGCCATTCTTCAAGGAACTCGTCGTGGGCTCTTCTCTAATGAAGCGGGAATGGGATCTGTGCCTAATGCGGCAGCAACTGCCAATGTCAGTCATCCTGCAAAGCAAGGTTTAGTGCAGAGTTTAGGCGTATTCTTCGATACAATTGTGATCTGTTCGGCAACAGCATTTATTATTCTACTGTCAGGCATTTATGCAGATGGAACAAGCGCCGGCGGTGTTGTCTTAACGCAAAATTCTCTAGCGCAACAAGTGGGCGATTGGGCGCAATATTTTGTCGCCATTGCGATCTTCTTCTTTGCTTTTAGTTCGATTATCGGGAACTACTATTATGGAGAAACGAATATCGAATTTATTAAGAGCAATACCACTGCTCTACTCTTCTATCGTCTAATTGTGTTGATGATGGTGATGTTTGGAGCGGTAATGAGTATGGGAATTGTTTGGAGTTTAGCGGATCTCTTTATGGGATTAATGACCATTATTAACTTAGTCGTCATCGCGATCTTAGGCAAAATCGCCTTTAAAGTAGCGGATGATTTCTACCGTCAGCTCAAAGAGAAGAAAAATCCTGTATTCAAAGCAGATTCAATCCCTGGTTTAAAAGGGGCTGAATGTTGGGAAGATTCTGATCAATCTATTGATATCAATAGATTGATATCAATAGATTGATATCAAAAGATTCACTCAAAGGGTGCAGCTTTAAATTGCGCCCTTTTTTATTGTTTACCATTTAAGATAGATGATCGCCGGCAGTTGTAGTGCTCTTTGGCGTTGGGAATAAGAGAATTTACAGCATCGCCGGGGGGAATGATCGTGTTCTTCTCACAATCGTGCGCCGGCAATTGTGGCATCTTTCTAGTGCCGGAATTGTCACCTTTCATTCCTATCAATAATTGTTTGAGAAGTCGGGAAATTGCTCTTTTGCGGACGCTCGATTTCTCTGGTTGCGCAATTGTTCTATCCCGCACTGAATTAGTTTTTATTGGGAATCAATAAGAAGATTTACCGCATCGCCGGGGGGAATGATCCTGTTCTTTTTACAATCGTGTGCCGGCAATTGTGGCATCTTTCTAGTGCCGGAATTGTCACCTTTCATTCCTATCAATAATTGTTTGAAAAGTCGAAAGATTGCTCTTTTACGGGCACGAGATTCGCCTTGATTTGCAAGCATTCCCTCCCGCCTTGAATCAGATTTTATTTGAAACAAAATCCCGATAATCGATCTATTTTGATTTATTGCGATATTCAACAACAGGTATTCCCGCTATTCCCCAGTTATCTAAAGGGACTTCATCAATTACGACAACGGTTGTTGCTGGGTTCTTTCCTAATACATCTACAAGTACCTGCGTCATGCCATCAATGATGGCGGCTTTCTGTTCTGTGGTTACAGCTTTATCTGTAATTTTGACATTAATATAAGGCATTTGATTTTCTCCTTTTAGGTTCGTTTATTGAGCATAACATAGGGGGCAATAATTTGAGAACAGTAAGAAAATTCATTGCATCGCCGGGGGGAATGATCCCGTTCTTCCACAAATCGCGCGCCGGCAGATTTGGCATCTTTAATGCCGGAAGTTATCCCCTTTCGTGCCGGTCAATAACCGTTTGAGAAGTCGAGAGATTGCTCACTTGCGGGCGCTCACTTTATCTGGTTACGCAATTGTTCTATCCCGCACTGAATTAGCTTTTATTTGGAATCAATAAGAAAATTCATCGCATCGCCGGGGGGAATGATCTTGTTCTTTTTGCAATTGCGCGCCGGCAGTTATAGCGCCTTTTGCGCTGGGAATAAGAAAAACTATCGCATCGCCGGGGAGAATGATCCTGTTCTTCCGCATATCGCGTACCGGCATTTGAATAAGCTTATTTTGAATCGATATTACTATATAAAAACTAATCTTCAGAGTAACAAAAAACCTTGAGATATTGCTATCTCAAGGCTTAACTACTATACATTCAAATTATTTTCTAACTTACATGTATTTTATCGGGTTCGATATTATAAGAGGAATTAATAGATATAACGCATATTCACTTTCACTTTAGTATCTCGGTATTTATCTTGCCCCATAGTGTGAGAAAGCTCACCACTTAAATGCAGATCTTTACTGAACTTCACATCTGTCCCCATAATGAGTTGATAAATACTCTTTGAACCCGCTAATGCGACATCATTTTCCATACCGGCATATTCAACTTTGACTTCAGGGGCATTACTATTCAGGATATAATTTGCGCCGACATAAGGCGTTATCATACCATCCATAAAGCTCTCTTTTGCTTTAATGAGCGCCCCTAAACGCCATTCGAGATTACCACGATTGCTACTATAATTTGTTCCATCTTCAGCGCGATGCTTTTTGGCTTTTACATCTGACCAGGTGACCTGGGTTGAAGGAACAAAGGACCAATCACGCGCAAATTCGATGTCAGTTCCCAATTCAAGAGAGGCCACAAAACCATCCGCTTTATAGTTTTCAGTAGGCTTATCATCTCCTTCCACTTTATTACTCGTTCTCACATATTGCAGTGAAGCATCAAGGTAAGTATTCTTGTCTTGATCAAAGAAGTAAGTACCATACCCCCCTACAGAGAAACCATGCACTTTACTATCTGCTGTACGATTTTCATAGCGATTTTTACTATCGCCTGATGCAGCACCATAACTCGCTAACCAACCGGCGCTATAATCATCTTCATCAACTAGATCATTCCCTACTCGTAAAACAAAATAGTTAATTTTGGACTCAATGCGATCTGTATGATTTCCCTTAAACTTATTGTAAGAGTTTTTGATATTTAACCACATTCCCTCACCATCTTCGATATATTCCCGATCTTGATAGCTTAAGGTAAACATCTTATTCGATACTGCTAAGTTCGCAAGATAAGCATTTGCTTGAGGTGCAATTTCATTTTTATCATAGGTTAAATACCACTGCGCACCTGCCCCATTTGCACCCTCAACATTCTCTCGCTTGACTAACTCATATTCATAAAGACCTATCGCTACACGATTAGCAAGTTGTAAATCAAGGGTATTCGCTGGTTTTTTATCCTCATTTAATTCAGGTATCGTTGATGCATCAACTAAGAGCAGACCTTCAGAGGTTGCCAATTCTTTTACCTGTCCTTGAGGATAGATATAGACAGCTCCGTAACCATGGGCTGAATTTAGAATCGTCAAGCGATCTGCCTGATGAGCACTGAAACCGAAATGTAGATTTGCAAAACCATAATCATTTTCAATTTTGAGATCTTTAACCGCTAAATGTCCTGTTCCTGCATTATTAGTCCCGGCATTTCCGACATATAGATCACCGCCTGATAATGTTAACAGATTATCTATAAATCCATTACCTGATAATTTCCCTTTTTCTTTTACACTCACTTTCGTTAAAATAGTTAAGACAGAATCTACCTCTCCTTCTTTCTTTAAATTTGACTCAGAGAGCACTAATTCAGGATTCCCATCGACTAATTCAAACTCAAAGTCTTGATTGCCTTTAAAATCTAAAGCTCCTTTATTATTAATGGAAATAGATTGATCTTTGTTTCCATAACTAGATTTAATGATTTCTGGCATTGTTTTAGTCGCAATATTCCCTTCAGTTATTGAAAGTTTATCTGCAACAAAAACACCTTTAGAATTAGTACCTAAATCCAAATACTTAATATCTAAAATCGATAGTTTTTCTGGAGTTCCGGTTTTTTTCATAAAATTATCTTTACCTGAAACAGGATCCAAACCAACTTCAAAAAGCAGATTACCTGATACCCTAATGTCATTAGCTTTTAGATGACTACCTGCAATATTTTTAAAGGTCAGATCTTTCACCTTTATTTTTGCACTTGTATCATCAAGGCCTTTAACTTTCCCACCACTAATTTCAATTAATTCAATACTTGTCATATCAAGAATTGAACTTCCCGATCGACTAATTGCACCGGTCAAATCTAATACAGTTTCAACAGACTCTTTAGGTTTCTCCGTTGAGGAACCTTCTATCGTTTTCTCGATAAATGAAGCGGGCCCAACTACTAATTTATCTGTTTCAATACGCAATTTTGCCTCATAATCTTGCATATCAACGGCAGAACGACCTACAGCTAATATTGCCCCATTATCAATATTGATCTCTTTAGCTTTTAATGAAGTAGAGTATTCATATATATTCACTGGCGTCGTAATATTAGGATTAGGATCAGGTTTTTTATCAACCCCAATCTGCATATGGGAATCTTTCCCTGTAACATGAATATTATCGGCTTCAATTTTACTATAGCGTTCTGCCGTAAATTTTCCCCCATCACGAATAGTAATATCCCCTGTTCTAATATTACTATAGCGATCTTTACTATATTTATCAGGAGCCTGAGTTCCTTTTACTTCAAAATGCCCCCCTGATTCTAAGGTAATATTTCCTAAGGTTCCTTTATCAACATTGATTAAATCTACTTTCCCTTTATCCGTTGCAACAATATCGCCTGTTGTGAGTTTTTTAATATTACTGATCTCGGCAGTTGATGGCTTTTCAATCTTTTTAGGTTCATCAGAAGAACCTTCTGCAGGCGGAACTTCCTCAATTTTAAAGCCATCGACTGTAATATTACCCATAGTCCATTCAGCCTTATCTTTGATAGAGTATATATCCCCCCCTTTGACCGCTATATTCTCATTTGCAAAGGCTACACTTCCTAAAATAAGCGCACTAGAGAGTACACTGGCCATTCTTGTGCGGATCCTATTTTGTTTAGACTTTTTATATGCAACGCTCACCTCAGACGTCACATCCCAACGCTGTAAAGTATGATTCCAAATGACCTTAAAAACGCTATTCATAAATATTCCTCTGCTATTGACAATAAGCCATAATCTTCACGAGGGATTTAGCTTATCTATTAAATGTGAATGCTCTAAATATTGTCCAATACAATCTATGCTATTTTTACTGGTGAATGTTATGCCCCGCAATAAGGCGAAAAACAACCCATTCTTAATAGAAAATTTTGACGATTATTATAACATAATTCATATAAATATATATTTGTTTACATAGCTGCAATTGAAGATCATGCACTATTTAATCCAATCAACCAATATTGCTAAATATCTATATTCGATATTAAAAAAGGGCGCTTTCGCACCCATTCTCCCATTCGGCGTTATTTCCGAATGCCTTTTATCACTGTACAGTCGAACGCTATCAATTACAGCGCTTATGATTGCGGCGCACTTACAGCGGGTTCTTCAAAAACCGCTTCTTCTTCGGCATCGAGTACCGTTTTGAGTGCTTCCTCTTGCTTTATTGCAGCTTGCAATTGTTCTTCAGTAATGCCGAGGAATTTAAAGGGCGCCGTGGTGACAAATTCGCCGGAGACTTCGCCGGAGAAGATATTCGATTGATCTTTCCCTAGATCAAGCTTCTTCACATCAGCACCGGGTTTGAAATCTACTTTATTCAGATCAACCCAGAAGATAGAAGGAGAGATCGCCGATTCAAAGAAATAGCGCCCTGCTTGATGATCGATCACAGTACGCCAACGCGTTGAGGAGATATTCGGCTCCTCTTCGGTATTAAGACCATAAGGGACAGAGACATTGCGAATCACGCTGAAAACGCCGGCAAAGGTGTCCCGCTCATTGCCATCTTTTGGGATTGCATTGATATAGAATGCTGCACGTGCAAAGCGATCTGCCGCACGATTGGTGCCGGGAAGCATCGTGGTGCCGCCGATCTCTTGCCAATATTCATTAAGCGCTAATTGCTTATCGAAAGTGGGGGAATTGGTCATCACTTGGTAACTGCGATCGTGGTGAATCACTTGCTTTCCATCGATATACTCGACAATAGCGCTATCTCCAAAGCGATCAGAGAGCGACAGATGCAGCGTAGCAAGTCGATTCTCACCGGGAACGTGCGCCGTCACCACGACAAAAGGTTCAGTTTCAAGAAATTCCACCGCCTCAGCCACGGTCGCGAAGTTATCGAGCATATATTGCGCCCAGAGTGAGAGCGCAAGCGTTGGCTTATCGCTATTCATCGGGGGCGGATAATCTGATTCTACCAGCCAGAGGAGATTGGCATTGAGCCCTGCCTCATTCATACCATCGGTTGTAGCGATATCGTAACCGGTTGCGACAACGCTACCATATTTCGCTGTCCAGGCAATCGAGCGATCCCCGGCTTCCCCATTACGCTCAATGCCTTGTGGTAAAATCCAAAGATTCGTCCCGACATCCCGCTTCCAATCCATAGAACGCGCGGTAATATTACGCTCATTATCCCCATGAAATAGTACCCGGGTACAAGCATCCGCAGTAACCGTCAACGATAGTAAGGCGGTCACTGTGAGTGCTAGTTTCTTGAGGGGGGATTTCATCGCTAGAGCGGCAGATTGTTGATTCATTTTTCGAGTCGATATCATTTTAAAACTCCTTATTCCTGCACCTTATCTGATTGATAATCAATAAGCGTTAATAGTAACCATTAATAGTAAGGATTAATAGAGATAATTACGATAAATAAGGTTATTTGTTGCACACAACACTGGAGATGATTTAAAGTTAACATTTGTTATCTTTTTAATTGACTTTTATAAATTAAGTAGTTACGATACCAGTTAACTACCGTTAACCATATTTAAAAGGAAATAATCATGGATAAGCGCCGTCCTATTAAGAGTCGTTCTAACCCCCTTATGATTCAATTAGCACAATGGCTCTCACAAAAAGCAATTACCCCTAATCAAATCTCACTTTTTAGTATTCTCCCTGCTTTTCTAACCCTTTTCACTTTAGGTTTTTGGACATCTGATCTCAGTAGAGCGACACAACTGCTACTTCTGTTTTTGACGTTAATACTCATTCAACTGCGCTTACTATGTAATTTGATTGATGGCATGGTAGCCATTGAAGGGGGGAAAGTAACGCCGGCAGGGGAGCTCTTTAATGAAGTTCCAGACCGAGTGAGCGATACCTTCTTCTTTATAGCCTTAGGTATGAGCCTAGGGAGTTCTACAGGGTTTTCACTAGGATTATTAGCCGCTTTAATGGCCGCGCTGACAGCCTATGTTCGAGTGCTTGGTGTATCAATGGGGGCTCCCCCTTTCTTCTCTGGCCCTATGGCAAAACAGCAACGTATGGCACTCATGACATTTGCAATAATAGCGACTATGATCGGACTCTTTTTCGATCTCTCTACCTTATTTCTCGAGATTGCTTTATGGTTGATTATCATTGGAAGTTTTATTACGGTACTACACCGACTAGGGCAAATATATCGTTATAAAAACAACAGATTGTAGTGGTATACCGGTATTTTATTTTAACTTTGAAAATTGAATAATGCACTGTAGCCTAGCGACTTTATCTACGCTATTGCTAATTGTTACCTTTTTCTTCCTTCCTTTACTCTCTATCTCAGCTCAATAGGTATTACTATGTTACTACCCTCGCACAGTGTAACGATGATTTTAACGTTATTTTCAGGACTGATCATCGCAAGTCTTATCGTCTTTATTAAAAAACAGCGTTACCCTGAAAAAGATTATCAAGAATTACTGCTCCGTACCCGCTCTTGGTGGTGGATGATTATACTCATTATTGGAGTACTTCTACTTGGGGCAAAAGCGACTACTATCTTCTTTGCTTTTGTGAGCTTTTTAGCACTGAAGGAATTCTACTCTATCACACCGCTACGAGCAGTTGATCGCCGATTAGCATTCTGGGCCTATCTTGCGATCCCCTTACAGTATTACTTTGCTTATATTCAATGGTATGGCATGTTTATCATCTTTATTCCTGTCTATATGTTTCTGTTCTTACCACTACGTTCTGTGATTATTGGTGAAACAACAGGATTTATTCGCGCTAATGCCATTATTCAGTGGAGCTTAATGCTCTGTGTTTTTGGCTTTAGTCACATTGCTTATCTTGCAAATATGGATCGTATAATACCGGAGGCAGGTTTTGCTGGCCTTATTCTCTATCTTCTCTTTACTACCCAATTTAATGATGTCAGCCAATATATCTGTGGGAAATGTTTCGGGAAGCATAAAATTATTCCAAAGGTCAGCCCCAATAAAACATGGGAAGGATTTGTGGGAGGATTGCTCGTCACAACCATTCTATCGAGTTTTCTTGCTCCTTATTTAACGATTCTCACATGGAAAACCGGTTTTTTAGCAGGCATAATCATAGCTTTTTCTGGGTTTATCGGTGATGTAGTGCTCTCCTCTGTCAAGCGAGATTTGCGGATTAAAGATAGTGGGACTCTTATTCCCGGACATGGGGGGATTTTAGATCGTGTTGATAGCCTAATCTATGCTACGCCGATTTTTTTCCATTACTTTTATTATGTAACGGGCCATTAAAGCTTTTGATTATTAGTCGACAAAGTAGGAAAAATACAAATGAAAATAAAAGCTAACAAACGAATTAAATGGCTCAAACTAGGGTTCTTTCTTCTTATTGTGAAACCTTTAGTCTTAATTGGATTAGGTCTGAATATTGTTAACCGTCAAAAACTTCCCACAACAGGACCATTAGTAATTGTGGCAAATCATACAAGTCATTTAGATACCCTTGTTTTGATGAGTCTATTACCACTTAAAACGCTTAATAAGGTTCGCCCGATAGCAGCAGCAGATTATTTTATGCGTAATCCATTATTACGTTGGTTTTCAATCTATTGTATTGATATTATCCCTTTTGAACGCAAAGCATTTAAAGATACTGACCAGCTGTTTTCCTTATGCCATCAATGTTTAGATCAAGGCGACATTTTGATACTCTTTCCTGAGGGGACTCGTTCATCAACCGAGGTGCGTACTTTTAAACTCAAACGGGGAATCCATCTTCTGATGCAAAAGCATCCTAATATTCCGGTAATCCCCATTATTCTAAGAGGTTTAGGTCGTGCTCTTCCTAAAGGAGAAGCTCTCTTTGTCCCCTTTAATTGTGATGTAATTATTGGAGATCCTATTCCATTTCAATCAGATAGCGAAATCTATCTCACTACATTAGAACAAACCTATCAAGAACTACTCAAAATGGCCTTTACCCAGCCCAATGCCTAAAAACGAAAAAAAACCCCGAGAATGTCGCGAGATTCTCAGGGCTTAGCTGTCGGTAGCTTCGTCAATGTTGTCACTACCGGTTACTCAAATTGTTGGCATCAATGACGATGCGACCGATCTTGAATCGATGTTAGGAATCGATTCAGGGATCAGATTCATTAGCAGTGATTAACTACCAATCACGCCGCCATCACGTTTTTGGATCACAACGGTTGCTGCACGAGGACGCCCTGCCGCAGGGCCATCTGGCCAAGTGGAGATCGCAAGTTCAGCGCCGGTTACGGTCACGCCGCTATCAGGCTCACCAGGATGTTGGATATTGATAAACATCGTTTTATTATCCGGTGTGAAGGCGATACCGGTTACTTCACTGCCATTAGGCGCCGTTAAGAAGCGTTTAAAGAAGCCATCGGCAGGATCAACTGCAAGCATCTGGTTATTCCCCATTCCTTGATAGGCTTTCTTATTGATTGTAGAAGAGGAAACATCTGTTTGCACCCAGAGAATACCATTATGGTCAAATTCCAAACCATCAGGTGAACCAAAGGTATCGCCGCTATTTTGGGCTTGATGATTTGAAGCTGTCGCACTATCAGAACCCGCAAGCGCAAGAATATCCCAATCGAAAGTCAATGCGCCCACATCGCCATCTTTCTCATGCCAATGAATGATATGACCAAAAAGATTGTTTTCACGGGGATTAGCGGCATCTGTACCTGGATATCCTGCTTTACCACGATGGCTATTATTCGTTAAAGTACAGTAGATATTACCGGCATTGATCGGATCAGCTGCGATCCACTCAGGACGATCCATCTTCGTTGCACCGACCACGTCCGCCGCCCCACGCGCATTGATCACAATATCCCCTTGATCATTAAAACCATTAGCCGCCGTTAAACCATTTTGACCATGCACAAGGGGTAACCATACACCGGTACCATTCTCATCAAAACGCGCAACATAGAGCGTACCATCAGTTAATAATGCGCTATTCGCTTTTCCTTTTGCAGGATCATATTTACCATTACTGACAAATTTGTAGATATATTCAAAGCGCTGATCATCGCCCATATAGACCGTTAAACGTTGATCAGGACCGACGACTGCTTTTGCGCCTTCATGTTTGAAGCGCCCCAGTGCTGTGTGTTTAATCGGTGTTGAAGTGGGATCTTCAGGATCGATTTCGACCACCCAACCAAAGCGATTAGGCTCATTCGGGGTTTTATTCACATCAAAACGCTCATCAAACTCTACCCAGCGATACATATTATCAGCAGGTGAAATACCGTAACGTTTCTCAAGGGGATTGAGCTCGGCATCGGCTTTTACAAAGATATCTGCCCAGTTCTCTTCACAAGTGAGGTAAGTGCCCCAAGGTGTTTGGCCGTTCGCACAGTTTTGCATGGTACCAAGGATTTTGCTACCGCTTGGATCTGCTACTGTTTGCATCAATTTATGGCCTTTTGCAGGACCAGAGACAGTCATCTCAGTTAATGGTGTTACGCGGCGCGCATATTTAGAAGGACGAACAACCTCCCACTCACCGTTGCCATTTTTAGCCACTTCAACTACTGAAACGCCCATGGCATTTTGTGATTTGCGCACTTTATCGAGTGACCAATTTTCAACACCATCTTTGAAGAGAAGGCCGTTATCCACATATTCATGATTCATCGCAAGAAGACCATGACTTGAGGCTTTGTCGCCGGCTTCTAAGGGGAAATACGCGATCCCATCATGGTGCATCCCTGCTTGTGCGGCTTGCTCATCTGTGGTGTTAGAGCCATCTTTTTTAAATTCTGGAATATTGCCCGGAATCCCGATAGGATCGCCCCATTTATAAAAAGCAACCGCTTTATAGCCTTCCGGCACAATAACGGTATCTAAAGTTGAGTAAGGAATCGCTTCAAAAGTCACACGGCCACCATTCACGGCTTTTGTGATCTTGTCTGCTTGTGCTTGCGCAAATACCTTCGCTGGGAATAGCGAAAAGATACCTAAGCTCACGCCTAAGCCCCCCATTTTAAAGAGCGATCTACGAGAAAGACGCGCATCCATTACTTCAGAAAAGGGTGCCGTTGTTGTTTGATTGTTGACTTCTAACTCATCACGTTTCAGTGTCATGCGAATTCTCCAAATAATTCAAATCTCAAATTTCCCACATCCAATGTAGGAATAAGGATATGCTAAAGAATGAATATGACACTTGCGTGACAAGGTGATGATTTTATGGGGTTTCTATGCATCAATTTCCAAAGTTCACTCAAGGAATTGACGATAAAAAACGGTAGCCCCGAAACAAACTGCTTCGATGACGACCGCTTTAATATTATTGATATCATTAATATCAGGATATTGTTCCCGCTAACACAAAGACTTTAAAACTGTCCCTTTAGTTTTAAACAGTGACTACTTACAACGCTCCACTAATGCAATGATACGAGGATCTTGACTGTCGGCACGCGCATAAGTGCTATCGATCGCGCGGTAAACTTCTACCGTAAAATCCCCGGCTTTTGTGAAGCGAATATCATTATTGGTAATCTTCTCTTCTTTGGCATTATAAGGCGCGAGCGCGCTACGAATACAGCTACTAAACGCATTGATATTTTTATCGGATACTAACTCTAAATCGTGTTTATCCTGCTTGTAGTTAGCGTAACTCACATTTTTGTTACTATTACCGGCACAACCTGCGATCACCAATACGCCGGCGATGATCATTAAAAGATGTTTTTTCATTGAAACCCTCTTTTCGTCTTATCTGATAGGACTCTATTTGCTTAGATTAATATTGCGTAGATTACGATTATCTTCTACTACACTGTGACTCTGCTGTCATAGATTTGTAATCTACTATACAACAACTTGATCAGCAATAATCTGATCATGATTATTTTATTACCATTTTAAAACAATTTATTACACATTGATTTACCCTGTTATATAGTCAGCTTAGTTGAAGAAAAATGGTTTTTAACCAGCTATTGTAGGATTTTAAAAGAACATAAAACCTGACTTACCAACACTCGGATAGAATAGCTTCCTCGCTTTTGACCGCTGATGCGCCAGCATTTCAATACCGCTTATTTTGAACCGATCTTACGATCACAATCCGCATCCTCTAAATGAACTGCACAGTGCGGATTACGCCGATACTTAAAGGATTGCCAGCTAAAATCGAGTGCATTATAGATATGGAGTTTATGGGTTGCTAATGTGCCGATACCGAGGAGGAGCTTCAGTGCCTCTTGCGCTTGTGTGATGCCGATAATATGAACAACCGGTGAGAAGACACCGAAGAGCGCACAATTACCATCATCGGCATGATCGCCGGTAAAGAGACATTCGTAACAAGCAGAATCAGGATCACGAAAATCAAAGAGAGTGAGCTGCCCCTCATACCGTACCGCAGAGCCGGAGACTAAGGGCGCTTTGGCCATAAAACAAGCGCGGTTGAGATCTTTGCGTAGCTGAAAATTATCACTGCAATCTAGGACAACATCGGCATCTTGGACAATCGATTGTAGCGCTGTGAAATCCACTTTCTGCTCAATGGGCTGAATGTTGATATCGGGATTGAGCTCGGTCAGATGCTGCGCGGCTTGCGCTACTTTTGAGAGCCCTACATCTGCCATCTTGTAACCTGTTTGCCGATGCAGATTCGAGAGATCCACCATATCAAAATCAATGAGCGTAATCCGGCCGATCCCTGCGCCGACGAAGAGCGGAAGTGCCGCCATCCCTAATCCACCGCAACCAACAACAACTACATGCGCCTGAGCAAGCTTCTCTTGTCCGTCGATATCAAATTGCTCAAGCATAATATGGCGTGAATAGCGTAATAAGGCATGATCGGTCAGCATTGTCATCGTAATAGTAAAACCTTCTAGTGGAATATAGATGGAAAAGTTATGGGTAAAATTGACACGATTTAAATCATTCGCTTGAAATATCATCGGCGAACCTCATTATAATACCATGCTAAAATGCAATTTAAATATGATAAGGAGTCAATTGTGGAACAGTTTCGTGGTACAACCATCTGTGCAGTACGTCGTGGAAATGAAGTCGTCATTGGTGGCGATGGCCAAGTCTCTATGGGCAATACGGTCATGAAAGGCAACGCGCGCAAAGTACGCCGGCTATTTAATGGCAAAGTAATAGCAGGGTTCGCCGGCGGTACGGCTGATGCCTTTACCCTCTTTGAACGCTTTGAAGAAAAATTGGCGCAACATAGCGGTAACCTTACCCGCGCGGCAGTTGAACTCGCTAAAGATTGGCGTACTGAACGCTCACTACGTAAACTTGAAGCGCTCCTGATTGTCGCAGATGAAACCGCAACCTTTATCATCTCAGGCTTAGGCGATGTCATTGAACCTGAACATGATATCGCAACAATTGGGTCAGGTGGCATGTTTGCCCATAGTGCAGCGCTTGCCCTTATTCAAAATACGGAGCTGTCCGCGGAAGAGATTGTCCGTAAAAGCCTTGAGATCGCAGGAAATGTCTGTATCTATACCAATACTAATCTGACCGTTGAAAAACTCTCTTTCTAATGACGCATTCTTTAATGCCATATTATCTAATTTAATATTAGATATTAGATATTAGCAATATCGGATATTAGAGAACGGCGATGCTAGAAAAGATCTATATAAACATACATATCTCTCTATATACGCATATAGAAAGATAAAAGAACAAATACATAGAAGGAATCTATTTTATGAGCTCAATGACCCCTAGAGAGATCGTACAAGAACTCGATCGTTATATTATTGGCCAAGATGAGGCGAAACGCTCTGTTGCGATTGCGCTACGTAATCGTTGGAGAAGACAGCAAGTCAACGAAGAGATCCGTAAAGAGATCACTCCGAAAAATATCCTCATGATTGGGCCTACCGGTGTGGGTAAAACCGAGATCGCGCGCCGCCTTGCGACCCTTGCAAATGCCCCTTTTATTAAGGTTGAAGCGACTAAATTCACAGAAGTGGGTTATGTGGGCCGTGAAGTGGACTCTATCATTCGTGATCTAGTGGAAGCGTCTGTCAAGAAAGTACGTGAACAGATGATCAAAGAAGCCTACCCCAAAGCGGAAGAAGCGGCGATTGAGCGTGTTTTAGATGCAATTTTACCACCGCCAAAAGGCATTGGCTTTGCCGATGAGCCAAATGCACCTAAGGCCGAGAGCAGTACTCGTCAAAAATTCCGCGAAAAAATTATTCGTGGCGAAATGGATGATAAAGAGATCGATATCGAAATCTCAAGCACCGGCATGGGGGGTGTGAATATTATGACGCCTCCCGGTATGGAAGAGATGGCAGATCAACTGCAATCACTCTTCCAACAGTCAGGTATGGAGAAGAAGAAATCGAAAAAGATGAAGATCAAAGATGCGCTTAAAGTGGTGCAAAATGAAGAAGCGGCGCGCTTGATTAATGATGAAGAGGCGAAACAGAAAGCGATTGAAGTGGCTGAAAATCAAGGGATTGTCTTTATTGATGAGATCGATAAAGTCTGCCGTAAAGGAGAGACTTCAGGGGCGGATGTCTCTCGTGAAGGGGTTCAGCGGGATCTCCTCCCACTGATTGAAGGTTGTACCGTTTCCACGAAATATGGCGCAATCAAGACTGATCATATTCTCTTTATTACATCAGGGGCTTTCCACTTAGCAAAACCATCTGATCTGATTCCAGAATTACAAGGTCGTCTACCTATTCGTGTTGAGCTTAAATCCCTCAATGCCGATGATTTCTTCCGTATTTTGACTGAGCCCTCTTCAGCACTAATCAAGCAATATCGTGCCCTACTCTCAACGGAAGGCGTTGAGCTTGAGTTTGAAGAAGACGCGCTTCGTAAGATTGCGCAAATGGCATTTGATGTGAATGAGAAAACCGAAAATATCGGTGCTCGCCGACTACATACTATTTTAGAGCGCTTATTAGAAGAGATCTCTTTCAACGCATCAGATCGGGAAGGTGAAAAATTCATCGTCACTGAAGAGTACGTGAAAAACGAGCTTGATGATTTAGTGGAAGATGAAGATTTAAGTCGCTTTATCCTCTAATAAATCGAGATCAGCATCAAAATAGCTAAAAGCCACAGATCATGATGAACTGTGGCTTTTGGTTTATTCTCTTTTTTATCGTATCCACTTATCTGTTGATTCGTTGATAGCGATAATATTTATACACCAAACTTCATATCATCGACGACAAATTGCCAATAGTGTTCAGTGCTTAAGACTAAGCGGGTGATATTACGATAATCTGCATCAAGCCAGAAAGGGCCTAAAGCCGAGAGCTTGAAGGAGTCTTCCGCGATCAGTTCACCACCGCGCCAAGCTTCTACTTTTAAAGTCTCCCCTTGTGCATTATTGAGCCAAGCAGCTGTAAAGTAAGCACCGTAAAAATCAAAGCCCTCATCCTTTTCGATAAAGACAGGATAACCTGAAGTATTGTAAGCAACATATTCACCGGAGACCGTCCCGTTACTATATCCTTCCCCCTCAAAGGCATAATGAATCACATTCAGATTACGCCATTTGAGCGAACCCACACCATTTGGCATCTTCTGCACATTACGATCTGTGATATTTTCAAAATCTACAGTTACAATCTGCTCTTTATGTGGAATCGTTGCACCATTAAGTCCTAAAATCACTTTACTCACTTTAATAGGCGCACTCTTAAGTTCAAATATTCGTTCATATACTTCTGTTTCCGAACGATATTCGACTTTCCAAGTACCAGGAGATCCTTCAAAAGAGTATTGCCCGCGGTCATTCACCTTAACTTTTATCTTTTCACTCATCGGTGAGATCGCTGTAATAGAGAGATCTTTACCTGTTGCCTGGCGCACAAAGCCATTCTCTTCTCGTAAAAATACACTCCCAGAGATCGTTAAAATCTGCGCAAGCCCGATCGGCTCTGGTACCTTATCACACACAATTCCAGGGCGAGTATTAGGCTTTTCCACATAAGTGATTTTTTGAAGTGCATTTTTAGTCGTAACAAACCAACCTTCCGGGACAATCACTTCAAAGGTATAAACACCCGGCGCACGCACTTCGACTTTCTTCGCCACTTCAGAATTAGGATCGACAATCGCATTATTAAAATTCACAAAACCATTCAAATTTGAGCGACGGACTACCCAAGAACCGTCTTCTCGGGTCATTCGTACAGCTATTTGAATCAAAGGCCGATCCCCTAGGTCATAAACGCCATTTCGATTCAAATCATGGAATGTATAATGGGAAACGTTAGCATAACCAGGAGCCATAGCAGGCCAGTTCTGGCGATCTTCATAATATTTAAAACTCATTTTTCTTCCTATATTGGTTGTACTAAAATTTTATTTTACCTATCATATTAACATTTAAAAACAACATTAATAATCAAAATCATTAATTAAATTTCATTAATTAAATTTCATTAAATAGAGATTAATTAAATAAAAAATAAAGAGTATCAAAGATGCTCACAATAATTATTCTTAATATATTCAATAATTGGCATTAATTCTTCACGTTGCTCATCTGTTAAATTCTCAATATCTGATTCAATTGCTTCTCGCAATCCAGGTAGCGGAATCTTAGGATTGACCTCAATAAAACCAGGAATATATTGATTATTTAACTGGAAATTTGACTCATATACCCAGGCCGCAAGTAATGCATGACAATCATATTTAGGATAATCTTTATAAGGACTGAGCTCTTGAAACTCCATCATCTCATCTACTAAGCGGCTAAAGGCATACATGACGCTATCTGTTCCATAAAATATAGCATCAGCAATTCCTGTAGTTGGCCAAACTCGACTATAAAAAACATTGTTTTTAATACCTGCAAAAAAATCAGGGGTAATTCTTTCCACCATTTTTATATCTGGTCGAATACGAATAACAACATCATATTTCCCATTGGCTAAAGCAAGATCAAATGATTGCTTAATTCCCCAAAACATCTTAATTTGATTCAATGTCCCACGATGCCGGGAAAATCCATCAGGATTAATAAGAGAATCAGTAAAGGCTTTCTCGCTCTCTACAATCATTTTTTTGGGCCTAAAAATCGCTTCAAAAAGTGCAGAATCAAAGGATTTCGTTAAAGGAGCCCGTAAAATAGTATTTACTTGAGGTAGAAAAGGTGTTAATCGTTCTAGATTAATTTGATATTTTTCTGGTAATACTTGTTGTGCATCACGACCAAATGTTCTCCATACACTAGGGGCTCCACCATATCCGGTCCAATAGGACATCTGATCCCAAGTATGAATGTAGACATCTGCATCTAATGGATCTATTAAATTCTCTTTAATACTCTCTAAACAGTCCTGGTGGTTACGATAACTCCCTGAGATACATATCGCAAACTTAAGTTTCTTAGAGTAACGAGATAATGTATTGTATTGTTTGATTCTATTTTTAAAAATTTCAAATAATATATCTCGTAACTCCCCACCGATATATGGTGTATCTACAATAGCGTGCTGTAAATAAGTCAAATGATTAAAATTACAATCAGGTAATCTAAAAAAACCATAAAAATTAAATTTCAAAACATAATCAAATAATAATAGATAACAGGTATTACGCCTAATTTGCTCTGTCTTATGCGAATTTTTAAAATAAGCAATAATATCAATCACTTGATTTCGATCAAAGATCATTTTCGATGATTCTAATAGCAATGCTATATAGAAACTCACAATCATATTGCCATAAAAACTATCTTCTTTTTGATCACCTATTAAATCTAATAAGGTCTGTTTTAAACGGCATATAATACCATCTGTTAAATCATGCAATGATAGGGTTTGTAGTTCACCAAGATGTTCATCATCTGTAAAGTTATAAATACGCTTAATATTGGGGGTCTCAATCATATACTCTTGAAATAAGGGACTCATATGATCAACATAGCGCGTGAAATAAAATACTATGTCTAAGCGACCAATATCACAACAGAAAACAAGAAAATCATTATACGCTTTCGCATTTTCAAAACGTTTTTCTGACATCTGTTTGATATAATTGTATAACGCAGCCGAAATACTTATAGGTTCATAATGTGCTTCTAAAGGATTTGAAGTAAAGCTTAAAAGTATTTTTTTAAAGGGTTGCATGATTTAAAACTCAATTATTAGTTACAAAATAAAATATTAAGACAAGTAAATTGACATTTACACCTCTATAGTACATTAATATTTACAATATAATCTAACTAAATAATAACCTCTTCTTCCCGCCCTCTTTAATAGTAGAAACCATACTGCTATTTCTTCAACATCTTCGCTAAATCAGCAAAAGGATTATGTGTTGCAACTGCTGTTTTCCCATCGGTATTCGCTGTTGCATTCGTGCGTGCTTCTTCTAACCGTTGGTGTTCATTGTCATGACAATAGAGACAAAGTAGTTCCCAATTACTGCCATCTGCAGGATTATTATCATGATTATGATCCCGATGATGGACTGTAAGTTCACGAACATTACGATGATCAAATTCTCGCTGACAGCGGCCGCAAATCCAAGGATACATTTTAAGCGCTTGCTCTCGGTAACCTTGCTCGCGAATGCGTCGGTTTTGATGGGTTTCCGCGATAATTTGATCTAAACGTGAAGATGATTGCGTCATAAAAAATCCTTTAATCGAAGGTCAATAAGTTTTAATCGATCATAATTTAATCGATTATCTCAGCATCACAGCCTATATTGGCTCACTTTCAATAACTCATCATAAAAAGATTCTCAACTTTAATCAATCTCGCATCATAAAAGGATATTCAATGCATCGTACAATACTCTATACAAAATGAGGTACAATAAGGGCTTATTAAAATACTGACTAAAAATTTATTAAAAAACTTATACAACATATTATGGCCCATCACATACAACAGATGAAACAAACCTATCTCGTCGGCGGTGCTGTCCGCGATAAACTGCTTGGACACCCCTATCATGAACGAGATTGGGTAGTCGTCGGCACGACACCGGCAGAGATGGAAGCGAAAGGCTTTATTTTAGTGGGTAAAGATTTCCCCGTTTTCCTCCATCCTGAGACTAAAGAGGAGTATGCCCTTGCCCGTGCAGAGCGTAAAGTAGCAAAAGGTTATCGCGGGTTTGAGATCTCTGCTGATCCCTCGATTACCCTTGAGGAAGATCTTCGCCGGCGGGATTTAACGATTAATGCGATTGCGGAAGATGAGAATGGCACGCTGTTTGATCCTTATGGTGGAGTTGCCGATCTTGAGCAACGTATTTTACGCCATGTAAGCGATGCTTTTATTGAAGATCCGGTGCGAGTATTGCGGTTAGCACGATTTTATGCCCGCTATGCACCTTATGGTTTTACCATTGCCGAAGAGACTAAGGCCCTTGTAGAAACCATGATCGCAAATGGTGAATTAGAAGCACTCACGCCTGAGCGCGTCTTTCAAGAGCTCAATAAAGCCTTGAGCGAGGCTGAACCGCAACAATTCTTCTATGCCTTGCAAGAAGTGGGTGCCTTAAAAATCCTCTTCCCGGAAGTCGATGCGCTTTTCGGCGTGCCACAAACCGCTAAATATCATCCTGAGATTGATTCAGGGATTCATACGATGATGGCCCTTGAAATTATTGCCAAGATGACCGAGGATCTGCCAACTCGTTTTGCGGTACTCTGCCACGATTTTGGGAAGGCGATTACCCCGCAATCAGAATGGCCAAGCCATAAAATGCACGAAATTCGTGGCGTTCCGCTTGTGGAAGAATTTTGCCGGCGCTTAAAAGTTCCCAATCATTATCGAGATATTGCTTTAAAAGTGACGGAACATCATCTTTTGATGCACCAAGCTTTTGAGCTTCGCCCGAAAACGCTGCTGAAGTTGCTTAAAAATCTCGATGCCATTCGTAAGCCTGATAATTTACGCCGCTTTGTCGATGCTTGTAAAGCCGATGCAAGAGGCCGACTTCATTTTACAGATCGCCCTTATCCGCAACGTGAATATCTATTAGCGATTCGAGAAGCAGTTGCACATATTGATGTGCAGTCTGTCATCAAAGATATTGATAAAAAAGCCATTCCTGAAGCAATTGAAAAAGCACAATTACAAGCGATTCAAAGTTATATTCGAGAATACCGAGAAAATACGCTTAAAGATTAAACAAAAATTTGACGGTTTAGCTTTAATGCCCTATCATACAGTTCTTCTTGGAAAGCAAGAATAAAATTTTCGGGGCATAGCGCAGTCTGGTAGCGCATCTGGTTTGGGACCAGAGGGTCGGGGGTTCGAATCCCTCTGCCCCGACCAATTTTACAATTCCTATGCGGCCCTAAAGTGCTTTAAAGCGCTCGTAGCTCATCTGGATAGAGCATCGGCCTTCTAAGCCGAGGGTAGCAGGTTCGAGTCCTGCCGAGCGCGCCATTAAGCATTACATTGTAATCGGGCGCACAATTCTAAGAAGAAACCAAAGACAGTAAATCATTATGGTGGGCGTAGCTCAGTTGGTAGAGCCCCGGATTGTGATTCCGGTTGTCGCGGGTTCAAGTCCCGTCGTTCACCCCAATTTACTCTCTTCACTCTTATTGTAAGAATAGCAACTATTCATCACACAATTTGAGTCACATTTTAAGTGCGGGGCATAGCGCAGTCTGGTAGCGCATCTGGTTTGGGACCAGAGGGTCGGGGGTTCGAATCCCTCTGCCCCGACCATCTTAAAATTCTCTCTATAGAAAATCTCCTCTCTATACCCCCCTATAAAGCCTCATCTCAATAAACTTTCTCTACAATATTTAAGTCTTAGCATTAGTCTTAGATACGATGTTTGTCTATGCGCTCTCTATGTGCATTCTCAATATCCGCCATTTCAGCACCTATTGCCTCATTCTATTATCTCCCTCCTCCTTTTCTATTCCCTCTAAAAACGCACGAGGATTTGCCCTCATTCCCGCATTCAGATAAGATCTGACAATATTATTGTTCCCTTCGTGATGATTTTTTCTTGATGATTTTTTCTTGATGATTTTTCTTGATTATTGTCTTCTTACCCACTCAATGAGGTCTTATGAAACGTCTTCTACTTCTAACAGCTTTCGCCTTTGCACTCTCCGCTTGCGCCACGCATCTCCCCACACAACCGGCAGCGAATGCGCCTTACATTGAAGCGCTACAAGAGATTAAAGCCCTTTCACCTGGTCAATATCTCAAATTACCGAATGAATCGATCTATATCGGTGAGATTATCGAAGGTCAAGCGAATGGCTTCGGCAAAATTATTACGCCCGATGGCTCTATCTATCAAGGTGCCATTAAAAATGGACAACCCAATGGATTTGGCAAAAGCACAATGAGTAGCGGTGAAATCTATGAAGGGGAACACCGTAATGGTGTCTTTGATGGACGCGGACGACTCACCTTAAGCGATGGCTCCACATTTATCGGCACTTTCAAAAATCACAAAGTCGATCGTGGCGAGATGATCTTCCCTGACGGACAACGTGCAATCAAGCGATAACGATAGATTGATTGATTAATTGATCAGCAGCAGATCAATCATCAGAAAACAGACAAGCTATGCAGTAGCCGGCATCGAATTACGCCGGCTATTGATCAGTAATACCCACTACTTCACACTACGGCCTGCAAGAAAATCACCATCCTCTTTTTTCAATTTGGCAAAGATATAAGTCGCAATCAAAGTCAAAACCCCCATTGTAATAAAGGTCAGTTGGAAAGCTTTTTCGGTATTTTCAGTCGGAAACCAATGCTGCGCAATATAGAAGTTCAGGAACAGCGCTGCAAAGGCAACCCCCAAAGTGAGCGCTAGTTGCTGGTTCACCACCATTAAACTATTACCACTGCTCATCTGTTCTTTCCCTAAATCCCCCACCGTTAAGGTATTCATTGCCGTAAATTGCGTTGAGTTACAGAGCCCTAAAATATAGAGCTGAATCACAAGCGCCCACATCGGCATATCACGCCCGAAAATCCCAATGGTAATGATAAAAAGACTAATCAATACCGTATTCCAAATGAGAATCCGGCGATAACCTAAGACGTATAGAATCTTCGTCACAAGCGGTTTCACCGTCAATCCACCCACCGCAATCGGCACTAAAAGCCAACCCGCATCACTTGGCGAATATCCTAAAGCCACTTGGAAAAAGAGCGGCAATAGAAATGGCATTGCGCTAATCCCCAAACGCGCGACAAGGTTTCCATTTAAGCCAATTCGGAATGTCCGCACATCTAGTAGCGTTAATGAGAAGAGCGGTTTATCTTTATGTTTTGCATAGAACCAATACCAAACAAGAAAGAAGAAGCCACCGAGAATCATCGGTATGGCTAACCACTTAATCTCTCCTCGAATAGAGTATTCAAGCCCAAAGGTAATGAGGAATATCGCCAATGCGAAGATAATGTATCCTCGAAGATCAAAATGAAATGGTGCGCCTCTGAAATCAGGCATAAAGAATGCCGCTAGAATCAAGACAATCAACCCAATCGGTAGATTAATCAAGAAGATCCAATGCCAACTCGCATATTGCACCAGATAGCCTCCTAATAGAGGCCCTAGAATCGGTCCGATCAATGCCGGCGTAATTGCATAATTAATCACGCGCAGATAATCTTTACGATCATAAGCTTTCATCAAAGCAAGACGCGCAACTGGCGTCAACATCGCGCCACCAACTCCTTGCAAAATCCGAGAGAGCGTTAATTGCGTTAAGCTCATCGAAAGCGCAGCCAATAATGATCCTAGCGTAAAAAAGATCACTGCGAGTAAAAAGGTGTATCGTGTTCCAATCTTATCGGCAACAACTCCACTAATCGGTGCGCAGATGGCTAATACTAAAGTATAACTGATGAGAATCGACTGAATCTTTAATTCTGGCTCATTTAGACTCAATGCAATACTCGGCAATGCTGTATTAAGAATTGTGGTATCGAGCATCTGCATAAAAATCGCTATCGCCAAAATCACCGGCAGCAATCGCTTCGACCGATTCTCCTTCTCTGAGAGTATTTCTGTACTCATTATTATCTCTCCCTTCCCTATTCTTATCTTATATTCTCTATTTCATTCTACCTTATAATCATAGGCTGATTGGTCAAGAAGATACAGAGATATAAACTTTTTAAATCAATGCAACCTCTATTACTTTCCGATTCAAATAAGAGCTGACACAAGGCGGGATAGAATGATCACGCCACAGATCAAGAGAGCGCCCGCAAGTGAGCGATTTTCTAATCTCTCAACACTCACAATTGTTTAAACTACCGACATAGAATGAATTTAACATCCTCAGCAATAGGAATTGCTCAAACTGCCGGCGCGAGATTGTTAGAAGAACGGGGATCATTCCCTCCGGCGATGCGATTCATTATCTTAGTCATTATAAATAGAAGCAGTCACAAGGCGGGATAGAACGATCCCGCAACCAGATCAAGAGCGCGCCCGCAGGTGAGCGATTTTATAATCCCTCAACACTCACAATTGTTTAAACTACCAACACAGGATAGATTTAACACCCTCAACAATAAGAATTGCTCAAACTGTCGGCATAAGATGAATTTAACATCTTCAGCAACAGGAATTGCTCAAACTGCCGGCACGAGATTGTTAGAAGAACGAGATCATTCTCCCCGGCGATGAATCAGTTTTATTGCTTTCAACAACTTCTTCCTCTAATACTTTTCAATAACAGAATCTCCTTAAAGTCATTTATTCACAAATAAGATTTAAACATTGCGTTAAGGCGCAAAATTAGGCACAATGTGCGACTTGAGTTAGCCAGATAATCGCTCGTCTCATTAGAGGCTAGAGGAAAGTCCGGGCTCCTCGGATCAAGGTGCTAGATAACGTCTAGAGGGCGTGAGCTCATGGAAAGTGCTGAAGAAATTAAACCGCCTAAAGATCGTTAGATCTCGGCAAGGGTGAGAAGGTGCGGTAAGAGCGCACCGTACGAGAGGTGACTCTTCGTAGCTGAGGTAAACCCCACCTGGAGCAAGACCAAATAGGAGTACATTAGACGTGATCCGCGTTGTACTCGGGTAGGTCGCTTGAGACTAGGAGCAATCCTAGTCCTAGATGAATGATTATCCACGACAGAACCCGGCTTATCGGCTAACTCATCCCCTTTCTTATCAAAGCGTACTATGATGATTACGATTGCAGAAGCACTCACTCTCGGAACAGAGAAACTTCAACATCTCCCCAATCCTCCATTTGAAACCGCCCTTCTTCTCGCTTTCTCACTGAAAGTGAATCGAAGCTACCTCATTGCCTTCCCAGAAAAAGAGATCACGCTAGAAACCTATCAACAATATCTCAATATGCTTGAACAGCGGGCTAATGGTGAGCCTTTTGCCTATATTACCGGTGAACGAGAATTTTATGGCTTATCTTTTCAAGTGAATCAAGAGACATTAATTCCAAGAGATGATACCGAGATTATTGTCGATCAAGCGCTCTCACTGATGCCGCAAGCAACACAAACTGATTATCGCTTACTCGATTTAGGGACCGGTAGTGGCGCTATTGCCTTAGCGCTCAAAAAATGCCGGCCAGATATTGCTGTCACAGCAGTGGATTATTATGAAACAACGCTCAAGATCGCAAAAATAAATGGTGAGCGAAATCAGTTAGAGATTAACTGGTTTCAGAGCGATTGGTTTTCCGCATTACCGCAGCATCACTTTGATATGATCGTCTCTAACCCCCCCTATATTGATCCGCTCGATCAACATCTTGATGGGGACGGCGTCAAGTTTGAACCTAAGCGGGCACTTATCGCACATGAGCGAGGATTAGCAGATCTCTATCATCTCATTGATACCGCACCAAACTACTTCCGCAAAGGCGGATACCTGCTTCTTGAGCATGGATATGATCAGCGAAAAGCATTGCAACTGAGAATGCAAGAACGTGGCTATACCGAGATTCGAACGGTGAAAGATTATGGTGATCAAGATCGAGTGACGATCGGTTTCTTTCCAATGATTACCGTAGAACAATAGCGATTATTACAAAAATCCCTTATTATAGAGCGCACTAACAGATGTTTGTAGCCTCATTATATATAGATCTCTACAAACAGAACCCTATTAGATTGACCAGCAATAGAGAGATTCTATGTACCAAGCCATTATTGATGAAATGAATCCCATTCTTAAACAACACGCAGAGGATTCCGATTTTATCACTGCATTTGCAAGGGGCATGATGATCTTTCAAATTCTCTCTATCAGTCAACGTCCGATGACGATCTCTGATATTGCAAAAGTCACAAACTTCCCGCGCGCAACCGTCCGCCGAGGACTCTACACGTTACTACAGCTCGGCTATGTGATACAGGAAGATCGCTATTATGAGCTCTCCTCTAAAATTCTCACCCTTGCTCATAGCTACTTAGCATCACAGAGCCTACCCAATATCGCTCAACCGATCTTAGAAAACATGGCTCGAGAAGCGAATGCACCAGCATCAATGGCGATTTTAGTACACAATGAGATTATCTATATCGCCCGCGCTTCTGTGAATAATGGTCGTATTATCGCAGATACCTTGACGATTGGTAGCCACCTTCCTGCTTATTGCTCTTCTATGGGACGGGTACTCCTTGCCGCAGAGCCTGTCGAGAAGCAACTTGAGATCCTTAATAGATCACAGCTTCGCCCTTATACCGAACATACGATCTATGAGATTGAAGCACTTCTTAAAAAACTTGATGAAGTGAAAACACAAGGTTATGCACTGATTAATCAAGAACTTGAAATTGGCCTTTACTCTATTGCCGTACCCGTATTTGATAAAAGCGGCCATATAGTTGCCGCACTCAATATCAATATTCACTCACTCCAACAACAAGCCGATGAAGTGATTGCTAATAATCTCCCTATTCTCCAACGTGCAGCAAGCCTCTTAACAAGTTTTATTTAAGATTCAGCACGATTTAAACTCCCATCGATCATAGTAATATCGGTTTAAAAGAAGCTTATTCAAATGCCGGCGCATCAGCTGATCAAGGCAAGGAAGCTCTTCTATCCGGCATCTTGCAAGTGTTGTTCAGCACAGTTTTATCTTCTTTTAAAACCCCATAATAGCTACTTAAAAGCCATTTTTCTTAAATCAAATTTACTATATTTTCTCATTTTCATAATTTTCTCGTTCCCATAGAAAAAGCCTCAAGAAATCTATTTCCTTGAGGCTTTGATTGGTTTGGATAAGCTTTAATAAACCTTGATCACTTCCATCATCGTCATACTCAGAGATGATGAAAAGCCCTAACTAACCACGCTGATCTGCTGCTAATAGCGCTTCAATACGCTTCTCTAATGGTGGATGCGTACTAAAGAGGTTACGAATTGACCCCGTAAAACCAAACGCCGCAAACTCTCCTGGTAGATCTTGATTCATCTCAGGGCGACGACGTAGTGCATCTAAGGCATTGGCCATTTGCTGATTAGATGTGAGTTTTGCACCGCCGGCATCCGCTCTAAATTCCCGATGACGACTGAACCAACTTGCGATAATTTGCGCTAAGAAGCCAAAGACCACCTGTAATACTAAGGTGGTAATAAAGTAGACACCTGAACTCGTTGCATTGCCCTCTGAATTACCGCGAGAAGCGACGACTTCGGCAATAATTCGCGAGAAGAATACGACAAAGGTATTGAGAACGCCTTGCAATAGCGCCATAGTCACCATATCACCATTTGCCACGTGTGCCATCTCATGTCCAACGACTGCTTCGATCTCATCTTTATTCATAACACTCATCAAGCCAGTACTAATCGCCACAAGTGAATTATTTTTACTAGCACCCGTTGCGAAAGCATTCGGCTCAGGAGAGTCAAAAATACCGATTTCTGGAGTATTAATGCCAAGCATCTCCGCTTGACGCTTCACAGTATTCACATACCAAGCTTCAAATTCGCTTTGAGGGGATTCGATAATATGAACCCCCATTGTCCGCTTCACTAAACTCTTTGACATCAAGAGCGAGATCATAGAACCGGCAAAACCGACAACAGCACAAGCTAGTAACATAGGCCCATAACCTCGACCGCCCGAGATAGCTGTATCTAACCCCGTAATTTTAAGGATAATCGTAATGACAGCGATGACGGCAATATTCATACCCGCCCATAATAAAATTCGTTTAAACATAGCACTCCTTTAATTTTGCAAGAAGGGAATCATTCTAAAACTCCTTTAGAAAGTTTTATCAAATCATACCAATATTTCTAGATATATGGGGATTTTTCCGCAAAATACCAGCAACTCATTGATTACATTTTATATTACAAATTCAGGTTAACTCAGTGCGGGATAGGACAACCGAGCCACCAGACAAATCGAGCGCCCGCAGGTTAGCAATCTCTCAACTGCTCAAATGGGTATCCACCGGTATCAAGAAATGCAAAACCTGACAGTACACGATTGCTGAAAGAACCCGATTTTTTCAAGATACATCATCTGTATTCTCAGCGCTAAAAGCGCTACAACTGCCGGAGCTCGATTGCAAAAAGAACGGGATCATTCTCCCCGGCGATGCGATGAATACTCTTATGAATTCTAAATAAATAAGTAAAAAATTAAGACAGAAAAAAACCTTGATGATAAATCACCAAGGCTCTTCTCGAAAGAATAATTGAGTAAATTATGCAGTCGCTGCAGTTTTGCGCGCTGGTAATTTCTCTTTGATTCTTGCTGCACGACCTGAAAGCTCGCGAAGATAGTAGAGTTTCGAACGACGAACGCTACCACGACGTTTAACGCTGATGCTTGCGATCAATGGGCTGTAAGTTTGGAAAGTACGTTCCATGCCTACACCATGAGAAATACGTCTAACGATGAATGAAGAGCCTAATCCACGGCTCTTAATTGCGATTACAACGCCTTCAAATGCCTGAATACGCTCGCGATCACCCTCTTTAACCCGAACATTTACGATGATAGTATCGCCAGGGTTGAAAGCAGGAAGCTCTTTGCCTTGCATTGCTTCTTGCTCTAATTGTTTAATAATATTCATTTGTAAAACCTTCTAATGTAATAACCATCTTACCCAGATTTATTCTAAGCAAAGCATTATACACCAATAATTAGATATTGGTACCACTTTTATTCAAATAAAGTCGTAGAACCTTGCCCTTGACGTAATACTTCTGGAGCACCATTGCTCAAATCTACTACGGTTGTCGGCTCCATGCTACAAGCGCCTCCATCAATAATCCCATCGACATGTTGGCCGATAATCTCATCGATCATTGAAGCATTATTGAGCTCATATGCTTCATAACCAGGCACTTTTAGCGTCGTTGAGAGGATAGGAGCCTTGAGCGCCGCTAAAACAGCTTGGATTATAACATGATTTGGTACACGAAGTCCTACTGTATTTCTTTTAGGCATTAAAAGTTTTTTCGGAACTTCTCTTGTCCCTTTCAAAATCAAGGTATAAGGCCCCGGCAATATCGCTTTTAATAGACGATATTGCGGATTATCCACTAATGCATAATGCGATAATGAAGAGAGATCTTGACACATTAAGGAGAAATAGTGTGATTTACTACTCTCTTGGCGAATTTTCAAAATTCGATCCATTCCTTTTTGATTCCCAATCATACAACCAATAGCGTAACTTGAATCAGTGGGATAGACCAATATCCCTTCATTTTGCAAAATATCAACCGCTTGCTCAATCAATCTTGCTTGAGGTGTCTCTGGATGGATATGTAATAACATCGATTCCTCCTTATTATTCTAAATGAACTTCAGTATAGCTCAATTTTCGATAAAGCCTCATCTAATATTATTGTGATTCTGTTTATGATTTTTTTATGATGAGAGACTGATCAGATTGAATTATGATGATTGCAAATAATCTTGATAATGCAATTGCAACCAGAGCATCGCAATCATGGTAAAGCCATTATCTAAGACCCCTTCATCTAGCATTTCAAAGGCTCGCGCTCTTGAAACCACAAAAGCTTCAATATCTTCCCCTTCCTCCTCAAGCCCATAATAACCGCCGGCATTCGAGAGATCACATAACCCAAGATAGAGATGCATTTTACCGGCATCGCTACCGGTTGAGGGGAAGTAACTATAGATCGGAATCAACGATTCAAGCTCAACCCCCGCTTCCTCTTTCGCTTCCGCTCTCGCTACTTGCTCTGGCGTTGCTTGCCAATCGATAGTACCAGCAATGATCTCTACCGTCCAAGGGCTTTGTCGATCAGCTCGATCTAGTAAAGGCACTCGTATCTGACGATACAAAGAGAATAAGATCATGCTGGGAATCATAGAGCAAGACACTGACCGTATCTGCACGTTGAATCACTTCTCGGCGGACATTATGAAAACGCCCACCATTAAAACAATCATGCTCCACAGTCACAGCATCGACTTTAAAAAAGCTATCTAAAATGCGTTCCCGTTTTGTGATCTTCACGTTATTTCGACCTAATGGGGTTTCCAACTCTTGTGTCGGCTGTTTGATCTCTTTAGCCATATTTAGTCCATCCCTCTTAAACTTTCATCCTATTCCTAAAATTCATTCCCACAAAAAAAGCCATTCCGAAGAATGGCCTTTATAGATTCTAAACTTGATTTAGCTACCCCAAGTTCTCACTTGTCCGCTATCGATATGAACAAATGCCGAACGACTATAGTAGCCGACACCGCCTGCTTTAAGCGAAAGCGCTGCATTTCTTAAATTCCGTGTAGAGATACCAGGCATACGAATATCGATCGCTTTTGCCTTAGTATGGAAACTGCTCTTCGCAACTCCACGCATTGTGTGACGGAGCATTTCATTGGTTTTGTTTGAACGGTAACCACTTAAACCGTGAACAGGTTTGCCGTAACCTAATTGTAAGGTCAATGCATAAAGTTGATCTAATACATGCGGGTCATATAATTTTGCAGTTTTAGTTCTTCTATCACGAAGCGCCCAAGAGATCTCATCGAGTGATTCGCGAATATAACCTTCACCTGGAACCCAATATACAGTGCGCGTTGTTTCGCCTAATGCCGGTGTATAAATCACCAACTCGCGCTCATTTGAAAGCGCCTGTTTTGCAAGTGCTGGATTTAAACCAAAAACGCCAAATACTGCTGACCCTGCTAAAACACCTGATGCTAACTTGAGAAGATTACGACGATTATCACAAATAATCTCATTATGCTTTTCTATATATGTTTCTGTATCTGTGATGATTAATTTATTATCCATGTCACCTGACCTCTTGATGTCCGTAAATTACAGACTGTACAACTAAACCTGTTTGAATTGAAATAGTCTAATAGCCGTTATATAAAATTGCAACCCAATATTTGTAAATCACTAAAATATATGTCAATTTCTATTATTGACACAATATTGATAATATTTATTTAACCGCAATATTAGAATATTATGCTTTTTAGATCAATCCTTTTAAGTCAAGTATATTTTAGCATGTAGGCTCCCTATCTATGATAAAATAGGCCACTTTTACAGCTCAACATGTAGCTGATATCTGGTTTTTTATAGTATTTATCTCTATCAGTAGGACCTATGCAAAATAGACAATCATATGATTCCGATCTTTCCCAAATAAAAACCCCGCCCCACTCTATCGAAGCAGAGCAGGCTGTCCTAGGAGGATTATTGATCGATCGAGATGCGTGGGATCGCATCGATGGCATTTTGGGACCTGGTGATTTTTATAGTAAAAACCACCGCATTATCTTTGAAACGATTCAGTCGCTCTATCATGAAAATCAGTCTGTCGACATTCTAACCGTCAGCGATGATCTTAAACAGCGTGAGTTGCTCGAGGAGATAGGTGGCATTCCCTATCTTGCAACCCTGGCTCAAGATATGCCCTCAGTTAGCAATATTAAGGCTTATGCCAATATTGTCTATGACCGCTCTGTTATCCGCCAGTTAATCGGTGTCGGAACGGAAATTGCTGATTCAGGCTTTAACCCACAAGGTCGCACAAGCAATGAGCTGATTCAATTTGCAGAACAAGCCGTCTTTGCGATTGCAGAACAGGGCACCAAACAAAATGCCGGATTAATCGATATCCGAGAAGTTTTAAAAAGTACTATCGCTCGTATTGATGAACTCGCGCAATCCAAAGGTGGCGTTACCGGCGCCCCAACGGGCTGGGATCAATTCGATCAGATGACTTCCGGATTACAAAGTGGTGATATGATCATCGTTGCTGGTCGACCATCTATGGGAAAAACAACCCTTGCGATGAATATGGTAGAACGCGTAGCAATGTATACCAATAAACCCGTTGCTATTTTCAGCTTAGAGATGCCAGCCGAACAATTAGTGATGCGGATGTTCGCCTCCATTGGGGGCATTGAACAGGGGAAAATTCGCACCGGCGAACTCAATGACCTTGAAGCCAAAAAATTGAGTGATGCCACACAAACCCTTGCGCGCACTAAGATATTTATTGATGATACGAGTGGATTAAGCCCCTCGGAAGTACGTTCAAGAGCAAGGAGATTACAACGTGATCATGGTCAGCTAGGACTTATCATGGTGGATTACCTACAATTAATGAGTGTTCCCGGCATGTCCGATCAGCGGGTTGCGGAGGTTTCCGAGATCTCCCGCTCCCTTAAATTAATGGCAAGGGAACTCAATGTACCGGTTATTGTTCTCTCGCAGCTAAACCGAAGCTTAGAGCAACGTCAGAACAAGCGACCGGTAATGAGTGACCTTCGCGACTCAGGGGCAATCGAGCAGGATGCTGACCTTATCTGCTTTATCTACCGAGACGAAGTCTATAATGATGAATCCCCTGAAAAAGGGGTTGCCGAAGTGATTATCGCAAAACAACGTAATGGTCCTATTGGTACTGTTAAACTCAGCTTCCAAGGCAAATTCTCTCGCTTTATGAATCTCTCAACCCGAGACTTCGCCGATCAATTTATGGAAGAGTAATCCGGATTTCACATTTGCTGATATCTCATCGACACAGAGCCTCTCACTAACGAATAAAGTGAGAGGCGCTATTTTTATTCATCGGTAACTATCAATGCCGAGCGATTAAAGAATTACTCAACTGCGGGTATAAGATTGATCTGGTGACTCGCTATTTCTATCCCGCACTGAATTAGATTATATTGAGAAAAATGAGATAAGAATAAGACAACTTACCGCATCGCCGGGGTGAATGATCGTGTTCTTCTAACAATCCCGCGCCGGCAAGTTTGGCATCTTCAATGCCTTGCTGATCGACATCATTAGCGCCGATCAATAATCGTTTGAGCTGTTGAGAGATTGCTCACTTGCGGGCGCACGATAGATCTGGTGACTCGCTCTTTCTATCCCGCACTGAATTAACTTCTATTTAGAATCACGCAGTTCTACCGGCCTTTGCCGTAGAGTTTTTGCATCCAAATACGGGATTGTAGTGGCTTTCCTTCCAATAATGGTTCAAAAAGATAGCGCATCATATTACGATACTCGACACTCTCCCCTCTACTCAAAGGCGCTTGCGCCAATATTTTGAGAATCAATTCACCGACAATTGGAAAGGTTCCCGGTAATGAGATCGGCAATAGCCCCTCTTCAAAAGAGAGATAATAACGGCGCTCGGCGATCACTTTCCGCCCTTCATAATCTTCAGTTAAATTGGGTAGAACACCTAATTCTCGCAATAACTGAAACTCAAATTGTCGTAAAAATGGGGTAATATCTAAATCCGATTGCTCTGATTCTAATAGAGCTTCTAAAGCTAATTGATAATATTCAAAGAGTGCCGGTGCTTCTTGATGTTGTGGCAATAATTTTAAGAGTAATTCATTGAGATAATATGCAGTCCAGATCGCTTTACCACTTAATAGCCGTTGTGTTACAAGATCCACTGACTCAATGAAATGAAAGCTCTGCCCTGCTTTTAAATGCCAATCACTCGTGGTAAATAGTTCCAGAAAATTGAGCGGTTTTTTCGGGTTTGATCGTCCACGTGCTAAAAGCGGAATCCGGCCATAATCCCGGGTAAATAGCTCCACTAAAAAACCGGACTCTTTAAAGGGCCGCTTATTGAGCACAATCCCTAAAGTCCGGTCTAATGAATGAGATATTGCCGTCATCTCGTCAACTTCATTATAGGATTGAAGCTATCACAATACATAACCTCAATCACCTAATCAATTAATCAAGCAGAGATGCAGGTTTAAAAGGCGCATCTTTGCCCTTTTCTTCTACGTCTGCGGTATCACCCTTTCCACCGCTTCCAAATGATGCCATCAATTGACCAATAAGGCGCTCCATCACAAATGCATCTTGCGTCATGCGGATTTTGTCGCCATTTTGTAACTCTTTCTCTGAACCACCGGGATCTAGGGCTATATATTGCTCTCCCACTAACCCCGAGGTATTAATTGCGGCAATGGTATCTTGAGGAATAGGAACACTACTATCTAATGAGAGTGATACCACAGCCTCATAGTTGTTGTGATCTAAGTTAATACCTGCCACTTGCCCTACGCGCACGCCAGCAATCATAACCGGCGCTTTCACTTTAAGCGAACCGATGTTGGTAAAAGAAGCCGTTACTTGAATAGGCTTACCGCCCCCCAAACCAGAAGTTGCATTGCTTGCATTAAACGCAAGCCAAGTAAATGCCACAATACCACTTAGAACAAAGATACCGACTACAAAATCAAGCCATTTAGAATTTTTCATTGTTCACCTTTCCCTCAATAATTTGCCATATTCTACTATGTTTTCCCCTAATTGTCTTCAGAGTAACAAAATCCCAATAATATTTTCTATTAATTTATTGCCATTACGCTTGTGAAAACTTCTCTAGCGCTTTTCTCACCGGCGCAAAAGAGGTGCGATGTAGCGGTGTTGCCCCATACTCATTCAGCGCTTCTAAATGCGCTTTTGTGCCATAACCTTTGTGCTTAGCAAAACCATATTGAGGATAATCTTGATCTGCTTCATACATCGATTGATCCCTCGCATCTTTTGCTAAAATAGACGCTGCGCTAATCTCTGCAAAGAGTGCATCCCCTTTGATAATACAAGTTGCCGGAATAATACTTTTAGGATCTTGATTACCATCGACCCGAAGAAGATCAGGCTCAATCGCTAATCCTTCAACGGCTCGGCGCATAGCCAGTAAAGTCGCTTGCAAAATATTGAGTGAATCGATCTCCTCAACAGAACTTGAGGCAATCGCCCATGCTTTAGCCTTCGATTTAATTTCAAGTGCTAAAGCAGTTCTACGTTTTTCTGTCAGTTTTTTTGAGTCAGCCAGACCACTGATCTCAACCTCCGGATCTAAAATCACAGCGGCAGCAAATACCTCACCACATAAAGGTCCACGCCCCGCTTCATCAACACCGGCAATCCATAATGGCTCACCACTATCTTTAGTCGATTCCATCGTAAAAAGGGCTAAATCTTCCTGTTGCATATACTCTCTTCTTATATTGAATTAAATGGGATTCACGGCAGTGATATTATGGTAAATTGGGTTTAAGAATTTGGTTTAAAAATTTGGTTTAAGAAAAATGGTTTTTCAACAGCTATTGTGGGGTTTTAAAAGAAGATAAAACCGTACGCAACAACACTTGCAAGATGCCGGATAGAACGGCTTTCTCACTTTTTACAACTGATGCGCCGGCATTTGAATAAACTTATTTTAAACCGATATTACTATACTATTTGATCAACCTATTCAGGACTCGGCAAAATCTTTCTCTGCTTGAGTAGAGAGATCACCGCATCTGCCGCCGCATTATCAGCATTCCGGCGCAATGCATAATGAAGCTCAGTAAATTTGGCAATGGTCACCCGGTTTTCATCATTATCCGCAAGCGCTTTCACCATCTCATTGGCGATATTCTCCGGCGTGACCGCTTGTTGAAAGAGCTCAGTCACAAGGGAACTTCCCGCTAAAATATTGGGCAATGAGAAATGACTAATCTTCACAATCTTCGGCGCAAGCCAAGCGGTAAAGGCATTGAAACGATAACAGACTACCATTGTTTTCTTCAATAGCATCGCCTCAAGTGCCGCTGTGCCTGACGCTAAGAGCACAGTTTCAGAGGCGGCCATGACATTGCGCGATTCCCCATGAAATACACAAATGCGCTTTTGTAGTGGTGCCGGCATAGAGTGAACCATTGCCATAATCATCTCATAGATCGCAGGTGTTGCTGCCGGAATCAGAAATCGAAGAGAAGAATCTCGTTGGCTCATCGACTCTATTGCTTGTAAAAAGACCGGCAATAACCGGCTAATCTCACCTCGACGACTTCCTGGTAAAACAGCCACATAACGTGTTTTCAGATCGGAATTTTCCGGCATCAATCCTAAAGCTTGCTGCGCTTGAGTAGAATCAACAGCTAAAGGAATCTCATCCCCTAATCGATGACCAACGCAAACTGCATCCACTTGGTGTTTTCGATAAAAATCCACCTCAAAAGGAAAAAGACAGAGCACTCGATCAATCACTTTACGGATTCCCTTTACTCGGCCTTCACGCCAGACCCAAACAGAGGGAGAAACGTATTGAAATGTGGTGATATCTAATGATTTTAAATCCTTCGCCAAACGTAGATTAAAATCAGGGGCATCAATACCGATGAAACAGCAAGGTTTTTGCGATTTTGCGGCTTCAACTAGTCGCTTTTTCACGCGAAACAGTTTCGGAAGCTCTTTTAACACTTCCACTAATCCCATAATCGACAAGGTTTCTAGCGGCTCTAAAGATTCAAGCCCTTCTTTCATCATCTCAGGGCCACCAATGCCAAAGAAAGAAGCCTTAGGGTAAGCCTGCTTCAATGCTCGGATCAAACCGCCACCGAGTAGATCGCCAGATAGCTCACCTGCCACCAACATAAAGACAGGCGCACGCTGTGTCACTTGATCATCTACTACTTGTTGCATCGCTATACCTTTATCTAATGAATATCGAAATGTTTTACAATGAAACTCTAATAAGATCGGTTCAAAATAAGCTCATTTAAATGCCGGCGCATCAACTGATCGAGGCGAGAAAACTGTTCTATCCGGCATCTTGCAAGTGTTATTTAATACGGTTTAATGTTCTTTTAAAGCTCCATACTCACTACATAAAAAACATTTTTCTTAAACCCAATTTACTATACATCCTATTACGATGATCAGAATAATATCAATCACAGTCATCTCATAATAGAAAAGAGAAAATAGCCCTTTGATAAAGCGCCGGACTCTCTATCCAAAACGCTATCTATCATCTATTTTCTCTTCCTATTTTCTTTTGACATCGCTTCACAGCACGATCTTTTTGATTTTCTGATCTTTTTCAAGATCCCTGTTTTGTTGCAATCACCGCTTTACTGACAATCTCTAGCGAATAATCCCGCGATCTTCTGTCTCTTCTAAGAATTTCACCATTTTCGCTAAATGCGGTGCTTCAGGCACTAATCCCTTAATCTCAGTGATCGCATTTTGTAAGGTAAGATCTTTGCGATAAAGAAAACGATACGCCTCCTTGGTAGCTCTGATCGCCTCTGCCGAGAAATTCCGGCGACGAAGGCCTTCAGCATTAATCCCTGAAGGAACCGCGCGATAACCCGCAGCTGTAATAAATGGGGGAACATTACGATGAATACCTGATGAGAAGCCTGTAATTGCCCCCTCACCCACACGACAACGCTGATAGATCATAGAGTAACCACCCAAAATCACATCATCTTCGATCACAGCATGACCTGCAAGTGAAGCCCCATTGGCAAAAATCGTTCGATTACCGACAATACAATCATGGGCAATATGGCAAGTAGCCATAATCCAGTTGTCATCCCCAATTTTGGTAATACCCTGATCTTGAATCGTACCGCGACTTACGCTGACATATTCGCGAATCGTATTTCGATCACCAATCTCAAGAAAAACACGATCGCCTTCTTTAAATTTCTTATCTTGCGGCACTTCGCCAATAGAACAAAACTGGTAAAAAGTATTATCTTCACCAATGGTTGTCGGCCCTTGAATCACCACATGAGAAGTGAGTACTGTTCCACGACCTATTTTAACTTCTGGCCCTATCACACAGAAAGGCCCAACTTTTACGCTAGGATCAAGCTCTGCCGTAGGATCGATCACCGCAGTTGGATGAATGAGAGAATTTGTCATTATTCAAATGCCTCGCGACGGGTACACATCAATTCCGCTTGGCAGACAAGTTGCCCATCAACATATGCTTTGCCTTCAAAAGCCCAAATGCCACGCTTAGCACGCAAAAACTGTACTTTAAGATCAAGTGTATCACCTGGCTCTACAGGGCGACGAAAACGCGCTTTATCAATCCCCACAAAATAGTAGATCGATTGATCTGTTGAATCATAATCTTCTACAGATTTAAAGCTTAAGATTCCTGTTGCTTGCGCAAGCGCTTCTAAAATCATCACACCAGGCATAATGGGCTTAACAGGGAAATGGCCTTGGAAATAAGGCTCATTGAATGTCACATTTTTACGAGCGTGTAACATTTCATTTGCCGTGTAATCAAGCACACGATCAATCATTAAAAAAGGATACCTATGAGGTAGGTACTGCATAATTTCGTTGATATCAATGACTTTATTATCGCTCATAATTATTATTCTCTTTATTTCTTCTTTATTGTTTATTGAATAGCCTAATTAAAACTATGGTGTAAAATTGTAGCGAGTCTTTCACTCTTTTTTCACATTCTTATTATTACATTTATAGCTATTGCCTTCTTTGCAATTTTCACTACAAAACAGATTGCTGTTGATGGGGCATATGCAACCTATTCAACCACTGATTAATCTTCTTTTGAACCCTCTTCCTTCGAACCTTCTTCTTTTAACTCCTTAAACGCTGTTTCAAGGTGTTTTACCCGATCAAAAAGATCGCCTAATCGTTTAATTCTTGCACTATTATAGCGCCATTCCTTATTCTCTAATACAGGTGGAATTGATGAATAGACCTTTCCTGCTTTCAAGGGCTGGCTTACTTGTGTACCGCCCGTCACAACAACATTGTCTTCAATTTTCATGTGACCATTCATGCCAACTCCGCCACCAATGACCACATTATTGCCAATATCGGTAGAACCAGCAATACCGGTATAACCTGCTATCACAGTATTTTCACCCACAATACAGTTGTGCCCTAATTGAACATGATTATCAATTTTAGTACCCCGTCCAACAATCGTATCTTCGATAGCACCTCGGTCAATACAGCTTCCAGCGCCAATATCCACATCGTCTGCTAGAATCACGCGACCTAATTGCGCCACCTTAATATAACCCGATTTACCCCGTGCAAAACCGAAGCCTTCTGCACCAATCACTGCATTGGGATGCAGTACAACACGATTCCCTAACTGACAGGCATAACGTACCGTCACATTGGAAAAGAGATAACATTCTTCCCCCATTCTGACATTACGTTCAATGGTGCAGTGCGCATCAATATAACTCCCTTTGCCAATGACGACATGTTCACCTATCACGCTATAAGCACCAATAGTTACATCAGATTCGATCACAGCACTCTCGGCAATAATGGCGGTTGGATGAATGCCTGAAAAACTCCGGTAATCCTCTTGAAACAATTGTGTCACATAAGCCCAAGCCACATGGGTATTCGCACACACAATCGCTGCTTGTGTCACATGCTCCGCATTACGAGCATCCACTAAAATTGCGGCTGCTTTTGTCGTTTCTAAATATTGTCGGTAACGAGGATTATGAAAAAATGAGAGCGTATGATCTCCGCCGTGTTGAATCGTTGAGAGCCCCTCAATTAGGATATTACCATCGCCTTGCAATGTAACCGCTTCACCTTTCTCCCGTAAATAATCAAAGATCTCCTGTAATCTCATCTGCTTACTCTGCTTCATTGGCGGACTCCTGTCGCTCTTTGACTAATGTTTGAAAAATAGGTTCGGTTAAGTAGAGACTCTCTTTGGCAAAGAGCAGACCTGATTCTAAAATCAGATCATAATCATTATCTTTCGCATATTGTAAAATCGCTTGGTTAATCTCTCTTTGCAGTTTATAGAGCTCTTCATTTTTACGAAGATTAAACTCTTGTCTTGTATCGTTACTAAGGCGCACAAATTCCCGCTCTAAGTTGACAATCGTTCGCTCTAACTCTCGAGTATTCGCTTGCTCAGCACTACTATTCATGAGCTCACGCCGTAAACTTTCGATCTGATCCCGTTTATTGAGAAGATATTGATCACGGGCGAAAAACTCCTCATTTAAGAGTGAATAGATATCCTTCTCCTCAATATATTTCTCAAGTAAAACATTAATATCAACGACCCCTACTTTTAACTCTTTCGCAAAAGTTGAAGGGGAGAAAAGAAGGAGAGCAGCCATCATACAGACGGCTGCCCCTTTACGAAATAGTCTCATTGCCATCAATTTTTTCATCAATCAAATTAGTAAGGAATACCAATCGAGAATTGGAATTTTTGTTCACGATCGTCATCTTTCACTTTAAATGGTTTTGCATAAGAGAATGCAAGGGGGCCAAGTGGAGAGAGCCAAACAAAACTCATACCCGCTGAATATTTTACATCACCCCATTCAGGTTTACTCGGTTTTGAAGTCACATTACCAGCATCGAAGAAGATACTCCAACGGACATTATTATTATCGACAAATCCCGGTACTTTCATAATCATTTCAGCAGTTGCATTGTAACGGAATGCCCCTCCTTTCGAATCATTAGTGCCTGGATATTTAGGACCTATAGAGCTACCACGAAAACCTCGAACGGTCCCTAAACCGCCGGCATAATAATTTTCATAGAAAGGCAAATTCTTCGTTGAGCCATATCCCCAACCTGCCATCGCATCAGCTCGTAGAGAGAATACATAATCATCCGTATCTGTTAATGGGAAGTAACTCTGATGTTTTAGATGTAATTTATAGAATCGATCCGTTGACCCTGGTAAGGTTCCTGATAAAGTTGCACTATTAAGCGTTCCTTCTGAGGCAAATACCGTTCTATTGCGAGTATCGCGAACAATCCCAAGGTTTGCACGATAGAGGTTACGCTTACTCTTATAAAGCGGGGTACCATCCGGACAGAAGGCTCCGTTACCGCAATATGAACCACTAATCGCTTCTACAACTTCAGCAGGTGATGAATGTGTTGTTTTTAAATTTAAACGCTCATAACCAATACCTGCACGAATTGCTGTATACTCGCTGACCGGATATCCGAAGTTAAACATGAGTGACAGGCCATCGGCGATATAGTTCCCCGTATCATCGTAATCATGTTTTTGCTTATTATAAGCTAATGAAACACCAGCACTTAATCCATCTTTAGTAAAGTATGGATTCATATAGTCGATACCGTAGTAGCTACCACTCTTGTTAGTTTCAGCTTGGAGATTGAGTTCATGACCGGTTCCCATAAAGTTTGGCTGATTAAATCCACCATTGATACCAAACTTACTATCCATACCATAGCTTAAACCGAATGTAATTGAGCCGGCGCTACGCTCTTTAACTTTGTAGGTTAAATCCACAACACCATCAGCCACAGGCTCTGTTGCCACTTGTACATCTTCAACATGACTTAAACGTTGAATTCTCACTCGTGAGCGCTCGATATCACTAGCAACAAAGCGCCCGCCTTCCATCTGACGCAATTCACGACGGAATACTTCATCACGGGTACGGTCATTGCCTTCAATATTAATTCGGTTAACATAAATGCGTTCGCCTTGGTCGATGGCAAAAGAATAAGAAACCGTATCATTCTCTTCATCAATTTTGGGAATAGCATTAATGCGTGCTTGCGCATAACCCTCATCACCTAAGCGGTCTTGCAGCGCCTTAATACTTGCCGTGACATTGCGAAGACGATATAAGCCACCCTCTTTAATGTCAATCAAAGACATCAACTCATCTTTGTCTACTGAAGGGTAATTACCTACGACATCAAAAGTCCCAAAATGATATTTTTTGCCTTCATTAATATCAATATCAAGATAGACTGAATCTTTCTCTGGGCTAATAGTGGCACTTGAATAATTGACTTCTGCTTTTAAATAACCATTATTACGATAGTAGTCTTGAACTTTATCCAGCTCTTCCTGAATGGTATAAGGATCGTAGCGATCTGCCGATGAGAAGAGTGTTTTAAAGCTCGATTCCCGAACGCGCATCTGTCTTAAAAGCGTACTATCTGAGATATTATGGTTACCAGTAAAATTAATTTTTTCAATCTGGCCGGTACGTCCTTCTGAAATATTGAACTGCACTTCGGCACGATTACGTGGTAATTCAATAATCTTAGGTTCAATATTGATCGCATATTTACCCCGTGTTTCATAAGCTTTGAGCATATTATTTTTTGCATTTTCTAATGCTGCTTCACTAAGCGTATCACCTGCTCTTAAATTAGCCGCACTGACCACTTCTGACAACTGCTTATCTTTAAGATCACGATTTCCATTAAAGGTAATTCTTGAGAGCACTGGAAACTCTTGTAACTCAATAATTAAATCTGAACGAACCACTTGCTCTCTTGGCTGACAACGAGGATCTTCAATCGTACAAGGGATCTCTTCATACACATATTCAATTTCAGGTTCACTCGCTTCTGTACGAATATTCCCAAACATACCACCTTGGCGCACTGAGCTCTGCTTCGGTCTTGCTACTTGCACTGTAATCGATTGTGGCATAACACGGCCTAAAATCCGTCCATTCTCCGTTTTCACCACAATATTCTTGAATAGCCCCGTCGCATAAAGTTTTTCAACGATATCTTTGACATTTCCTCTTTGTATTTCCGCATCAGGATTTAATCCTAAAGTCGTAAAAACTAAACCAGGATTAATCTGCTCAAGGCCTTCTAATTGCACATCCCTCACTTCATACTTTTGTGCAAAAGCAGCAGAGCCTAAGAGTAAACTTGTTGCAAATAAAACTTTCTTTATATCGACAATTGCCATTTTAAAATTCTCTATCATTAGGGCATAGAAATGCATCTATAAACTGCGTTAATATACCGAATAACTACAAAAAAACCAATATTTATCCTCTTAAAACCATTTAGTAACATCATATAAAACGATCAATGCCATAAATAGAAAGAGGCATAATGCACCGATTTGCATCACCCATAAGGAGAGCTTTTTAGGGATTTTATCGCGACCTACAACCGCTTCAATCCCAAATCCTACTAACCGTCCACCATCTAATACCGGTAGCGGTAATAAATTTAAAATTCCTAAATTAACACTAAAAATTGCCATTAATTGAATAAAGTAGACCCAACCAGCACTTAAACGATCACCGGCAACCTCTGCGATCGTCACAGGCCCTGCCATCGTATTAATATGTACTTCACCTGTAAACATCCGCTTAATAAACTTAAAAATTAAAAGCGAGTTACGGTAAGTATCTTGCAGCGCATAACCAAGCGCATCTAAAGGAGAGTATTGCTGCAAGGTTCGAATCGTTTCAAATTCAGCTAATGTTTCAGGAGAAAGCTCCCCTGTTCCGACACCTAAGCGAAACCCTGATTCACCACGCGTCAATGGAATCGTAAGCGGTAAGATCTGCTGATCTCTTAATACTGCCACATTTAAGAGGATTTCATTATCAGACTGATTCTGCCCTAATTGATGCATATAGCCTAATAGCTGCTGCCAGCTCTCGATCGGGGTTTCTTCGATTGCGACAATTTGATCCCCCTTTTCAATACCCGCCTTACTCGCAGCACCATCTTCAACCACTAATCCGATCACAGAAGGGATAATCGGAAGATAAGGCTTCACACCTAATTGTGTATCAACATAACTGCCTGCACGCAGATAGAGCGGATCCGCCATATCAATTTGCAATGATTTTAATTGCCCATCACGAACAACATCCACCGCCGCTTTGCCATCATTGAGATGCTCCACAAATCCCATCATCATCTCTTCAAAGGTTTTAACAGATTGTCCTTCAATTGCCACAATCTCATCACCACGCTCAAACCCCGCGATCGCTAAAGTAGATTCGGGAGGCGGTGTATCAATCTTTGCTTTCAGAGCCGGTAACCCGTAGAGATAAAGACCAAATAGCAAAATAACAGCGAAGAGAAGATTCACTCCAGGACCAGCTGCCACCACTAAAGCGCGTTTCCAAAGCGGTTGAGCATTAAAAGTTAATGATTGCTCTTCAGGCTTCACTTCGTGCGTACGCTCATCGAGCATAGCGACATAACCCCCTAATGGAATAAGGCCGATACGATATTCAACGCCATCTTTCCCTGTACGGCTCCAGAGTTTTTTACCAAAACCGATACTAAAAGTGAGCACTTTAAAACCTAACTTCTTGGCCACATAGAAATGCCCAAACTCATGCAGCGTGACCAGTACGCCCATTAAAATTAGAAAACCCCAAATAGCGTTAAAAAATGTCATCATTACCTTACTACCCCATCACTAATACCTTAATTTAACACATATTTTCTGCTTCTGCTCTGATCTTCACATCAAAAGAGAGAAGCGCCTCTTCATCTTGTAAATCAGAATCAGAAATCGTGACTCGTTCTAAGATCCTCGCCACGTTTTGGGCAATCTCTACAAATTCGATCTCCTGCGCTAAAAATTTCGCCACAAAAATCTCATTCGCCGCATTAAGAGCAACTAAATGCGCCGTTCCTGCAACTAAGGCTTCTTGTGCTAGACGAAGTGCCGGGAAAAGTGTCAAATCAGGGGCTTCAAAAGTCAATGGGGGCATCTTCGTTAAATCTAAAAAACTCGCGCCTGAGATGATTCGTTCAGGGTAAGCTAATGCATGGGCAATTGGAATCGCCATATCCGCGCTACCCATCTGAGAAATCAGTGATCCATCTTCATATTCGACTAGCGAATGAATCATACTTTGAGGATGCACAACAACATCAATCTTTGCCGGCGGCATATTAAAGATAAAGTGTGCTTCGATAAACTCAAGTCCTTTATTCATCAGGGTTGCAGAATCAATGGTCACCTTTGCCCCCATCGACCAATTAGGGTGTTTTAGTGCATCTTGTACTGTCACCTTCGCTAATTGTTCAGCACTATAGCCTCGAAACGGTCCACCTGATGCGGTCAAAATCAACCGCCTTACCCCCTCATAAGCTAATGCACCATCTGCTGATTTCGGCAATGATTGAAACAACGCATTATGCTCGCTATCAATGGGTAAAATAGTGGCACCGCAACGATTTGCCTCCCTCATAAAGAGCGCACCACCCACGACAAGCGTCTCTTTATTGGCAAGCAGAATCGTTTTACCCGCTCTTGCGGCCGCTAGGCTAGAGAGAAAACCTTTGGCACCTACTATCGCTGCAACCACAATATCCACTTCCGGCGCTTCTACCATCTCGATTACAGCACCATCACCTGCTAAGACATGCGTTGTAATATTCATTGCCCGCAATTGCATTGCCAATTCTTTAGCGGCTTGATGATCTGCTAATACCGCATATTGTGGTGTAAACTCTCGGCATAACGCGACCATTTTCGTGACATTTTGCTGCGCCACCAATGCAAAGAGTTGATAGCGGTCTCTATTATTGCGCACCACTTTAAGTGTTGAGTCGCCGATAGAACCGGTTGCACCGAGAAGCGTGATACGCTTTATTTTCTTATCTGTCATAATTTTACTGTACTTGAAATGGTGTTTTGAAAAAGCACTCTGAGGGAGAACCTTACAATAATCTTTAAATAAAGGTCAGTCCTACAAAAAAGAGCGGAGCGGCAGCCGTCAATGCATCGATACGATCTAAAATCCCCCCATGTCCCGGGAGAATATTACCGCTATCTTTCACCCCGGCATGTCGCTTCACAACACTCTCAAAGAGATCTCCCGAAATTGAAACAATCACCACAAGTGCACTTAAGGAGACAAAATTAACGATTAATAAGGTCTTATTAGCTGTCATCAAAATGGGATTTTCACCACCTGAGAGCCATAAAACAGCTACAAATGCGTAGAGTATGCCTAATACAATCCCACCTACTGCACCTTCAACGCTCTTCCCGGGGCTGATGGTGGGTGCAAGCTTATGTTTTCCTAATTTACGTCCCACAAAATAGGCGCCGCTATCGGCGATAATGACTAACAAAATAAGATATAGAAGTAGAATTACACTCTGTTGCAACGTCACCAATGTAACCATCAACGCTGCGAGTGTTAAGATACTTGCGACAAATAAGAACTCTCTATTGACTAAAAATGCCACCGGACGGCGCGCATGAATCGAGAGAACAAAAGGCATGAAGAGCCAAAAAATAGCCATTAAAGCCAGCAATCCATAAAAGAGTGGGTGATTTTGAATATAGATAACCAATAGACCATCGACACTCTCTTTTGCGCCTATCAACATCGTGACTGTGACTAAAAGCAGAGTGATGCCTCCAACCACTAGATAGATCGCCTTCACCGGTATCGCTAATTTAAGTAGGCGACTCCACTCAAAAAGACCGATCATCGCAATGGCAAATATGACCCAAGCAAAGACAAAAGTGGGTAAAAATAGGATCGCTAGTAATGCAACAATGCCCGCAATTGTTCCCGTAATGATTCGTTGTTTCATAATAAGTTATCTCCCCCCAAAACGTCGTTCACGCTGATAAAATGCGGTTAATGCTGCTTCGAATTCAGCTTCATCAAAATCAGGCCAATGACATTCAGTAAAATAGAGCTCTGCATAGGCTAATTGCCATAATAAGAAGTTACTTAAACGCTGCTCCCCACTAGTACGAATCAATAGATCTACCGGTGGTAAATGGCTAAGTGCTAGTGATTGATCAAACAGCGACTCAGTAATCTGTTCAGCTTCAATCTCACCTATTTTCACTTCTAATGCTAATTTCTGGCACGCCTGAACAATCTCTTGACGACCGCCATAATTAATGGCCACGACTAAATCTAACGCGCTATTTTGGGCAGTTAAGGCAACCGCTTCTGCGAGCTTTGTTTGTAATTTAGGATCTAAAATTGTCAAATCACCGATAAAAGAGAGCCTCACATTAGCCTTATGCAAGGCTTTAAGTTGCTTTCCGAGCGTTTGATAAAAAAGATCCATTAAAAAAGAGACCTCCTCAGAGGATCTCTTCCAATTTTCAGTAGAAAAGGCATAGACCGTTAACGCTTCTACTTGATGCGCAATGGCGGCTTCTACACTTCGCTTAACGGCCTTCACCCCTGCTCTATGACCTAGTGCACGGGTTAACCGATTTTTCTCTGCCCAGCGGCCATTACCATCCATAATAATGGCCACATGCCGGCATTTAGCGTTGCTTTCGCTCACTATTAATCCTTGACGTGGTTAAATTTCCATTAACTCTTCTTCTTTTTGTGCCAATACTTCTTCGATTTTTTTCGTTGTAGTATCGGTTAATTTTTGAATTTCTTCTTCTGCACGGCGTTGGATATCTTCAGAGATCTCCCCTGCCTTCTCCATCGCCGCAATTTGATTATTGGCATCGCGGCGAATATTACGAACCGCCACTTTAGCTTGCTCCGCTTCACCACCGACTACTTTAACGAGCTCTTTACGACGCTCTTCTGTTAATGGGGGTAATGGCACACGAATTAAGGTTCCTGTTGTTGCAGGATTAAGCCCTAAATCACTATTGATGATCGCCTTTTCAATAGGGCCTACCATCGTTTTTTCCCAGGGAGAAATCCCTAGAGTACGTGAATCTTGCACTGTTAAGTTCGCAACCTGCGATAAAGGCACCATTGAGCCATAATATTCCACTTCAATATGATCTAAAATTGAAACGTGCGCACGACCGGTACGGATTTTACCTAAGGCAACGCTGAGCGCTTCCACAGATTTTTCCATACGATTTTTCGCATCTTTAATAATATTTTGTGTCATTGATTACTCTCCAAGTTCTGTATAAATATAAGGGAATATGCCATAAATGTTGCTATTCTAGCATAATTAAATATGAGTATGCCGTCACATATCCTGATTCGAGACTATTTTAGCGATTAATCAAGAGATAATGAATAGATCATTATAGCCTTTATTGATACTGATGAGTGATAGCTATTGATGGTTGTCATTCACGATCATCCTGAATTGGTGACAAACATTTTAGAAATAAAGACAAATAACCTCTCAAACGAGAGGTTATAGTATTTCGTAGATCAACAGTAGATCAATGATTGCTAATTTATAGCGCTTCTTCAGAAACTAATGTTCCAACATTATCGCCTAAAACCACTTTCAATAGATCCCCTTCATTGAAAATATTGAAAACCTTAATCGGTAGATTATTTTCCCGGCACATCACAAGCGCTGTCGCATCCATCACGCCGAGATTTTGCGTTAAAGCATCGGTAAATGAGATGTGCTCATAACGGGTTGCTGAAGGATCTTTCATCGGATCTGCAGTGTAAACACCATCGACTTTTGTTGCTTTGAGCATAATTTCCGCATTGATCTCAATCGCCCGAAGCGCTGCGGCTGAATCCGTTGTGAAGAATGGATTGCCGGTACCCGCTGCAAAAATAGTAACCCGTTTTTTCTCAAGGTGGCGCACTGCGCGACGACGTAGATAATCCTCACACACCTCATTAATACGAATCGCACTCATCACACGAACATAGACATCCCGAGCTTCTAATGCATCTTGTAATGCTAAAGAGTTCATAACCGTTGCGAGCATTCCCATGTGATCAGCTGCAACTCGATCCATCCCCGCTTCGGCAAGACCCGCTCCGCGGAAAATATTACCACCACCAATCACAACACCGACTTCTACGCCGATTCGGTTTAATCCTTTAATCTCATCTGCAATCCGACCAATTGTTACAGGATCGATCCCGTAATCCCCATCTCCCATTAATGCTTCGCCACTTAATTTTAATAAAATACGTTTATATTTAGGAGCTTGACTCATAATTGCACATCCTTTTCCATGATAATTTTGAGATTCGTTAAATAGCCCCTATCTTACTCTATTTCTAAAATATTGGGTAGGTTCAAACGAGGGCTCTTCAGCATGCACAATAATTAATGCTTGAAGATAATGCAGATTAACAGATGATATTGAGCGGTAATCATTTGATTTACCATTTAACAACGATATTTCAAATTCCCTAAAAATTATGCAATAAAGATAAGATGTAAAACTAAAGCTTAGATCAATACACAAAATTAAGACGATCCATTTTTAATTCTTGATACTTCTCAGTTCAATCTTGACGCTACCGTTATTGTTAACGCTTCCCACTAAGATTTTCACTAGGATTCTCATTAGACGTCTCACTAGACTTCTCATCTAACTTTTGATCTATATTTTCATTCTGCACTAGTGATGCTTCTTCAGCAGTGACAATACTGACTTCAACCGTTTCTGTAACCGCTATAGAGTCATCTTCTGCTTCTATGACCTTAATTGACTCATCAATCATAACCACATCACTGCTTTGAACAGCCGTCGCCGCTAATAACGCTTCAAGCGCTTCCACTCGCTTAGTTAAAGCCTCTAGTTTTTCTCGGGTTTTGAGCAACACTTTCTGTTGAATCTCAAATTCATCATAACGGACTAGTTTGAAGTTTGAGAGTGCAGAATCAACACCTTCTTTCACTAATCGCTCCGCTTCTCCCTGGGCATTTTTAACACCATCAGGTAAAGATGCTTGAAGTTTATCGGCAAGATCTTGAAAAAAGTTTTTCGGCATAGAAGCCTCCCCTGTCTTTAGAAAATTGTTATAATCTTTAACGCTTACAATCCTTGATATAGTAAAATAGCGCTTTCGGCTTCAATACGGCTACCTTAGATTGATCTACGAATGACGTTATGGATTCCGGTTCGATATTCGCCAACATTCTATCATAGAAGCCTGTAATTCCTGATCATAGATCATTACCATAATCATCTGCCCATATTCATCTACCTATATTCATCTATCCATCATCCTTTTAACAATAGATCTTAAACAATACCTTACTTATTTATGCCGACATCCACTCAATCTACAGAAACCACAACCTCAAAAATGAATCGTACACCTTCAGCTTTAGATGCCATTAAGATAGTTATGGTCAATACCTCTCATCCCGGCAATATTGGCTCAGCAGCAAGAGCTATGCGTGTCATGGGACTTTATAATCTCACGTTAGTCTCCCCCAAAAAATTCCCAAGTAAAGAGGCTACCGCACTAGCAAGCGGTGCTTTAGATGTACTAGAGAATGCTCAAGTGACCGAAACGTTAAGTGAAGCGATTCAAGATTGCCACTATGTTTTTGGTACTAGCGCAAGAAGTCGCCACCTCAATAAAGAAGAGAAATCCATTGAAGCCGGCGCACTGCAAATTCACGAGATATTAAGGGAAAAACCAGAGGCTAAAATTGCCATTCTCTTTGGCACCGAACGGACAGGCCTCACCAATGAAGAGGTTGACCTCTGTCAGGCGCTCTTCTATATTCCCACAGAAAATAATTATAATTCGCTCAACATTGCAGCCGCCATTCAGATTATTGCTTATGAATTACGTCGGCAAAATGTGATTGATGATCGACGCGAAAAAGTTAAAAAACCCCATTATGCAGGAGAACTCCCGGCAACTGATGAGGCTTTTGAAGGCTTTATCCAACATTTTGAACAATCCCTCATTGAGACACAATTCTTAGATCCGGCTAATCCTAAACACCTCATGCGTAAAATTCGCCACCTCTATAAAAAGGCCGAATTAACCCAAGAAGAAATCAATATTTTACGGGGTGCACTCACCGCTTCGCAAAAAGCGATTGCTAAAGATCAGTAGTATTAGCAGTAATATTAGAATAGATAATAGTGCTAACAAATATTAGAATCGATAGATACTCGAATAAGTTGTCTACCGATAGGATAACAATCTACAGGCCGAGCAAACGATTCGCAATTCACAATATAATAAATAAAAATCGATAATCGATAACAGACAATCATCAAAAGACCCTTTTACTATGTTTAAAACCATTCGAGAAGATATTCAAAATATTAAAAAGATCGACCCCGCAGCGCGATCCTCTTTTGAAGTATTATTAGCTTATCCTGGGCTCTGGGCGATTTGGCTTCATCGCGTTGCTCACTGTTTGTGGCATAAGAAACTCAAAACACTCGCCCGTTGGCTCTCTACTTGGAATCGATTCTTAACCGGTATTGAGATCCACCCCGGCGCACAGATTGGCCGACGCTTCTTTATTGATCATGGAATGGGGGTTGTCATTGGGGAAACGGCGATTATTGGCGATGATTGCACGCTTTATCATGGTGTTACTCTTGGTGGTACCAGCCTGAATAAAGGTAAACGCCATCCTACGCTTGGTCATCATGTGGTTGTCGGTGCCGGTGCAAAAGTGTTAGGACCTATTACTATCGGTAATGGTGCAAGTATTGGGGCAAATTCCGTTGTTGTAAAATCGGTACCTGATAATACAACAGCAGTCGGAATTCCGGCCCGTATTTCCAAACCCGATACGCCCAATCTTAAAAAAGCAATCGCAAATCGTCTCTTTAATGCCTATGGAATGAGTCATGCGGTAGAAGATCCAGAAGCGAATGCGATTAATCTGCTTCTCGATCATATTGAGAAGCTTGACCAAGCGCTTGCGCAGATGGATAGCACACTTAAAGCACGAGACATTGATCTTGGAATTGATTGGCCTACGATCCAAAATTGTTCATTTGATGAAGAGGGATTACATATTCATCCTGAATCAGATTCTGTAGGTCTTCAAAAACGAAATTATCCCCATGAAATTAGTGAAAATAGCGATTTTAAAAATCAGGACTTTGGAAAAGACTCATCATAAAATAGAAATGTAATAAATAGAGACATCTATCTTCTCAGAAATAATGTAGGGGCGTTTAACATGAAATAGTTTTGAAGTGAATTCATCACTATAGTCCCACATTACCGGTACCTCATATACCCCCTAAAGGACGGTGTTTTACGGTACTAAACTAATAAAAAAGTCCCGAAATCAACTTTCAGGACTTTTACATATATTTTGCAATTACGACTTCTTTTCATTTTCTGCAGATGCCGCTGCAATACGCTCATAAACCTCTTCTCTGAATATTTTTACATCACTAGGCGCATCAATACCAATACGAATTTGGTTTCCCTTAAACTCTAGTACAGTAACTGTGATATCATCGTTAATAACGAAACGCTCACCTGGTTTTCTAGTTAAAATTAACAAGACATTCCTCCTTGTGTCATATCTATCGGCAGACTCTATAAACAGCTCCTGCTCGAGCCTTGAAAATAATAAACATTAATTTATAAATAGTCAATATAATTGACAATATTATCATTAATATAAATAAAATTTTATTAATGGATTAATGGTTATTAATACCAGCTTTATTATGACGTAATGCGGTTCTCCGAAGGGATTCTTCTCGACGCCAAACTTCAATCTTTGCATGATCACCAGAAAATAGGATATCTGGTACCTTCAGACCATTAATTTCTCGTGGTCTTGTGTAATGAGGATGATCTAAAAGATCCCCTTGGCTGAAGGAGTCATTTTGGTGAGATGCCTCATTCGACATTGCGTCAGGAAGCAAACGGACGATACTATCTATTACTACGGCAGCAGCTAATTCTCCGCCTGAAAGCACGTAATCGCCTATTGAAAGCTCAAAATCAATCTCCGTATCAATGATACGCTGATCAACCCCTTCATAACGACCACAGAGCAACACTAAATGTGGCACTTCCGACAATTCTCTTGCTTTTGATTGTTTAAAAACATCCCCTTGAGGCGACATATAGATACGTAATCCTCGACTTTGCCGATGTGATTCAATTGCATCGAATGTCTTTTTCAAAGGTTCATACATCATTACCATCCCAGGACCACCGCCAAATGGCCTTGCATCTACCGTATGATGACGATCTTCTGTATAGTCTCTAGGATTCCAAAAACGGAGCTCAAAGAGTGATTTCTGATGCGCACGACTAATGATCCCATCTTCAATAATCGGCTGTATGATCTCTGGAATAAGCGCTATAACATCAATAATCATCTTCACTTTCTACTCTTCATCCCAATCGACCACAATATAGCCTTCTTCCAAATTCACTTCCATGACGATATATTCCATTGAATAAGGAATCAAAATCTCCCCCTTCTCACCTTTCACCGCCAATACATCATTTGCGCCAGTTTCAAAGATATCTTCTATAACGCCTAATTCAACATCTTCATGATTAAATACTTTGAGCCCATAAAGATCCACCCAATAAATCTCATCTTCAGCCAATTCAGGCAGATCTTCCCGCGCAACATGGAGTACAGATCCTAACAAAGGCTCAACAGAATCTCTTGAATCTAACCCTTTAAATTTAAAAAGAATGTGTTTACTGTGCTTCTGTCCTACTTCGACTTCTAGAGTTTCCCAAGCACCATTTCGCTGAATTAAGAAATGCTGATAATGCAAAATACCTTCTCTTGGCCTAGTTTCAGAAAATACTTTAATAAACCCTTTGACCCCATGAAAACCATTGATCTTACCTACAACAATCTTCTCTGCTTGCATTATTCTGACTCCTCAAAAGCGAACAAAAAAGCCACCTTATACTAGATAAGATGGCTCTATATTAAATTATTGAACGATTAAGCTTCAACTGCTGCTTTAGCTGCCGCTCTTTTTGCTTCTTTAAGTAATGAAGCAACACGTTCAGAAGGCTGTGCACCTACACCTACCCAATAATCAACGCGGTCTTGAGCAAGCTGTAAACGTTTCTCCCCACCTTTTGCGATGGGATTAAAAAAGCCAAGACGCTCAATGTATTTACCTGTTACTGAATTTCTTTGATCCGCAACAACGATTTGGTAGAAAGGACGCTTTTTTGAGCCCCCACGAGCTAGACGAATTGTAACCATAAAAATTTATATCCTATATTCAACTAATATCCAAAACTTTTTTATATTATATAGAGACACGTTATTCAATATAAAATCGTAAACTAAAGACTATACTCCAATTTCTCTCAAAATTAAAGTATTTCCCATAAAATTAATTCCAAGCAGGTACTGTGAAAGTCACTGGCGAATGTTCAGCTTCTTCATAAGTGACAACCTCATAAGCTGAAGTATCTTTCATCAACTCACGAATAAGCATATTATTCATCATATGACCTGCTTTATATCCGACAAACTCTCCGATAATCGGATGCCCTAATACATAAAGATCCCCTACCGCATCTAAGACTTTGTGACGAACAAATTCGTCCTCATAGCGGAGACCATCTGCATTTAAAATACGATAATCATCCACAACAATGGCGTTATCCATACTGCCGCCTAATGCTAGATTAAGCTCACGCATAATCTCAAGATCCTTCATAAAACCGAAGGTTCTTGCTCGTGCCACTTCTTCTATATAGTATTGGCTTGAAAACTCACAACGATGCTGCGGATTTGTTTTATCGAGTACCGCATGGTCAAATTTAATTGTAAAATCTAATCTAAAGCCGTTATAAGGCAATAATTTGGCAATCTTATCCTCATGCTGATACATCACGGGCTTTTTGATCTTGATAAATTTTTTCGCAGCATTCTGCTCCTGAATACCTGCAGATTGAATCAGGTAAACAAATGGTGCGGAACTACCATCCATAATAGGGATTTCCGGCGCACTCACTTCAACAATAACATTATCAATCCCTAAGCCACATAATGCGGACATAAGATGTTCGATAGTAGAAATTGTCACATCAGGAGCCTCAGGGGAAGCGATCATCGTTGCAAGCTGTGTGCTGACAACTGCATCAGCTGCAATTTTGATATCTGGTGAAGGCAGATCCGTTCTACGAAAAATAATACCTTGATCAATGCCTGCCGGTCGTAGAGTCAAATAGACCTTTTTCCCGGAATGCAACCCAATCCCTGTGGTTTGTACCAGACTTTTTATTGTTCTCTGTTTTAACATAACTTCTCTTTCTTAGAGTTCTATGAATTTTAAGAGTTTTTTCTTAAAAATGCAGGAATATCTAAATAACCTGTTGAATGTGAGCCACTAGACTTCGAGCTCTCTTTTGTAGTTTCTTGAGTTGTTGGTTTTGCTCGACCTAATAACTGATCAGCAATACTCACCTTCTCGATAGAAGATTGATATTCTCCTAGTCCAGTTGCCACAAGCGTTACTCGAATATCATCACCCATCTCTTCATCCACAACAGCGCCAAATACGACTGTTGTATCTTCATCGGCATATTCACTGATGATAGCCCCAATTTCATGTAGATCGCCAATACTTAGGCCTAAACCACCAGAAATATTCACCAAAAGGCCTTTTGCGCCTTTAAGACTTACTTCTTCTAGGAGCGGGGAAGAGATCGCTTGTTGAATAGCCTCACGTGCAGCATTATCACCAGATGATAAACCGACCCCCATCATCGCTAGTCCTTGTTGACGCATGACTGTCTTGACATCATTAAAATCAAGATTGATCATACCTGGCTTGGTAATACTATCTGTAATACCTTGGACCGCATTAAACAGCACATTATTGGCCGCACTAAATGCATCATAAAGACTCACACCTTTCCCAAGCACACTCATTAAACGATCATTGGGAATCGTGATTAGTGAATCGACATTTTGAGCAAGTTGTTTTAAACCTTGAGTCGCAGCTTGATCACGTTTACGGCCTTCCATAGAGAAAGGACGAGATACAACAGCTACGGTTAGAATACCTAACTCCTTCGCAACCTCCGCCACAATAGGAGCAGCTCCAGTGCCGGTACCACCTCCCATTCCTGCTGCAATAAAGACCATATCAGCGCCATTCAATTCAGCCTTAATATGCTCTTTCGTTTCTTCAGCCGCTTGACGACCTATTTCAGGATTAGCTCCAGCACCTAATCCACGGGTCAACTGTTCTCCAAGTTGAATACGAACATCAGCCTTAGCTTGGTGTAGATCTTGTGAATCTGTATTCGCGGCGATAAAGGTTACACCGGTAAGACCAGAATTCACCATATGCGTGATAGCATTACCACCCGCACCACCGACACCTATTACTTTGATAATAGGACCATGTTCGTTATGATCTTGCTGCAGTTCAAAAATGGACATTATTAATCCTCAATTCTATTCGTATTCTTTAATGTAATGTTTTGCTAGAAATACCTTATAAATAACTACGACATATTCCAGCGATTTTCCTATATATATTACTAAAGATGTTACCACTTGGCATCGTTTTTTGTAACTCTTTTTGCCAAATATTCTCATATTTGTAAGATGCAAGAAGTCCTACAACAGCCGCATGTTCTGGCGTTAAAGGTTCTGAGCTTTTGTAACTCACATTAATTGGCAGACCGATTCTACAAGGTTTATCCAAGACATCCCTTGCTAACTCAACACACCCCTCCATCTGACTAGCACCGCCCGTTAAGACTACACCTGCGTCGTGCAGCTGATAATACCCTGCTTCTTCTATCTTCTCTCGTACAAATTCCAAAATTTCACGATAACGAGCATCAATAATAAATGAGAGTTCACGCGTAGACATTTTGCGATTTTCATTCTGATTTGTAATAACAGGAAGCGTGAACATTTCATCGTAGCTTGCATACCCCATACAAGAACCATGTTCAATTTTAATACTCTCAGCCACTTGCGTTGAAAAACGCTTCACTTTAGCGATATCAGCAGTTACATCATCTCCTCCTAGAGGAATAGATTCATGAAATACGACAACACCATTTTGATAAACCACTACATCTGTCACTCCAGCGCCCATATCTATCAGCGTCACTCCCCTTTGACATTCATCCTCTGTCAAAACACTCACCGCAGAAGAGAGTCCTTCATAAATCATATTATCAATATTCACATTACTTGCAGCAATGCAATTACGGATATTCGTAATCTCGTTAGTTGCGGCAGTGACAAGATGCGCAATAAGGGTAAAACGCACGCCAGATAGACCTATTGCATTCTCAACAGGCTCCCCTCCATCAACGACATACATTTGTGGCAAAACATGTAATACACTCTCACCAGGATCAAGTTTTAACTGACCTGCTTCAATTAAAATACGCTCATAATCTCTCTCAGTAAACCGCTCTCGATCTTTTGAAAGCGTGATCACTCCAGTATTTTTCCGACTTCTAATATGAGAACCACTAATAGAGGTAGAGACCGATAGAACATTCACAGTCAAATCACGTTCAAACTCTGCAATAATATCTTTAACAATTCGTGTAATAGGATCAATGTTGTTGATAATACCCCTTTTAATGCCACGAGAGGGGCGAGAAATTATCTTCACAATCTCGATAATTCCATCTTCTCGCACTTTCGCCATCATACCAACGACTTTGTGCGTTCCGATATCGATACATACACCTACGGATTGTACTGAAAGTTCTGTCATACTCTGCACCTATTGATCGTTTTTATTATTTATTGCTATTAGTGGTAATACACTGCTCATGATAGCTTAACTTATTGCTTCCATTTTACCGAAAATCCATTTTTATAACGAAAATCAATGTGCGATATTGCATCTAAAACATTTTGATCTGGTAATTGGCGTAAAAAACGAGCTAATCGTTCATCTAATGCTTCCGTTCCCATAATAAGCAACAAATTGCCATCTAGCAAGATGCTCCAAGATTCTTGTTCATCTAAAATAATCTCTTTCACCTTAAAACCATGAGCAGCTAATTGCGGTACAATCTTCTGATAAACCTGCAAGATCTCTTTAGCATTCTCATCAGATCCCGTTAGATAGACCCAGTCATATTCGGGAATATCACTTGGCGAAAAAATCTCCCCTTCGCTATTGAGCATCTCACTATTATTCCAGATAGCCACAGGTTTCTGTTCTGTTAGATAGACCTCTAATTCATGAAACCATTGTCGTTTTAAATCTACTGATTTTACCCAAGGTTCACTCAAGATCTGGTTTTGATATTCATTAATATTTAAGCCCACTAAATTTTGTCCAACCGCATCTTTGACCAGTTCATTCACTCGATCATGAGACAAATAATGAATATCGCCATAAACCATAACTTTATCAATGGTGAACAATACGGTACTTCTCTTCAAATATTGCCATCCATAGTAAGGACCCGTTACGATCAAAATCAGTAGCGCTACTAAAATAAATCCTCGAATAATTCGGAAAAACACTTCCCAAAACCGCTTCCAGCTAAACTCTTTCCGTGGTACCACGCCTTGTTGATAGCGTCGTGATTTTCCTTTTACTCGTTGATTTGATGAATATAACAATAACTGTTTCAAAGTAAATAATAACCCATCAATATACCCATATTTATAGTACGAAAAACTTATGATATTACCGGTCCTACTACCCGTCCCTACTAAAATAAGTTTCTCATGTTTTTATACCGCTCTTCTATACCGGAAATGTCTCTTCTAAAATAAGCCAACAGAGCTTTTCAAAGGAGATGCCGGCCTCTTTTGCTGCCATAGGCACTAAAGAATGACTTGTCATACCAGGTACTGTATTGATCTCTAATAACCAAGGATTATTCTCCTGATCAACCACGAGATCAATTCTCCCCCACCCACGCGCACCTAATGCTTTAAATGCAGCTTCGCACAGGGATCTAAAACGTGTTTCATCTTCATCAGGCAATCCCGCAGGACAGTAATAACGTGTATCATCGCGCAGATATTTCGCCTCATAATCGTAGAAAGCGAGATCCGTCTCCATACGAATCAAGGGAAGCGCTGTTCCATTTAATAGACCGCAAGTATACTCTCCCTTACCTACAATCCAGTTTTCAGCAAATACCGCTGAATTAAACCCCCCGGCTGCCTGCCAAGCACTCACTAAATCCTCAACACGATCAACTCGACTCACACCAATACTTGAGCCCTCTTCAGCGGGTTTAACGGCTAACGGATAAGTCAACTCGTCTTTTAATCGCTCAACAGTCTCAAGATCTTCCAACAGATAAGACTCTAAAACAGGAAGGTTTAACGCTTTCCAAATTTGCTTCGTTTTTAGCTTATCCATACCAACGCTAGAGGCTAAAACACCACTACCGGTATAAGGAATCTGTAGATACTCAAGCGCACCTTGTAACACCCCATCTTCTCCACCTCGCCCATGAAGCACGATAAAAACGCGATCAAATTGTGCTTCTTTTAAATAACTCAAAAGCTCAACAGATTGCGTATCGACACCATATGCATCAATACCTTGAGCTTGAAGCGCCTTTAATACAGCTTCTCCCGACCAGAGAGAGACTTCTCGCTCTGAAGAATTCCCACCATAGATCACCGCTACTTTACCAAAAAGCGCTGGATCTTCAATACGTTTTACTAAACTATGATATTTATTATTCATATAGTTCCACTCTAAAGAGCGCCCCCTTTATAAAAGTTTGCAGCAATGCCGCCAATATTGCCAGCGCCCATCATCACAATCAGATCCCCTTCTTGTGCGATAGTGGCATATTGATCTCGAATATTATCAATGCTGCCCACAAACAATGTTTGATTCCCACCTTTAGTCGCCACATCTTTTGCTAATTGTTCGCCACTAATACCTGCTATCGGTGTTTCCCGTACGCCATAGATATCTGTAACTAAAACCGTATTAATCGTTGATAAGACCTCTACAAATTCATCATAGAGTTCTGCTGTACGAGAATGGCGATGTGGCTGGAACGCAACAACAATCCGCTTCTCCGGATAAGCCGTAGTCAACGCTTCATATACTGCTCGAATTTCGGTTGGATGATGACCATAATCTTCCATCACCTCCACATTGCCACCTGCTTTAAGTGGAACTGAAGGGTGGAACTGAAAACGCCGACCAATCCCTTTAAAACGGCGAAGTGCGCGGCGAATAGCGGGATGTGGCACCCCTAAATCATTGGCAATAGCAATCGCAGCAATACTATTTAACACACTATATTTACCAGGAAGCGCCACCGTAAATTCACTTGTACCATTAGGCATCTTAAGCTCAAAGCAGGTTTGCATGCCTTTCGATTCATAGCGCAATAGTTGATAATCAGCGCCTTCTGCTTCACCATAAGTAATGATCGGGCGATGAATCCGCGGCACTAAATTCGCCACTTCTTCATTATCGATACAGAGTACTGCTAAACCATAAAATGGCAGTAAGTGTAAGAATTCAATAAAAGTCTTTCGCAAATTCTCAATATCACCACCATAGGTACTCATATGATCTTGATCGATATTGGTAATAATCGCTGACATCGGATGAAGATGCAAGAATGAAGCATCTGACTCATCTGCTTCAGCTACAAGATATTGCCCTAACCCTAAACGTGCGTTTACATTTGAGCTATTTAAACGACCACCAATTACATAAGTAGGATCAAGCCCTGCTTCATCTAAGATCGAGGCAAGAAGGCTTGTTGTCGTTGTTTTACCATGTGTTCCGGCAACAGCGATCCCATAGCGAAAACGCATTAACTCTCCGAGCATTTGAGCGCGTTGAATAATAGGAATACGTGCTTCTTTCGCACTAATGACTTCAGGATTATCCTCTTTAACTGCTGTGGATACCACAACAACATCGGCACCTAAAGCGTGCGCCTTATCATGCCCTATCCAAACGAGTGCACCCAAATCGATAAGATGTTCAACAACCGGTGAACCGGCGATATCTGAACCGGTTACTTCATACCCAAGATTGAGGAGTACTTCTGCAATCCCACACATTCCTGATCCACCGATTCCCACAAAATGGATTCGCTCAACGCGGCGCATATCGGTAGGACAAATATAACTTTTATGATTCATGACGCTATAACCTTTTGAATTTCTGAAACAATCTTCTTAGTTGCTTCAGGTTTTGCTAAAATTTCTGTTTTACTCGCCATCTCTGAGGCTTTTTCACGAGTAAATGATGTTAAAAGTTGCTCTAATACTGACACATTCATCTCTGATTCGGAATAGAGAAAAGCGCCTCCAATATCCGCAACGGCCTGTGCATTTTTAGTTTGATGATCATCTACAGCCTTTGCAAAAGGGATAAAACAGCTAGCGACATGCACTGCTAAAATTTCAGAGACAGTCAATGCGCCCGCTCGACAAATCACGAGATCAGCCCAACTATAAGCTTCATCCATATTTTCAATAAAGGGGGTTAAACGATAATTCTCGCGATTGAAACAATCATCTTCTTTATGCGCTTCATAGAATGCTGAGCCTGTTTGATGCCAAATTTCAAACTGATCTGAAAGTTCTTCTTCTGCAAACTGTTGCATCAATTGATTTAAAATACGTGCCCCTTGTGACCCACCAAAAACTAAAATGCGTAAAGGCTCGTTTCCCCTTGATTCATAACGCTCACGATAATCCGGCAATGCTAAAAGAGAGGCTCTGATAGGGTTACCCACCACTAATGCATTCGGCAATTTTTGATTAAAGGCAGCAAGATTACGCTGACTTAATCGAGAGAGTAGACGATTCACTAATCCCGGCTCGGCATTTTGCTCATGAATTACTAACGGAATCCTCAATAATCTTGCAGCGATACCGCCTGGTGCTGCTGCAAAACCGCCGAATCCGACAACACAAACAGGATTAATCTCTTTAAGGAAACCTTTTGCTTCACGCACCGCTTTTAAAAGAATAAAAGGCGCTTTTAACCATCCGGCAATACCATTCCCTCGTAGCCCTTTAATGCTGAGTGAGTGTAAGGGTAATCCATGTTGAGGGACAAGACGCGTTTCTAAACCATTTGCCCCTAGCCAATAGATATTGTATCCCGCTTGCTTCAAATCTTCAGCAACAGCTAAACCAGGGAAGATATGCCCCCCTGTTCCACCGGCCATAATGACAATATTACCTTTCGTCGCATCTAGTTGTAGTGGATCTCGCTCTATTACATTCATTTCAGACCTACTTTAATATTCGATTCAGTAAGCGCTTGCTCTGCTTTTCTCGCTTGTTTTTTCTGGTAGTCTACTAATTCTTCAGTTTGCACAAAGCGATCGACCTTAAACAATACACTCAACGCGATCAACATCATGACAATACTGGATCCTCCGTAACTAATAAGTGGGAGAGTTAATCCTTTAGTCGGCAATAAGCCTGAAGCTACACACATATGAATCAACGCTTGCGTACCAAACCAGAAACCAATGCCATAAGAGATATAAGCCGCAAAATATCGTTTAAGTTCTTCTGCCCTGCGTCCTATATCAAAAGTCCGATAGACAAAAGCAAGATAGAGGAACACAAGGATCACAACGCCAAAAAAACCAAATTCTTCAGCATAAATGGAAAATATAAAATCCGTGTGGGCCTCAGGGAGATAACCTAGTTTTGACATACTCTCTCCAATACCGACACCAGAGAGCTTGCCTCGACCAATGGCAATAAGTGAATTAGCCAACTGATAACCTTGATTATAAGGATCATCCCAGGGATTCATAAAACCTGATAAGCGCGCTCGGCGATAAGGGGATGTCAAAACAACAAATGCCATCACACCTAAAGTTGGCACTAAAACACATAAGAATTGCCAGATACTCACGCCCGCAATAAAGAGTAGTCCTAAACCAATCACAAAGATGATCACAGTTGAACCAAAATCAGGTTCTAATAGCAGCAAAATACCGAGAAACCCCATCACCACAAGCGGAATAATCAGTGCAGTAGCCCTCACATCAATCGTCTCCTTATGCCGATGAAGATAGGAGGCAATATACATCACAATAGAGAACTTAGCGACCTCGGCAGGCTGAAAGTTAAAAACCGAAATAGGAATCCAACGCAATGCGCCATTCACCTCTCGTCCAATTCCGGGAATCAGCACCAATATTAAACAAATAATAGTAATGATCATTAAAATGGGTGTTAATCGATACCAAAGAACCAAATCTACCTTAATATAGATAAAGCCCCCCACAATAATCCCTATCGCAATATACATTAATTGGCGTATACCATAATGATATGGCGATAAACCGTAATACTCAGCAATATAACCTGATGCGGTTGTCACCATCATCAGTCCAATCAGCAAGAAGATAACCGTCGTTACTAATAACCACGGATCGGTATGAATTTTTGAAGGTAATGCGTTTTTCAAAGTACACCTAAATTTTAGTCAATATGGTTGAAATTGTAACATACTCTTACTAGTGAGATCATAATGCCACCTCTATTTTTGAGCTAGTTGTTAAAAAAGGTATTTTACACAAATCATCTCAAAATCCCCTATCAGTACCTTTATTTCAAGGCTATCTATAATGTCTGAATTAATGTCTCAAACACTTCACCGCGATGTTCAAATCCTCTGAATTGATCGAAGCTAGCACAGGCCGGTGAGAATAAGACAATATCACCTACAGCCGCCTCTTGCCGAATATCCTTGACTGCTTGCGTTAATGTATCGCTCTTAAAACAGAGAATACTCTTTGGAATATGGGGCAAAATCGTAGAATAATCCGCACCAATCAATGCAACACCTGCCACATTATGCGTTAATAATGTTTCTAAGATCGAGAAATCTTGACCTTTCGTGACGCCTCCTAAAATAACCCACTTACGCTCCGGAAATCCTAAAATCGCAGCTTCCGTAGAAGAGATATTCGTCGCCTTTGAATCATTGTAATAAGTCACACCATCAAGGGTACGCACTTTAACAGTTCTATGAGCAAGCGGTTGATAGTTTGTAATTCCTGTCTCAATGGCTTTGAGAGACGCACCAAAAATCTCAGCCGCTCCGGTCGCCGCAATCATATTGAGGACATTATGTAAACCGCCTAAATGGCTCCCCCGGAAACTCACTCGCTCCCCTTCTCTGCTAATAATCATTTTCGATTCTAAATCTGCCCAATAATCGACTTGCTCATTATCATTATCGCTTGCCGATCTATCTGTCAGCGCAAAGCGATAGATTGAATCTTTGCCTAATTCAAACTGATAACGATGATCTGCCATTCCTGCCATAAGATCCGCTTCGATAGCGGTACTTCCGGCAGGGATCATAATATTATTTGACTGGGCAAAGAGTCTAAACTTAGAGGTAATATAGTGCTCATAATCACGATAGCGGTCGAGATGATCCGGCGATAGATTGAGCAATACGCCCACATCGGCTTTAAGACTCGTTGTGGTTTCCAACTGAAAACTCGATAACTCTAAGATAAAGAGGGGTTCCCGTAGATCTGTTTGATCTCGAGATTGATACTTAAGCCAAAGCTCTAGTGCCGGAAGCCCGAGATTCCCACCCACATAGAGATCATAACCCGTTTCAGCAAAGATAGCGCCTAACAGCGTGGTCACCGTACTCTTTCCATTCGTGCCGGTAATGGCAATGATATTCTCTTCTACTAAGCGGGCGAATAACTCTATATCGCCCCCAATATGCGATTGTGGCAAACGCACTAAGGTTGATTGTAGCTCAGGAGTTGCTAGTGCAACGCCGGGGCTTAACCAGAGATAATCACATTGATCTAATAATGCCGTTGAAAAACCACCGACAGCAGTCTCCTCACACAATGGTGCAATTTCAGCATAATTAGGCGGGTTCTCCCGAGAATCAAGTGCCCAAATATGTTTTACATTTAAGACTTTTAGGGCTTTAACGATAGAGAGGCCGGTGATACCAAATCCGACCACAAGATGTTTCGCATCTGCAGGGAACATAATGCATCCTTTGTTGATTAATCGAGAGAAAGATAGCCGTATGATACGCTGAAATAGTTCAAGACAAAAGAGAAACCCCGCATAAAAATACGGGGCTTCCTGCACTATTCTATTTAGGTATATTTTCTAAACTATGTAATCACGACTGAGATCGTCTTATACTTCTTCCTCTTCTTGACGAATCTCTTGTCCTTGCTTACGCTCAGCGGTCATTGCTTTCTCTTTCTGTTTGAGCAGTTGACGCTCAATTTTACCGGCTAGTTCATCAATTGATTGATACATATCTTCACTAATTGCCTCGGCATGTAAATCTTTACCCTTCGCAATATTCAGTGTAATTTCGGCAGCTTGTTGTTTATCTTTAATGCTCAAAACGACGTGTGCGCCGGTAATATGATCACTAAAACGTTCAAGTTTTGAAAACTTCTCATCTACTCGTGCACGAAGTCCATCCGTTAACTCTAAACCATGACCTGTTAAATTAACATTCATACAAACTCTCCTTCATTTCATTATCAATTGTTATATCAAGAGCTTCAAAGCGATCAACGATTATTCATTCTTAATGATTAATTAATGCTTTCAAAGGCTTTTAGGCCTATTCATCAATTGAACAATCTTGATCTACCTTTACTTCACCCTATCACTTTTTCTCGGGAAGTGATAGCCCTATTCAGCGCTAAATCGTTTTTCCTTTTGATCTTATGCCAAAAATTGTCTATAAAAATAACAAGCATTCCTTCGATGTTATAACCCCTCTATCTTTAAATAGCGAGGTAGATTATTTCTGACATTGAGGGCAGAAATAGGTGGCTCGATTGCCAAGCACGATTCGCTCAATAGGCGTTTGGCAAAGTGCACAAGGTTGCCCTTTTTGCCCATATACTAATAACTCTTGGGCAAAATAGCCCGGATGACCATCCGGCGTTGTGAAATCTTTCAGGGTCGTTCCTCCTTGAGTAATCGCCCGAGTTAATACCGCTTTAATCGCCGACACTAAACGTTTAACTTCCTCTCTATTCAAATTATTCGCCGGACGCTCAGGATGAATACCCGCCATAAAGAGAGATTCATTCGCATAAATATTCCCGGCACCCACGACAAAAGCTTGATCCATTACTACAGATTTAATCGGCCTTGTTCGACCGTTTAATTTAGCAAAGAGATAATCTGCAGAAAAAGTATCACTCAATGGTTCGGGGGCTAACTTTTCTAAGAAAGGGATCGTTGCCTCTCGATCGTAGAGCAGAATAAAACCAAACCGCCGAGGATCGTGATACACCATCAACCGATCGTTATCCATCTGCATAATAAAATGATCGTGCTTTTGCCACTCAAGATCACTCTCATTCTCAACAATGCGAATCGCGCCAGACATTCCAAGATGAATCAAAATTTTATGCTTCTCGGTATAGAGAATGAGATATTTCGCCCGCCGTTCAATTGCCATAATCTCCGCGCCATAGAGGGATTCTATCGCTTTAGGAATAGGATACCGCAAACGATCATTGCGAATCTCTATCGCGCCAATTTTTGCCCCTACTAGATGCGGGGAAATACCGGCTCGGACGGTTTCAACTTCAGGTAATTCTGGCATACTTTGCTCTCTCTTCGTTCAATGATAAGATAGCGCCTTATCACTCCATATTTCTATTAGACATACAAAAGCGAATATCACACGTTGTTAAACGCTTAAGGATTAGATGACTATAATGCGCCCAATTGTTCCTATTTCAAGAATTTCCACCTTAGTGGCTTACTTCGGCCTCTTCTTTTTTACGATTTACTGCATTGTGAGTAACCGAATCTATCCAGATCAGCCTCGGATTTTCTTGATTATTGGACTACTGATGCCTCTTGTATTCCCGGCAAGAGGGTTATTACGCGCTCGTCGCTTTACCCACGCTTGGACAAGCTTCCTCTCGCTCTTCTACCTTGTCGCTGCAACTGATATTTGGGTTTCAGGTCATCCGGCCATTGGTAGCATCTACTTTCTCTTAACGGTTATTCTCTTTATCAGCTGCATTCTCTATGCGAGATATTCACCCCTTCCTTTTCGAGAGTAGGTTCGCACGATATCCACTACCGACGCGCCGGCATTTGAGTAATACTTATTTTAAACTGATCTTACTAACCATAGTTTCCGTTATTGATCTTATAGTTAACTACCATCAGTGAGTTGCCGGCGATTAGTTTCTAGCGATTAATTTCCGGCAATAAGAGCGCCCTATCAACATCGTAAGACTTAAGAGCAGTAGAAAACTGACACTCCAAAATAGATCCCCAAAACATGCATAAGCAGTCATTCCGCGTATCGGCGTTACGGCGACTTCTAATGTACCCTCTTGAAATTGCGGTAACATCGCTTTCACTTGCCCATTAGAGCTAATCCAAGCGGTAATCCCATTATTAGTAGAACGCACCATCTCTTTCTGTAACTCAATCGCCCGAGCGCGAGTAATTTGAAAATGTTGCCAAGGACCAATGGAATCCCCAAACCAAGCATCGTTACTGACATTGATTAAGAAATCCGACTCTCGCCCCATTAAACGCGCCTCATCTCCAAAAACTGCTTCATAACAGATCGAACTCCCTCCTTGGAAGCGGCCTTGTGCCGTCATAAACGAGAGCGGTTTTTGCATCATCGTTCCTTCCGACAGATCCGCGAAAGGAATTTCAATCATATTGCCAAAGAGACTTAATAGTGAACGAAAAGGAATATATTCGCCAAAAGGGACTAAATGCACTTTATGATAGAGCTGATCACTACTGCTATCTGCACCATAAGCCACTATAGAGTTGCGAATTTGAGCCCCTTCCGTTGAGAAAACCCCTGTGACAATCGTACTCCCTGACTCTGCAGAGAGATCTCGCAATACCGTCGATAACGAAAAATCATCTTCATAAATTCCCGGGATCGCCGTTTCTGGCCAAATGATTAAATCAACTTTCGGTGCGACTTTTTCTGTTAGTTGGTAATAACGCCGAATAATCGCTTGATATTGCGCTTGGCTAAATTTCATCTCTTGCGGAATATTACCCTGCACCAAGGCAACCTGAATCTTTTCATTCCCTCGTTCAATCGGCGTTGAAATAGTAGAGAGGATCACCATCAATAAGGCAACGATCACGCCACCCATAATACTTGGGAAAAGATAGAGCAGAAACTGTTTCCCCCATAAAGCCCGCAATAATAAGAAGAGCAATCCGGCAATCCAGTAAACCCAAAAGCTTGCCATCAGCGCCCCCATTTGTGGGAAGAGCCACGTTGCAACGGGAAGATCAGTAAAACTATAGCCTAAGGCTAACCAAGGAAATCCGGAAAAGAGGTTACTACGTAGATACTCTAATAACACACCGACAAGCGGGAAAATAAGACCATATTGTATGGCAAATGCGATTAACGAGCTTCTTGAATATTTCTCTGGTTTTGAAGTGCTCAGCGTCGATTCTTGAGTTTTAGAAACAACTTGTAACCACTTGCCTAATCGCTTTGTGATATAGAGTAACAAACTATAATAGAGCGCGAGATAGAGTGCCAGCAGTAGTGCCACAAACGATCCAAGCGCTAAGGGTGCTCCTCCAAATTGCACTAGACTAATTCGCACCCAGAAAATTCCCCAAGCAAAAAAGCCAAAGCCAAATAAGAGCCCCAATAGTGCGCTAAAACGGGGGGGTTGAGACACTGTTAATTGTAAAAGTGCCACTAATGCTAGAGGCACAATAAGCGACAACGAAAAAGGTGCAAATCCCAATGGCATTAAAGCGCCCAACAGAAGCGCAATCATTATTATAAATCCCTTTTTGACACTCATCCTGTTACCCTCTTTCAAAGCGTTATCCTTCATTTTCCCATCCCTGCTAAGTCTTGGTAGATTGCTTGAATCATATTCAAATATCGTCCTGCCGGCAATCGATCTCCATAAAAGAGATGTTGATTTTCAGCCGGGTTAATCACCGGTGTATTTTTACGATTGGTTAAATAGATCATCGTTAATGCAATTTTCGGATCTCGCATCACAAGGCATCCTGTCCAACCAGTGTGCCCAAAGGATTGTAAAGACGCTTCATCTCCAAACATATAACACATATCCGGCCCATTTAAACGCCAACCTAAGCCAAAGGTCGGATCAGAAAATGGCGGCGTTAAAAATCGATTAATTGTCACTTCATTAAAATAGTCATTGGGCTGATACATCAAACGAAATAGTGACAAAAGTGTTCTCGCATTAGCAAATAACCCAGCGTGTCCTGAAATGCCATCCATACAGTGATAAGCTTTCTCATCCTGCACTTCCCCTTGAATCATCTCTGTTCTGATATTCGGGAAACTAATCAAACCATCGCGCGTATTGCCATATCTTTCGGTAGCAGCTAGGGTATTGAACGATCGCCCAGAGTCTAATGGCTTGTAGAGAATATCGCAAAGCTCTAGAGGCTCCCAAAAAATCTCTGATAATTGATGTTCAATAGATTTCTCGGCATAGCGCTCTAAAATAAAGGTTAAGAGCATAAAATCCACATCAGAATAGAGCCCTTGAGCGCCAGGCGGATGAATTAACGGTGCTTGTAACAATGAGGTTAAAAAACTCGTCCTATTTTGGCAATAGAGCTTTAGATCATACTTAGGATCATAAAAGAGCGGATTTGGCTCAAAGCCGGCGTGATGCGATAAGAACATTTCAATCGTGATATTGGCAATAGACTTATTTGATGAAATACTAAGCATATCCGGCCAAAAATCGACAATTCGTTGTGTGAGAAGTTTGGGATCTCGCTTCGCATAATATTGAAAAAGATAGGTTGTGGCGAAAATTTTAGTAAGAGAAGCAATATCAAAGAGTGTCTTTTCTGTTACCGGCGCACCTCGCGCTACCTGTAATTGATCATCAACCACTTGGCATTGAGTTAAGGCTTGACTACCAAAATTGCGCTCATAGATTACCTCACCCGATAATTCGAGCAGTAATTGCCCGCCGGGAAAACCACGAGATAGAGATTCTTCAATATTTTCAGTGATATGCCGCCACATTACCGTCTCACTTTTATAATCACAAACCTTTATTTTACCCTGTTATATCAATAGCCCTTTGCTATTGCGCAATAATACAGCAACATTACATCTTGACGAAGTCGGGATAATACTGTTTAATAGCTTTCATCAGCACGGCTTGATAGCTCAGTCGGTAGAGCAGCGGATTGAAAATCCGCGTGTCGGCAGTTCGATTCTGCCTCGAGCCACCATATTAAGAAACCTAATAACAAAACGTTATTAGGTTTTTTTGTTTTCCCCCTTCGTCTGACTTTCTTCCTGATTTGTTCAACTACTCTAAACGCTATTTTTTTGCACCAAAGCGCGCTATATAAAAGCGAATTTAGGAGATATCAATCAATAAAATCCATGCACTCATTTCGATCAAAATTTTCTCATTCTGATGAAAAGATCAATTTCTCCTTGACGAAGTGCTCATTATCCTGTTTAATACCTATCTTACTTCTTACGGCTCGATAGCTCAGTCGGTAGAGCAGCGGATTGAAAATCCGCGTGTCGGCAGTTCGATTCTGCCTCGAGCCACCATATCAAAAGACCTAATAACCCAATGTTGTTAGGTCTTTTTTTGTCTCTTTATAACCGATTCACTATCAAAATTTGATACGTGTCAAACTCCCCGCAGAGTTCTGCCATTTCGCTAGATTCCCCTTTGATTTTATGGAATAGTAAGGCTATCTAAATTCTGTAAAATATTTGTTTATCAATTCAACTATTTTCAATGTTAAGCAATAACAGAACAAATAATAAAATGAATCATAAAAATAATATTCAATGAGTGATTTCAACCTAAGTAACATCTATTTAACATAGCGATATTATGAGGTAGTAATTTATGACAGCACTTTTTGGGGCAGATCCCTATTTCATCTTCATCATCGGTTTTGGTATCGTCTTTATGATTGCAATGCTCTCTTTTCTCGGTTACTTCTTTGCAAAGAAGATCAAAGAGGAACAGAAGCAGCAATCTAAAAAATAGTAGGCTCTCACTACCTGTTTACATATAGTGAAATCGGTTCAAAATAAGCTTATTTAAATGCCGGCGCCTCAGTTGTAATAAGCAAGGAAGCTGTTCTATCCGGCATCTTGCAAGTGTTGGTGAGTCAGGTTTTATCTTCTTTTAAAATCCCACATTAGCGGCTTAAAAACTACTTTTTTAAACCCAATTTACTATAAAAAACACTCTTAAAACAACAAAAAGCGCCAAAATGGCGCTTTTTGTCATTAGAAAGAATAGACTGTAGAAATTTATCCTTTTTTAAATGATCGGTTCTATCCTACAGACTTGACTTCATAAGCGTTATCACTACTCACCACTATGTTTCGGGTCTTTCTTCAATGATTCCTCATAAGCATCCCAAGCGGCCCACTCGGCCTCTTCATCTCCTTGCGTCATCGCTTCAGAGAGATAGTAGAAGATCTTCTCTCCAAGCTTCTCTTCTAGATGATGAATACGATCTTTAAAGCTAACTGGCAAGATAGGATAATCAAAACCATCTCGGTCATTACGACAGATCATCAACTTTCCATCACTCAAATCTTTATGCTGTTTATCAGTCACAAATACCGAGCGAATCTTCTTCCCATCGTGGGTAAAGTTAAAGCGCACATCCCCTTTCTCTTTATTGACTCGTTCCCGGTCGATCAGATCGCGCATTTCACTGCGAGCACGATTCTTCTCCTGTGCCGCTTGAATTGCTTGACTTTTTTCACGATCCATTGCTTTTTTCGCTTCATCAAAGGCTTTAAGTTCCGCCGCCTTTTGTGCTTTTTCAGCCTCAAGCTCTGCCTTTAGCTTCTTATCACGATGTGCTTGAAACTTCCGTTTAGATCCCTCATTCTCCACTGCCTTAGCTTTCTCTTTAGAAACTATTCCAGCTTTCACTAATTGATCTCTTAATGACATGGTAATCTCTCTCTCTGAGTTTGAATCGGTAAAATATCCCTTACAAAGGATTATCGTTATGATGTGTACAATCAATATTAGATATAAATATAAATATAAAAAATGGACTTATGCCATCGCTATAAGCCCATTATATTTATATATTCGTAATAACCAATAAAAATTTACAAATTTAATGATGATCCTAATATAAAATCCGGCATTTTAAGGTACCTTTGATCTCTTTCATACCTGTTTGTAATTTCTGCGCATTTGCAGCATCTCCCGATACATCTAATACGACATACCCCACTTCCCCGAGTGTTTGTAGATACTGCGCATTGATATTAAGATCTAAACTCGCCACAAGATCATTCACCGCGCGTAAAATACCCGGTGTATTTTCGTGAATATGTAAAATACGATGACTACCCGGTTGTTTGGGCAACATTACTTCAGGGAAATTCACCGCTGAAACAGTTGATCCATTATCAGAATAAAGCACTAATTTAGAAGCCACTTCAATCCCAATATTTTGTTGTGCTTCTAGCGTTGAGCCACCAATATGAGGGGTTAAAATCACATTTTGCAAATCCCGTAGGGGCGTTTGAAACTCTTCACTATTAGATTTTGGCTCTACAGGGAATACATCAATTGCTGCCCCTAAAATATGTTCAGCCTTGATACTATCCGCCAACGCGTCAAGATCTACAATCGTACCACGCGCCGCATTAATGAGCACAGAACCTTGCTTCATCTTTTCGATACGTGCACGATTCATCATATTTTTAGTCGTATCATCTTCCGGAACGTGAAGTGTTATCACGTCAGCCACCGATAATAATTCTTCAAGTGTCTCTACTTGTTGAGCATTGCCTAAAGAGAGTTTTGACTCGATATCATAAAATAGCACTTGCATACCAAGGCTCTCGGCAATAATCCCAACCTGCGTCCCAATATGACCATAGCCCACGATGCCTAAAGTCTTCCCACGCACTTCATAAGAACCTTTAGCCGACTTATCCCATCCACCTTGGTGGCAAATATAATTTTTATAAGGAATACCGCGCTTAAGCATAATCATCTCCGCAATGACAAGCTCAGCAACAGAACGCGTATTAGAGTAAGGCGCATTAAAAACAGGGATTGCCAAATGTTTCGCAGCTTCTAAATCCACCTGATTCGTACCAATGCAGAAGCAACCAATTGACATTAAACGGGGCGCTTTTTGTAATACTTCCGCGGTCAATTGTGTACGAGAACGAATACCGATAATATGCGCATCTTCGATCGCTTCAATGAGTGCATCTCCCTCTAGTGCCGTAGAGTGAATCTCAAGATTGCTATATCCTGCACGTTTGAAATAGTCAATCGCATCTTGATGAATTCCCTCTAAGAGTAGCACTTTCATCTCATCTTTCGGAAATGATGTTTTTTTCATGATATTTTATATTCCTTAGTCTAAAACGGCTTCAATAAATTGACGTAGAAGCGTGACATTATTAGCCATCACCTCTTTTTTCTGTGGCAACGCTTCAATTCTCGTCACCTCAGTCAAATCAAACGGCGCGTCCTTCACCGCTTGCTTAATCGTTTCATAGAATTTAATCGGTTTTGCAGTCTCAAGACAGAGCTGAATATGTTGATCTAAATAATGACTTCCCACAAAAACGCCATCGGCAGTGTGAGGATCGATTAATTCACCTGAGTTTTCAAATACTGCTTGAATCGTCTTAATACGATCTGCGTGAGAACTTGAACCCGATTCAATATTCCACATGGCTCGCTCTGCCCATAGCGGATCTTTCGATAGATCAAAGAATCCTTTCTCCTCAATCTCTTGCCATAGCGCTTTAGTCTTGTCGCTTCCGGCTAAGAGATAGATGAAACGCTCAAAATTACTCGCTTTAGCAATATCCATTGAGGGACTTGAGGTTAAATGCACCTCTTTCGAAGCTCGCGGTTGATAGATACCTGTTTTAAAGAACTGATCTAAAACATTATTCTCATTCGTTGCCAAAATTAATTTATGAATTGGCAAGCCCATTTTACGTGCCATTATGCCGGCAAAGATATTACCAAAGTTTCCGGACGGAACAACCACATCGATTTTTTCATCATTACTTTTCGTGGCCATAAAATAACCTCTAAAGTAATAGATAATCTGCGCTAAGATCCGCGCAAAGTTGATTGAGTTCACCGCACCTAAATGATGTTTCTCTTTGAACGCAATATCATTATTGAGTGCTTTTACAAGATCTTGGCAATCATCAAAAACGCCTTCTATAGCGATATTATGAATATTCTCATCTTGTACTGAATACATCTGCGCCGTTTGGAAAGCACTCATTCGATTATAAGGACTTAACATCACCACATTAATGCGAGGCTTGCCTTTCATTGCGTGAATCGCACTCGAGCCTGTATCCCCTGATGTAGCACCCACAATATTTAAAGTTTTATTCTGTTTTTCTAAAATATAGGGGAATAATTGCCCTAAAAACTGCATTGCCATATCTTTAAAGGCAAAAGTAGGACCTTCTGATAACCCTAAAATTGTCACATTGTTAGCAATGTTACGGGTAGTAATAATCGACTCTACTGCGAAATTCTCGCCATTATAAGCTCGATCCATCATTTTTTTGAGATCTTCCCTAGGAATATCGGTCGCATAGAGTGAAGCGATTTCTACCGCTAAATCACTATAGCGCTCTATTTTTCGCCATTGATCTAATGTTTCACGTGGAATCTGTGGAATCGACTCCGGCATAGCCAAACCGCCATCTCGGCATAGACCTTCTAATACAACATCACAAAAAGATTTGGGCGCATCGCCCCCGCGTGTACTGATATATTTCATTCGTTCGCCTGTTTTAATATCATCAATAAGGAATCAATATCGTTTTACTTATGATCTCGTTTATTACATCTTGTGTATTACATCTCATTCATTACATCTTATTCATTAGCTTAGCTATTATCATTTTTGATATCCGCTTTTTAAGCTCGCTTTTCATCATACCGAAAGCAGAAATTTTTTGCTGTGAGATTTCCATTTCTCACCCTCTCTATTTGTAAACTATTTCAGACCCTTTTAAAACCTTCTCCCCCCCCCTTTTCTTTTCATTTATGTCATCAGAATCCCTCCATTTGCCATTACAGTGAGTCACTTAACATTCCCTATCTCCCGATAACTCCTTCTGCCGAGCTTGCTAGAAAGTGATACACTAAATAACAATTTACAGCGTGATTGCAATGAATGATTGCAATAAACAGAATCAGAAAAGGAATATCGCTATGAGCAATAAAACCATCCAAACGCGCCTCAGCGCTCTTCAAAAACAGATGCAAAAAGAGAGAGTCGATGCGTGGCTTATTTTAAGTGCCGATCCTCATCTTTCTGAATATCTCCCTGATCATTGGAAACTGCGGGAATATTTCTCAGGATTTACTGGTTCAGCGGGTTCTCTTCTTGTATTGCGCGATAAAGCTTATCTCTGGGCAGATAGTCGTTATTGGGTACAAGCAGAGAAAGAGCTTGTCGGCACCGGTATTACACTGATGAAATTAGGCGAAGCGAATACGCCCTCTTATACGGCCCTGCTACAAGAGATTTTGCCTGAAGAGAGCCGGGTTGCCGTTTTAGGCGATACAATCTCCATTGAGAAGTTTGTAGATCTATTTGAATCGCTTGCAGAAAGTGGCATTGAACTCACTACGGAATTTGACCCCTTTTCTAAAATTATGCCGGATCGTGCAGAATTACCTTGCGAACCGCTCTACCTCCACGATCCACAATTTGTTTCGGAATCGGCCAGCGCTAAAATTCAAAAAATTCGCGCCGTAATGAGTCACTATGGCACCGATGTTCACCTTGTTTCAACCCTTGATGATATTGCGTGGATTACGAATCTACGAGGACAGGATGTCACTTATAATCCTGTTTTCTTAGCATTTCTAATGATCACCCAATCTTCGGTAACGCTCTTTATTGATGAGCGCAAAATCACCTCTGAAGTGAAAAAATATCTCGGTGAACATAAAATCACCGTCTTCCCATACGATGTCTATTATGAAGAAGTAATGAATATCCCTACGGATAAAGTCATCATGCTCGATGAAAAACGCAATACTTATGCAACCCTCGAAGCGCTCGATGAAGAGATTGAGATTCACTATCTCACTAATCCAAGTACACTGCTCAAAGCACAGAAAAGCGATGCCAATATTGCCAATATTGAAAAGGCAATGCGAGAAGACGGCATTGCAATGGCACACTTCTACAGCGCCTTTGAAGCACGCTTAGCCCAAGGGGAAACGCTCACAGAATTAGATGTGGCTGATCTTCTTGCCGAAGAGCGCGCTAAACGTCCGCACTTTGTCGATTTAAGCTTTGATACCATTGCCGGATTTAATGCCAATGGTGCACTTCCCCACTATCGAGCCACAGAAGAGAATCACGCAACCTTAGAGGGGAATGGCTTACTTCTCATCGATTCTGGTGCCCAATATCAAAATGGTACAACCGATATCACTCGAGTCATCCCCATTGGTACAGCTACAGATGCCCAAAAACGGGACTTTACTCGGGTCTTAAAATCACTGATTGTAATGAGTGAAACGGTCTTCCCTGAAAATATCCCAATGCCCTATCTCGATGCCATTGCCCGCCGGCCATTGTGGGAAAATCATCTCGACTATGGTCACGGCACAGGCCACGGGGTCGGATACTTTATGAATGTTCACGAAGGCCCACAGGTACTCTCTTTTAGAGCGCCCGTAACAGCTGAAATGAGTGTTAAAAAAGGAATGATTACCTCCATTGAACCCGGCCTCTATCGAGAAAATGAGTGGGGGATTCGTATCGAAAACTTAGTCGTCGCTTTACCGGTTGAAAAGCAACAAGAGACAAACTTCGGACGTTACTTCTACTTTAAAACCCTAACATTCTTCCCAATTGATACACGCTTAATTGACCGTTCATTATTAGAGGCAAAAGAGATCGAGTGGCTCAATCGTTATCACAAGGAAGTCTATCAAAAACTCAGCACCGGCATTAAAGATGACTCTGTACTTGCTTGGTTAAAAGAGAGAACAGCAGAGATCTGATAGATTCAGCAGATAATCGTATTACTACTTGAACTTATTAGATAAGTTTTAGATCTAGTATCCATAAACAACCCCAAAGTATCATTATGATATTTTGGGGTTTTTAATAGATTTTTATTGTAAATTTGGTTTAAGAAAAATGGTTTTTAAACAGCTATTGTGGGGTTTTAAAAGAACATAAAAGCGTACTAAACAACACTTGCAAGATGCCGGATAGAACAGCTTCCTTGCCTCGATCAATCGATGCGCCGGCATTTCAATAAGCTTATTTTTTAAGTTCTTCTTGCGCTTTATTCTCTATTTCTTCGGAACTATCCTCCGATACCTTATTCGATGAATGAGCTACTTTAGGGGATTGCTCATAAAAACTTTCATTTTCAATATAGCCCGCCTGAAGTGCAATTTCCTCTAATTCTCGATAATCAATCTCTTCTTGCGTTTCTTCGACATCTTCAGGTTTTGGCAACGTAATTTCCTCAATCCCTAATGCTTTTTGTCTCTCTATCACATTCTGGTAGATCTGCTCTAATACTTCTCGCCCATACATATTACTGACAGCAACAACCGGTTTTCCCTCTTTAGGATGATAAATTAAACTATCCTCTTCGCCTTTTGAGAGGGTTACGGTTGATGCAAACTTTTTCTGTTCATCTAATACAAAAATACCCTCCCGGTAGGGAAAGACTTTGGTTTTATTTAAAAATCGTTTCAATAAAAGACGATCCGCTTGTACAACAACAGTTGAATTTGCAATGAAATAAAAGAAAATCCCTAACCCTATAAATAGAACTAGTGATGCATGCCCCATAAAAATACGTTGCAAAACCATCCCTGCAATGACAAGCATCAAAATCAACTTCATTTTTGCCCGACCTGAAGTTTTATAAATCTTATCTTCCATTTGATCTCCAGCCAAAAGCGATCCTGTTTAAGATCGGCCTATATTTTTTACTGTATTATTATGAACGACGCGACTGATCCGATGCATCCTGTGTCGCATTATTGTCGATAGGATGGGAATGATCGGCCTCTTTCTCTTCCGTAGAATCTGCTACCTGCGCCGTTTCTTTCTCGCTAGCATCACCAACCGCATCTTCTTCAATATCACTATTTTCAATATGGCCCTTTTCAGTACTATTGGGTAACGCTGTTTCATTATCCGGTACGGATTTTGACTCTGAATCAGCTTCTGCTTCGATCTCTCGTCCTATTTCATCTTGACGAGCTTTAATATCATTGTAGATCGATTCAATAACGGCAATATCATATAACCCATTCATTGCCATTACCGGATCTTGACCAATCGGGCTATAGGTAAGGCATTCTGCTTCTTTCTTAAAGAGCATCACCATTGCCGAAATACCCTGCTGTTTATCAATCGCAAAAGTGCCATCGTGAAAGGTAAATTCCCGAGCCCGGCCGAGTATTGGTTTCACTACTAAGCGATCACGCTTTAAAGTGGCCGTTGATACTGAAGTGATATAGAAAAAGATACCAAGTAGAATAAAGAGCAGTACCGGCACACGCCCTACTAATAATTGCTCAATCACAACAATGGCCACGACTGCAAACACAATCATTAGGATCAAATTCGTTTTGGCTTTACTAGAAATAGTATAGACTTTCTCTTCCATTTTTACGCCTCTTTTTAGACAATCAAAAAAAACGACCCTGATGACAGGATCGTTTCCTATTCGGATTTGGAATACTCATTCGTATCTCAAAAGCTTAAAGATACGTTATTCTGATTTCCAAGTCATCATTGATAGTATAGCATTAAAATATTAGTTATAAATAATTATAAACAGATATAAATATACATAAATATATTTTCTTGCATTTATATAATAATATCTCCTATATATCCCCTATACCTCTAGCCTCTTCCCTTATCTACTATAGTTAAACCTAGCGAATCTCTAAAGGTGCAAAAGATTTCACCACTTCATCAACGGCTTTGACTCGCTCTAAAAAGGGTTTTAATAGCGAAAGGGGTAATGCGCTAGGACCGTCACATTTTGCATGATCAGGATCAACGTGGGCTTCTAAGAAAAGGCCGGCTAATCCTGTTGCCATCCCTGATAGGGCTAATTCTAATACCTGCTCCCGACGACCGCCTGATGCCTTCTCTAGGGGATTGCGCTGTTGTAGAGAATGAGTCACATCGAAAATGACTGGTAAATTGTGGCAAACTTTCTTCATTACGCCAAAACCAAGCATATCTACCACTAAATTATCATAACCAAAACAGCTACCACGTTCACAGAGAATCACCTGTTCATTACCAGCTTCTGCAAACTTTTCAACAATATTCCCCATTTGCGACGGGCTTAAAAATTGTGGTTTTTTCACATTAATCACACGCCCGGTTTTAGCTAATGCCTCGACCAAATCCGTTTGCCGAGCTAAAAATGCCGGCAATTGCAGAACATCCGCTACTTGAGCCACAATCGGTGCTTGATGTGGTTCATGTACATCGGTAATGACCGGCACGCCAAATTCTTTTTTAACCGCTTCAAAAATTCGCATCCCTTCTTCTAAACCGACACCACGATAAGAGTGGATAGAGGAACGATTAGCTTTATCAAAGGAACCTTTAAACACAAGGGGGATTCCCAAACTTGTAGTGGCTTTGACATACTCGCCACAAGCGTGCAATGTACTATCAAGATCCTCTAATACATTAATGCCACCAAATAGAACAAAAGGTTGCTCATTACTAACCGAGATTTTCCCAACTTGAATACTCTTTCCTTGCATTGCAATAACTCCTTGCTTATACATTCATTGATCATTATGCAGATGTAGCTCATTAACTACATCATTCTATTACCATTATCTCTAGTGAAATTGATTTAATCATCTCGATTTCATTCGTACTCTATTTTACCCGAATCAGAAAAAATTCGCTGATCCTTACGTTAATCCTGACGACAATAATCATTGTAGTGATGATCTATCGCTCATCTTAATCAGAAATTTAATAAGAATTCATGACTCTAATCTGAATACATATCCGAATCACAATCTGATGATATCAGCTCACCATTGAAGCAAAAGAGAAATCATGCGCCCTTATTAAATCCTGCTACACTAACAAATATCTCAAGATCTCTATCCAATTTCCTTTATATCTCTAATCATCTCTATCGTGAGCTCGCTATGAACGCTAACCTATCGCCACAAGACTACAAAAAAGGAATTCTCCTTACCCTTACTTGCTACATTATTTGGGGATTTTTTCCGATCTATTGGTTCCCCTTAGCAGGGCTTGACCCGCTTCAATTAATGGCACAGCGTATTGGGTGGGCACTGCTCTTCATCGTCATTTTACTGCTTTTTCGTAAAGAAGATCGCTTACTGCTTGCGGATGCTTTTCGCAATCGTAAAATTCTACTTACCTTTATCGGATCCTCATTTTTCCTCTTTCTCAATTGGTCTATCTATCTCTATGCCATTAGTAGTAAACAGGTGCTTGAAGCAAGTTTAGGCTACTATATCAATCCATTAGTCAGTATCTTCTTAGGACGATTACTCTTTAAAGAGACGTTCACCTCAATGCAATATATCGCCATTGCTATCGCCGGACTTGGTGTTTTATGGCTGGCCATTTTAGGCGGAACATTCCCCTTTATCGCCCTTTTACTTGCGTTCTCTTTTGCCTTTTATGGTGCAATTAAAAAGATCGCCTCACTTCCACCCTTGCCGGGGCTTTTCCTTGAAACACTCTTTATGAGTCCTTTCACAATCATCTATCTGACAATGATGTATCAGCAAAACGCGCTTGTATTTTTAGAGTTAGAGAATCTACCGCTCTTTATCTTAATCTTCTCCGGTGCGGCGACGACAATCCCACTACTCCTCTTTGCTAAAGGCGCAAAATATATTCCCCTCTCCATTGTTGGAATTTTGCAATATGCCTCTCCGACCCTACAATTTATCTCCGGCATTTGGATCTTTGAAGAAGCGTTCTCACTCTCAAGATTTATCGGTTTTGCTATTGTTTGGGGCGCAGTATCACTCTATATCGGTAGTGAGATCTACCGCTTTCAGCGCCATAAAAGAGAGGTCAAAATCGTAAAATGATTTTAAAATAATTTGCAAGCTTCTTATCAAGCACCTTACGCTCACGACACTCTATTCTTGCACTGATTGAATATTGCCTAATGGCCCTTTTAATCGGGCAAGTTTAAAGCCTGCAAAATGTAATACGGCAAAATAGAGTGCAATAATCAGAAGAATAATGCCGATAATCAGCGGTAATTTGAGCCAAATAGAGGCACTAAACCAGAATGATTGATAATGATTAACGCCCATTAGCGCCACAATGAGAAGCCCATTTGCCGGAAGTAATGCCAGCATTTTACGAGTTAAGAGATCTTTAAAGTAGTGCACTTTCATCACAACCAATCCGCCGGCAAGTAGTAACGCATTCACCCAAGCGGCAATCGAGGATGAGAGCGCTAGCCCTGCGTGCTGATAATAGCGCACTAAGATAAGTTGCAGTAAGATATTGGTGCCAATGGCGATCAGACTAAAATACATCGGGGTTTTCGTATTTTGCCGAGAGAAATAGACCGGCGCTAAAATGCGAATAATAAAGAAAGCCGGGATACTCAAGGCATAAGTCATTAGACTTCTACTTGCCATTACGACATCTGTCGCCGTAAATTCCCCCCGCATAAAGAGGATCGCTAATAAAGGCTCTGCCAAGAATACCAATCCTAACATTGCCGGGATGCCGATAATGAGCGATAGCTCTACTCCCCAGTCAATCGTTTTGCCCAAATTAACCCAATCTTTTTGGGTATGTAACTCCGAGAGTTTCGGCAAAATAACCGTCCCTAAAGCTACTGCAAAAGTACCAATGGCAAATTCGACTAAACGATCTGAGTAATAGAGCCAGGTAATGCTTCCTGTTTCTAAACGTGAGGCTAATTGAGTATTAATCAAAATATTAATCTGACTACTTGAAGAGCCAATCAAGGCCGGAACCATCAGCCACATCACTTTTTTAACGCCCGGCGATGAGAATCGAATCGTCGGCTTACTGAGAAGCCCCGCCTTTTTAACGGCAAAAAGTAAGGTCAATAACTGCACAATACCCGCAATAAATACCGCATAGCCTAGGGCCATAATCGGTTCAGCCCAAAGACTGCTGATCATCGCGCCGGAAATCAGGAAGAGATTAAGCAGAATCGGCGTTGCGGCGGGAATAGCAAATTGATGTATAGCATTGAGTACACTGCTATACATTGCGGTCATACAGATAAAAAAGAGATAAGGAAGCATCAAATGTAAGAGCGATTCTGTAAGATAGAATTTCTCGGGATTATCTCGAAACCCTGAGGCAAAGAGAAGAACCATTTCGGATGAGAAAAATAATCCTAATGCGGTAATGGCGAGTAAAATAATGCCAAGCGTACCACTGACTTCCGCTAAAAAACGCCGTAGTTCATCAAAACTTCTCTCTAAACGATATTCACTAAATACTGGTACAAAGGCTTGATTAAAAGCGCCTTCTCCAAAAAATCGACGAAAGAGATTCGGGATTCTAAAGGCAACACTAAACGCATCCATTGCGGCGGTTGCCCCGAAGAAGCTCGCAAATACGATATCACGCAATAGACCCATTACCCGCGAGAGAAAGGTAAAACCACTCACAGTAAAGAGCGAACGAAAGAGCGATGATTTCATAAAATTCCCCGATAATGACCCGTATGAAAGTGACCTTTGTGAAATATGGTCTTTGTACAGTAAATTTGGTTTAAGAAAAATGGCTTTTAAACAGCTATTGCATTTAAAAGAAGATAAAACCTGACTCACCAACACTTGCAAGATGCCGGATAGAACAGCTTCCTTGCCTCGATCAGCCGATGCGCCGGCATTTTAACAAGCTTCTTTTGAACCGATCTTACTATAAAATAGATCTTCGTAAAATAGACATTCATACGATAGATGTTAAGAAAACTGTGCTTGATTATACGCCGATCTCTATCGAAGATACAAAAAGCCCTGCATTTTATTCTGCAGGGCTTTTGATTGATCTCAGAGATGAGAAACTTTAGAAGATCTCATCTCTGAGTAGACCGGACTTTCGTCTATTGTGAAAGAATTATATTTTCAATCCTCAAACAGTGAGCCATTTAATTATCATCTTAGATCATCAACTTAGAATCATAATCTCAAGGCCCTAAGCGCAATAATTAGCGCTCTGCTTTTTGGCTTAATTCATTCATACTTAAACGTAAATTCTGACCAATACGGAATGTTACAACACGACGTGCGCTGATTGGAATCTCTTCCCCTGTTTTAGGGTTTCTGCCTGGACGCTCTGATTTATCACGTAACTCAAAACTACCAAAACCAGAGAGCTTAACGGCACGGCCTGAAGCTAACGCATCACTAATTTCACCGAAGAAATCTTCTACAAATTGCTTGGTATCTTCCCGAGAGATATTAGTGCTGTGATAGAGGTTTTCCGTAATCGCAGCTTTCGTTAAAGTAGACATATATAACTCCTTTACATATAACTTATTTGTATCAAACATCGAATTATTGTCGTAGCGTGACACCTAATTGCGTAAGATCGCTCAATATCTCCGCTACTACCTGATCAATTTCCACATCTTTGAGGTTCTCCTCGCGATTTTGGAAAGTAAGACTAAATGCCATATTTTTTGAGGCCTTTTCATCTTGATGGTTCTTCGGTGCATAGATATCAAATAAGTTAACGGAAACAAGATATTTACGAGGCGTTGTTTTGCCTTGCATTACATCTACGATCTGCTGCGTCGTCACTGACGCTGGTACAACGAGCGCTAGATCTCGTTTTGACACAGGGAATCGAGAGAGCGCTTGGAACTTAGGTGTTTCAGATTGACTGAGAAGATCGTAATTGAGTTCAAATACGAAGATATCTCGATTCAGATCTAAAGCTTTCACCACAGATGGATGTAATTTTCCTAAATAGCCGACTGTTTCACCACTTTCTAACTTGATATCTGCCCTCTGTCCTGGATGTAAAATCTCACGCTCTGATGGCACAAAACAGAAATCTTTTCTGCCTGTCCGTTTTAAGAGTGCTTCTACATCCCCCTTCAAATCAAAAAAGTCAGCCACTCGAGCATCAACACCCCACTGTAAAGGTGCTGCGGTACCACAAATAGCACCGGCAATATGCAATACCTGTACAGGATTCTCTAATGTCCCATTATAAGTACGGCCTGACTCAAAAAATCTTAATCGTGTCTGTTGCCGTTTCAAGTTATGATCCATCGCCCCTAAAACACCCGGTAATAGCGTTGTTCTCATCACAGAAAGATCATTAGAGATCGGGTTTTTGAGTGCAATCGTGTCTCTACCCGGATCTAAAATCGCTTGCCAAGTAGGACTTGTAAAGCTCATCTCAATCACTTCATAAAAACCACGATCCACTAAAATCTGTTTGAAATCCGCTAATTTGACCTTTGATTCAGGCACAGGATTCATCACAACTTGTGATAGCATCTCAAACGAGACAGGAACTTCATCATACCCATTTAACCGCGCGACTTCTTCAATAAAATCTTCTTCTATTTGTAAATCAAAACGGTAACTAGGTGGCTCAATGATAAGGTAATCATTGTGAACTTCTGTCACATTTCCAACACGACTTAGTAGTGTATTTATATCACAGTTTGTAAATTTTTGTCCAATTATTTGATTTATTTTACAAAATCTTACCTTTATAGGTAGTCGCTTGGGTAGCTGCTCTTCACTTACAATACGGGTCACAGGTCCTGCTTTTCCACCCGCATATTCCCGAATTAAACTTACCGCATAAGCTAAAGCTTTTTCTGCTAAAGCAAAATCAACACCCCGCTCAAAACGGTGTGAAGAATCGGTATGTAAACCATAATTACGCGCGCGCCCTGCAATGGTAATCGGGTTAAACCAAGCCGCTTCTAAGAAAATAGTCGTTGTTGTATCATCACAACCACTCTCTACCCCCCCCATAATCCCTGCCATAGCAAGCACTTTCTTCTCATCGGCGATCACAAGGGTATCTTCTCGAAGCGTCACTTTATCCTCATTAATGAGTGTTAAAGCCTCGCCTTGACGGGCTCGACGCACATGAAGATCTCCTTCAATTTTCGCAATATCAAATGCATGTAACGGTTGACCCACTTCTAATAGTACATAATTGGTGACATCCACTAAAATACCATGAGGACGGATACCACAACGGCGTAAGCGCTCTTGCATCCATAAAGGTGAGGGGGCTTTAGGGTTGACATTCTCAATCACACAACCTAAATATTTAGGACAATCTGCAGGATCATCCACCACAACATGCTTACTAAAAGTGCTCTCTACCGTTAAAGGTGCTTCGTCAAAGCTGCGAACAGATTGTCCGGTCATTGCCGCTAAATCTCTTGCTACACCTAAAATACTTAAACAATCCCCACGGTTCGGCGTTAAATCGATCTCAACGATCTCATCATCTAAACTTAAGGCTTCGCGGAAATCAGCACCTACAGTTAATGATGAATCTAAAATCATTAACCCTGAAGCATCTTCATTTAATCCCAGCTCTTTTGCTGAACAGAGCATTCCTGAAGAAGCAACACCCCGTAATTTAGCATCTTTAATCTTAAAATCACCCGGCAAAACAGCCCCCACTAATGCAGTGGGCACTTTAATACCTACAGCAACGTTCGGTGCACCACAAACGATCTGTACCGGTGTATCTTGCCCCACATTAACCTGTGCCACCCGAAGGCGATCTGCATCAGGATGTTGCTCTAAAGCGACGACTTCACCAATCACAACCCCACTAAATGCCGGTGCTGCTAATTCTACACCTTCTACTTCTAATCCCGCCATCGTTAAACGATTAGCAAGATCTGCAGGAATCTCTTGAATCCACTCTTTTAACCAAGAAACTGAAATTTTCATATCTTTGTACCAATCCTATTATCTAAATTGCGTTAAGAAGTTCATATCATTTTCATAGAAAAGGCGCAGATCATTGACACTATAACGAAGCATCGCTAAGCGCTCAACGCCCATTCCAAAGGCATAACCTTGATAAACCTCAGGATCGATATTGACCGCTTTTAAAACATTAGGATGCACCATGCCGCACCCTAACACTTCAAGCCAGCCTGTATTTTTACAAACACGACAACCATCGCCATTACAGATCACACACTCAATATCCACTTCTGCTGATGGTTCTGTGAATGGGAAGAAAGATGGGCGAAAACGAAGTTTTAAATCTTTTTCAAAGAACTTTTGCATAAACTCTGTCAAAATGCCTTTCAGATCCGCAAAAGTGACTTCTTTATTCACCACTAAACCTTCCACTTGATGGAACATCGGACTATGAGTCACATCTGAGTCACTACGATATACACGACCATAACCGATCATCTGAATAGGCGGTTTCTCTTCTTGCATCACATGAATCTGAGTATTCGAAGTATGTGTCCGAAGCAACATATGTTCATCAAAATAGAAGGTATCAAACATCGCTCTTGCAGGATGATGTTCAGGGATATTGAGCGCTTCAAAGTTATAGAAATCGCTCTCAATTTCAGGTCCTTCCACCACATCAAATCCGACAGATGAAAAGAATTGATGGATACGCATCATTGTACGAGTAATAGGATGTAAGGCTCCCATATCACTATTGCGACCTGGCTGAGTAACATCGACAGTTTCTGTCATGAGTTTGCGATACAATTCTGCTTCTTCAAGCACTGTTTTTTTCGCTTCAAGCGCTTCGGTGACCGCTCTACGCACCTCATTAATTTCAGCGCCTCGCGCCTTTCTCGCTTCAGGATCTAATTTCCCAAGTTCTGCCATTAGGCCACTGATCTGCCCTTTTTTACCAAAATAGGTGACACGCACCTCTTCGATAGCTTGCAAATTATCCGCTTTAGCGATGGCTTCTAAAGCAGTTTGAAGAATTGTCTCTAGACTCATTAGTTCATCTACCTACATATCTGTAATTACAATAAAAAAAGGAAAAGAGCAATCAAAGTGCTGCTTTTCCTTTTTGTTCAAACTCTTATATTAACTAAGAGAGATTTATGCTAATGCTGATTTAGCCCGTTCTGCTAATGCGCCAAATGCATTAATATCATGAACAGCCATATCTGCTAGCACTTTACGGTCAATTTGAATTTCTGCTTTCTTAAGACCATTGATGAAACGGCTGTATGAAAGACCAAACTCACGCGCTGCAGCATTGATACGAACGATCCATAGTGAACGGAAATCTCTTTTGCGTTGACGACGGTCACGATAAGCGTATTGACCCGCTTTATAAACCGCTTGGGTTGCTGTACGGATTGAACGTGAACGTGCACCGTAATAACCTTTTGCTTTTTTTAAGATTTTTTTGTGACGCGCTTTAGTCGTCGTCCCGCGTTTAACTCTTGCCATTTTGTAATTCTCCTAATTAATAACTTATGCGTGTGGTAACAATTGTGCGATTTGCTTATGATCTGCTTTCGAGATCACAGCCTCCCCACGAAGATGTCTTTTACGCTTAGTTGATTTTTTAGTCAGGATATGGCTACGGAACGCACATTGGCGTTTGAAACTACCACTTGCTGATTTGCGGAAACGCTTTTTTGCGCCGCTATGTGTTTTTAATTTTGGCATTTTAATCCACTCGCATTTCTATCATTTTAATAAATCGGACTACTCTTTCGGCGCAGTTTTGATCGGTGCTAGTACCATGACCATTTGTCGTCCTTCCATTTTTGGACGTTGTTCAACAGTACCGTACTCTTTCAAATCTTGCTCAACCCGAAGTAATAGATCCATACCTAGATCTTGGTGCGCCATTTCACGCCCTCTAAATCTGAGCGTCACTTTGGCTTTATCACCATCTGTAAGGAAACGTATCAGGTTGCGTAGTTTTACCTGATAATCACCCTGATCCGTCGAAGGACGGAACTTGATCTCTTTTACTTGAATCTGCTTCTGTTTCTTCTTCGCTTCATCTGCCTTTTTCTGTTGCTCATAACGGAATTTACCGTAATTCATGATGCGACATACAGGCGGACGGGCAGTCGGAGAAATTTCCACTAAATCAAGCCCATCATTGTATGCTAAATCTAACGCTTCATCAAGTGGAACAATTCCTTTTTGTTCCCCATCAGCTGTAATCAAGCGTACTTCTTTCACCGAAATTTTATCGTTAATTCGATGTTCATATTGATTGCTAATAATACTATCTCCTATGCTAATGAATCTTTAAAATATCTTTTGAATATAGGTTAAATAGTCATTTCTGAATAAAATTCGATAGAAATGTTTTTATAAAAAATCTATAAATATCCCATAAATTATATCAGTTACCTACTATTTAAGTGATTAATTACGGGCATTTTCCTAAGAATAATCCCCGTTTAATGTTTTATATGTCCAATATTCTACAATGATTTTTGCAGAAGTTCGAGAAATTCCTCAAGCGTCATTGCACCAAGGTCTTCCCCTTCGCGAGTTCTTACCGCAACTTTACCCTCTCCCATCTCGCGATTTCCAAGCACTAAAATATACGGAATCCGTGCAATCGTTGCCTCACGAATCTTATAACCGATCTTCTCATTACGAATATCAAGCTTTGTTCTTATATTAAGGGCTTTCAAACTTTTTTCAAGTTGTTCAGCATACTCAATTTGCTGACTCGTAATCGTTAAAATTGTGACTTGTTCTGGTGCTAGCCATAACGGCATTGATCCTGCATGATGCTCAATTAAGATTCCGATGAAACGTTCAAATGAACCTAAAATAGCACGATGTAACATTACAGGACGTTTACGCGTATTATCTTCATCCACAAACTCAGCATCCAAACGTTCAGGCAATACGAAATCAAGCTGAATAGTACCCACCTGCCAAGAACGACCGATTGCATCTTTGATGTGATATTCCACTTTAGGGCCATAAAAAGCACCCTCACCAGGTAACTCTTCCCACTCAATGCCGGCACTACTTAATGCCGAACGAAGTCCTGATTCCGCCTGATCCCAAATAAGGTCATCTCCCGCTCTCTGGTCAGGGCGAAGTGATAATTTAACACTGACATTATTAAAACCAAAGTGATCATACACACTCATTGCAAAACGATGAAAACGCTCTACCTCAGAAACCACTTGATCTTCGCGACAAAAGATGTGTGCATCATCTTGCACAAAGCCTCGAACGCGCATTAAACCATGAAGCGCTCCTGATGGCTCGTTACGATGACATGAACCAAACTCTGCCAAACGCATTGGAAGATCACGGTAAGAGTGAAGTCCGTTATTAAATACTTCAATATGACATGGGCAGTTCATCGGTTTAATCGCATAATCCCGATTCTCCGATGAGGTGGTAAACATATTCTCTTTATAGTTTTCCCAGTGCCCTGAACGCTCCCAAAGCGTACGATCCATGACAAGCGGCGTGCGAATCTCTTGGTAACCTTCCTCTTTCTGCCGGCGACGCATATATTGCTCTACCGCTTGCCAAATCGCCCAACCTTTAGGATGCCAAAACACCATGCCTGGCGCCTCTTCTTGTAGATGGAATAGATTTTGCGCACGGCCAATACGACGATGATCCCGTTTTTCCGCCTCTTTAACACGTTCAAGATGTTCTTTAAGCTCTTTTTCTGTTGCAAAAGCCACTGCATAAATACGGGTTAACATCTTATTATTGGAATCACCGCGCCAATAAGCACCCGCAACATTCGTTAGCGCAAAGGCTAGTTTGGCTTTATTGGTGGTTGGAAGATGCGGTCCACGGCAAAGATCCATAAAGACATCTTCCCCATTATTCCCTTGACGATAGAGAGAGATCTCTGTCTGCTCTTCCGGTGCTCGTTCGATAATATCCGCTTTATAAACTTCCCCTTTATTGAGGAAATACTCGATCGCTTTCGCCCGAGGCCACATCTCACGAGTAACCTCTAAATTCTCTTTGAGGATTTCCCGCATTTTGGCATCAATCGCCGGTAATGCTTCTGGCGTAATCGGTTCTACAAAATCCACATCATAGTAAAATCCATTTTCGATGGTCGGACCTATGGCCAATTTCGCATCAGGATAGAGCTCTTTCACTGCACGCGCTAGAACTTGGGCTGCAAGCGTATGTCTTGCGATATCTAATCCTGCCGTATCCTTTACCGTTAATACTTTAAAGTCTACATCTTCTGTAATCGTATAGCTAAGATCCTTATCTTCTCCATCGACAACAATTCCTACAGCAGCCTTTGCAAGACCGGGTCCAATATCATTGACAATATCAAATCCTGTAACGGCGCCTTGGTACTCTCTTTTACTACCATCAGGCAAAGTAATAACGGGCATTGATTTCCTCACTCTAATTAAAACAATGTAAATGTCTATAAACAGTCTATTATAGACTATTCTCTATTCGGTGTACCATAATTTCTTATCGTAACGCAAGTTAAGTGACAATTGAACAATCTTTATAACACTTTTCAAGCTCTCTCTTCTAACAGCCATTAATTACGGACAAATAAAAAACAAGAAATAAAAAGTGATAAATAAAAAAGCGAGCTGATGCCCGCTTCTCTGATAGTGCGTAACTATCGAAAAATAGTTACGACTTATTATCAGACCTCTTAGATCCATTCAATCCCTAATCTATTAGATCCTCAGTCCATTCATTCACACCGCATTAACCTAAGGCTTTTCGGGCATTACGGAAGAGACGCATCCAAGGGCCATCTTCTTGCCATTCAGCCGGATGCCAAGAGTTACTCACTGTTCTAAAAACACGTTCAGGATGCGGCATCATAATGGTTGCGCGACCATCTTGAGATGACACGGCAGTAATACCGGCAGGCGAGCCATTAGGATTAGCAGGATATTGCTCTGTTGCTGCGCCATAAGCATCCACATAACGTAATCCGACCAAACCTTGAGTGATCAATGCCTCTTGATGCGCTTGCTCTCTAAACTCTGCAAACCCTTCACCATGAGAAACTGCAATGGCTAAACGAGAGCCTTCCATGCCTTTTAAGAATAGGGAAGGACTCTCTAATACTTCCACCATACTAAAACGGGCTTCAAAACGCTCTGAACGGTTACGCGTAAAGCGGGGCCAGAGTTCCGCACCTGGTATGAGATCTCTGAGATTTGACATCATCTGACAGCCATTACACACGCCGAGTGATAATGTATCTTCCCGCTCGAAGAATGTTGCAAATTCGGTACGAACACGGTCATTAAAGAGGATTGATTTAGCCCAACCTTCCCCAGCACCCAATACATCACCGTAAGAGAACCCACCACAAGCCACTAACGCTTGGAACTCCTCTAAAGTTCGAGCGCCACTCAATAGATCACTCATATGTACATCAATCGCTTCAAATCCAGCACGATCAAAGGCTGCCGCCATCTCTACATGTGAGTTGACACCTTGCTCCCGAAGTACAGCAATGCGAGGTTTGGCTTTACCTATAATATAAGGAGAAGCAATATCTTCATTCTGATCAAAAGTGAGATAAGGATGAATACCAGGATTATCCCAATCAGCCTTAGCCTCATGCTCCTCATCAGCACAGAGAGGATTATCCCGCTCTCTTTGCATCTGCCAAGTGGTTTCTGCCCACCAGAGACGAAGCTGCGCTGTACTATTGTGATAAAGCACCGTGCCATTTTGCATCATCACAAAATCATTGCCTGTTTTTGCTTCTCCTAATAAATACATGACTGAATCTAACCCCGCTTTCGCAAAACGTGCCATCACAGCATCTAGATCTTCAGTGCGTACTTGAATCACCGCCCCTAACTCTTCAGTAAAGAGCACTTCTAATGGATTATCACCTAAATCTGCAATATCCACTTCCACTCCACAATGACCGGCAAATGCCATTTCCGCTAATGTTACGAACAAGCCCCCATCAGAGCGGTCGTGATAAGCCAATAGCTTCTGATCCCGCACTAACTCTTGCATCACCTCAAAAAATGCCCGAAGCTTATCAATATCTCGCACATCTGCGGCTGATTGACCTAATTGGCGATAGACTTGTGCTAAAGCGGTTGCCCCCAACGTATTACGCCCTTCCCCTAGATCAATGAGCAATAGCTTATTCTCAATAGCAGGCTGTAATTGCGGCGTAACCGTCCGGCGAACATCTTCTACTCGTGCAAATGCTGTAATCACTAATGATAACGGGGACGTTACTGAACGCTCAGATCCGCCTTCGCTCCAAGCGGTTTTCATCGACATCGAATCCTTACCGACAGGAATAGTTAATCCTAATGCTGGGCAAAGCTCTTCACCAACTGCTTTAACAGCGGCATAGAGACCTGCATCTTCACCAGGATGACCAGCAGCGGCCATCCAGTTTGCCGATAACTTAATCCGCTTCAAATCACCAATATCGGTTCCAGCAATATTCAGCAATGCTTCCCCTACTGCCATACGCGCAGAGGCTGCATGATCTAACAACGCAACAGGCGTTCGTTCACCCATCGACATCGCTTCACCATGATAACTATCAAGGCTTGCAGTGGTAACAGCACAATCAGCCACAGGCACCTGCCAAGGCCCTACCATCTGATCTCGCGCCACCATTCCGGTCACAGAACGATCGCCAATTGTAATTAAGAAGGTTTTTTCTGCAACCGCCGGCAAGTGCAATACTCGTTCAACGGCTTCCGACAACGAAATATCCTGCAAATTAAGCGTTTCACCTAACGACTGACGAGAAGTCACATCTCGTGTCATCTTCGGCGTTTTACCCAACAGGATATCAAGAGGCATATCAATAGGTTGATTCTCAAAATATTGATCATTTAATACTAATTCATGCGCTTCTGTCGCTTCACCAATAACAGCATAAGGCGCCCGCTCCCGTTGACAGATCGCATCAAATTGCGCCAAATCTTCTGGCGCAACGGCTAATACATAGCGCTCTTGTGATTCATTACACCAAATTTCAAGCGGTGTCATTCCGGGTTCATCACTAGGAATATCACGAAGCTCAAATCGACCACCACGCCCCCCATCACTCACTAGCTCCGGCATTGCATTTGACAAACCACCGGCACCAACATCGTGAATAAAGAGAATAGGATTCTCATCCCCTAACTGCCAACAACGATCGATCACCTCTTGGCAACGTCGCTCCATTTCAGGATTATCACGCTGTACCGAAGCAAAATCCAGATCGGCATCTGATTCACCCGATGCCATCGAGGAAGCGGCCCCTCCACCGAGTCCGATATTCATCGAAGGCCCACCAAGGACGATTAATTTTGCCCCCACAGGAATCTCGCCTTTTTGCACATGCTCTGCCCGAATATTCCCAAGACCACCAGCTAACATAATCGGTTTATGGTAACCACGAACCTCTTCGCCATTATAACTATTGACCGATTCTTCATAAGTTCGAAAGTAGCCCAAAAGCGCTGGGCGACCAAATTCATTATTATAAGCTGCCCCACCGAGTGGACCTTCCATCATAATGTCGTATGCCGATACGATTCTCTCAGGCTTACCAAAATCCACTTCCCAAGGTTGAATAAATCCTGGAATCCGAAGATTAGACACTGAAAATCCTGTTAAACCTGCTTTAGGTTTTGCCCCACGCCCCGTTGCACCTTCATCACGGATCTCTCCTCCAGAACCGGTAGCCGCACCGGGCCAAGGTGAAATTGCCGTAGGATGGTTATGAGTTTCTACTTTCATCAGGATATGATTGGGTTCTTGATGATATTGGTAATGTCCCGATTTCTCAGGGAAGAAACGTCCTACCGTTGAGCCTTCCATCACAGCTGCATTATCTTTATAAGCAGAGAGCACATAATCTGGCGTTTTTTCAAAGGTATTTTTAATCATCTTGAAGAGCGATTTAGGCTCAACTTTTCCATCGATAATCCAATCGGCATTAAAGATCTTATGCCGGCAATGCTCAGAGTTTGCTTGTGCAAACATATAGAGCTCAACATCAGTAGGATTACGTTTTAAGCGGGTAAAAGCAGCTAAGAGATAATCAATCTCATCAGGTGCTAAAGCTAACCCCAAACGGCTATTTGCTTCTTCCAGTGCAACACGCCCCTCTTCTAAGACATTAATACGTGTTAAAGGCGCCGGCGTTTGTAGTGTAAAGAGTGCCTTAGCCTCCGCCATTTCCCGGAAGACCGTTTCCATCATACGATCATGAAGTAGTGCCGTTAAAACTGTCGTCTGATCAGCAGTCAAGGTAGTGCCTTCGGCAATAGTAATATAATAGGCAATACCTCGCTCAAGGCGCTTCACTTTATCGAGTCCACAATTATGCGCGATATCTGTTGCTTTAGATGACCAAGGTGAGAGTGTGCCAGGACGCGGTGTAACGATAAAGAGCATACCTTGTGGGGTATGCTCTTTAAGGGTAGGACCATAATGAAGAAGTTGCGTTAACCGTGTCATCTCATCAGTTGTTAAGGGTTCTGATAGATCTGCAAAGTGAAGATACTCTGCATAGATTCCGGTAATAGGGAGATTCTGTTCGGTAAATAAATTGATAAATTTCGTAACACGAAATGGAGATAACACAGGTGAGCCACGCAAAATTTCCATAGTTTTTTAGTTCTCTCTCTTATTAACAATCGAGCTCAATGCTCAGGGATAAGGAGAATCATTATAGAGGAATCAAACTCTTGACGAAACTACCGAAACAATGTTTTTTATTAAGCCACTGTCCTATTTTCTAACTCTATTAGGTAGCGCAACCAATTTTTTGACCAATGATCATTTCCAGAATAAAGCGTCATCAAAAATAATTAAAGAATCGATATAACGGTATTATACAAGTGTTTCATACTGCTTTAATCAAAGTATTATCTTATGCCTTTATATTCCCTATTCTTCCCCCTTTCATGAGAAAATTCTTGATATAAACAAACTTCTTTTAACCTTCTACTACATATTTTTTTTAAAATAGAATAGAATAGTGCAATATTTAAGAATTATTTTGCTCAACTTAGCTGATCAAATCCCGTAACTTAGCGATTTAAGCGTTAAAATTACAAGATTTAATGAGTCCGCTATATGAAAAGAACAACCCAAATTTAGGAGAGAAACGGCTGTGCGTTTTAATTATAAAGCTCTAATTGGAATGAGTGTCACATTGATGTTAACTCAAGTGAACGCCAACGAAATAACACCAAATTATGAAGCAGGTAAGAAGATCGCGGAAACTTGCGTCTCTTGTCATGGTAAAGATGGCGTAAGTACAAATGATCTATATCCTAAGCTTGCAGGACAGCATCAAAAATATATCCGTACTCAGCTCTATGAGATGAAGCGTTCTTATACCGATCCTGATAATGGTCTTCGTTTTGATAAAGATATGAGTGTCGAAGCGAATAAATTAACCGATCAAGATATTGCCGATGTCGCGCTTTACCTCTCTAAACAGAAACGGAACTACGGTACAGCTGATGAAAAGCTCGCAATTCGCGGCGAACAGATCTACCGTGGCGGTGACATCGCTCGTGGTATTCCTGCATGTTCTGCCTGCCATAGCCCAACGGGCCAAGGTAACGCTGCTGCAAACTACCCTGCACTTGCAGGTCAACATGCGTTCTATACAGAAAAACAATTAAATCGTTTTAAAACAGAAGAGCGTAAAAATGACCCCGCACGTATTATGCGCGATATTGCTCAACGTATGAGTGAAGCTGAGATCAAAGAAGTCTCATCTTATATTCAAGGTTTACAGCCTTAGGATTTAATACTTAAGAGTCTTGACCCTTAAAGAATATTAGAAAGTGGGCTTTTGCTCACTTTTTTCTTTTCTAAAATCAATATGTATGATCCATCAATAAAATCTGGATCTTATCAAATTCATAAAATTAATGACTTAGCAGCATTAACGGTAATATACTGTTATAAGTCGTATTTATATTAAGGAGTTTCAAAAATGTTTAAAAAAATCCTAGCCACAAGTATCATTCTTCTCGGTTCAATGGTAGGAGCTGCTAGCGCACAAAACTACTATCAAGATATTACTCCGCCGGTGGCTCCAATCTATGATCCCAATAAAATCGAGGTTGTAGAAATATTTTCATATGCATGCCCTGCATGTTATATGTTTGAAAACTACTTTGCGCCTTGGCGTGATTCACAAAAAGATGTTGATGATGTCGAAGTCATCACGCTTGCCTCACCTGGCCAAGCAATTTGGTCGCTCTATGCCCAAGCATTCTATACTTTAGAGGCCATAAATGAATTAGATAAAGGGCATGAAGCATTTTTCAAAGCGATCCATCAAGATAAAAAACGTTTTATCAATGAAAATCAAATTGCAGACTTTATGGCAACTCAGGGCATCGATAAAGAGAAATTCTTAAAAGCTTGGAATGGTTTCTCAGCGAAAAGCTCGTTTAATAGAGCTGAAGATCTTATTGGTAATCAATATAAAGTCAATTTTACACCAGCTATCGTTGTGGATGGTCGTTATCTCATCAGCGCAGAACAAGCCAATAAACGACCAGGCAATGGCAATGCATATGAAAAATTAATCCTCACCATAAATGATGTAGTAGAAAAAGTGCGTCAAGAACGCAAAGCGCAGGAGGCTCCAACCACATCGACTAATATGGAATCACCTCAGGAAATTGAAACTGTGACTGAAACTATTACTGTTACAGAATAAACTCATCTATTTCTCAAGTTTGCGGGTATGCTTTATAGCTAAAATCCGCTACAATCTACAAGGGCTATTTTAGCCCTTTTTTATATGAGCTTAATCATTAAATGGCTTAACATGATTAGCCTATTGTTGTTCCCCCTATTCTTATCTGTAAGAGGATTGAATGTCATCACTCTACTTTGCCCCTCACATTGACCCTATTATCTTTTCCATTGGACCTGTTGCGCTCCGTTGGTATGCTTTAATGTATATCGTTGCGCTTGGCCTAGCGGTATTACTCGGCTCCTATCGCGCTAAAAAGCCCAATTCAGGATGGACTGTTGCACAAGTCAGCGATATGGCCTTTTATCTCTTCTTGGGGGCTATTTTAGGCGGTAGAATTGGTTATACCCTCTTCTATGATTTCCCTCATTTTATAGAAAATCCGGCTTCGATTATTGGTTGGACAGGATCAAGCATTGAATGGGCCGGCATGAGTTTTCATGGTGGCTTAATCGGTGTTTTAATCGCTAGCTTCTTAGTGGCAAAGCGTTATAAAAAAGGATTCTGGGAATTTACCGACTTTATTGCCCCACTGATTCCACTTGGTCTCTTCTTCGGTCGCCTTGGTAACTTTATCAATGGCGAATTGTGGGGGAGATTTACCGATCAAACTTGGGGCTTTTACTTTCAAAATGCCCCTGCAACGGTAGATTATATTTATCGTCATCCTTCGCAGCTCTATGAAGCATTCACTGAAGGATTACTACTCTTTATTATTCTTTGGATCTATACCGCAAAACCTCGTCCACGCGCAGCCGCTTCTGGTCTATTCCTCCTCGGCTATGGCGCATTTCGTTTCTTTGTGGAATTCTTCAGAGAACCCGATGCCCATCTAGGCTATATTGCCGGCGGTTGGTTAACCCAAGGAATGTTACTCTGTATCCCAATGATCATCATTGGTCTTATTATTCTCGTTATCGCCTATCGCAAGGATAAAGCATGAAACAGTATCTTGATCTAATGCAAAAAGTACGCACGGAAGGGGCTTTTAAAGAAGATAGAACAGGTACCGGTACTTTCTCTATCTTTGGTCATCAAATGCGTTTTGATCTCTCACAAGGTTTTCCGCTAGTGACCACTAAGAAACTCCACATTCGTTCAATCATTTATGAATTGTTGTGGTTCCTCAAAGGCGATACCAACATCGCTTACTTGCAAGAAAATGGCGTTCGTATTTGGAATGAGTGGGCAGATAAAAATGGCAATTTAGGCCCTGTTTATGGGGCTCAGTGGAGATCATGGCCCAAAGCAGATGGTACCGTTGTTGACCAAATCTCCGAGCTCATTGAGCAGATCAAGACAAACCCTGATTCTCGCAGACTTATCGTGAGCGCTTGGAATGTGGGCGAACTTGATCAAATGGCTCTTCCGCCTTGTCATCTACTTTTCCAATTTTATGTGAGTAACGGCAAATTATCCTGCCAACTCTATCAACGATCAGCCGATATATTCTTAGGTGTTCCTTTCAATATCGCTAGTTATTCGTTATTAACGCACATGATTGCACAGGTTTGCGACCTTGAAGTGGGCGATTTTATCTGGACAGGCGGTGATTGCCATCTTTATGCGAATCATATCGAACAGGCAGATCTACAACTCTCAAGGGAGCCTTTAGCGCTTCCAACACTGAAAATTCACAATGATCCACAATCGATCTTTGATTTCCAATTTGAAGATTTTGAGATTTGTGATTATCAGTCTCATCCCGGTATTAAAGCTGTTGTTGCGGTATAAGCCCAACCTTAACCTATTATTTCACTCAATACACTCGACTTCAGCATCTACAAGAAACAAGAATTTCTATGACGACTCATCAACAAACCTCTCAGGATTCATCCAAGCCTTCTCCGGAGGAATTTGTATATGCTTATACCGATGGTGCTTGCCGAGGAAATCCCGGTCCCGGCGGTTGGGGGGTATTGTTAATCTACAAAGGTCATGAAAAGACCCTTTCGGGATTTGAACCGGAAACGACCAATAACCGTATGGAATTAACGGCGGCAATTAAAGCTCTGCAAGCGCTTACTCGCCCTTGTCATATTGTGCTTACTACGGATTCTCGGTATGTGCAGCAAGGGGTATTAAACTGGATTGATGGTTGGATCCGCCGGGATTGGAAAACTGCCAATAATAAACCGGTACTTAATCAAGATTTATGGCGCTTACTGCTACTAGAGCGGGAACGCCATCTTTCAATTGATTGGTGTTGGGTAAAAGGACATGCTGGGCATCGGGAAAATGAGATCGTGGATCAACTCGCTACCGGGGCGATTACCGAGCATTTAGGAAAAGGATAAGGAATCTTCTCTCATACTTCTTTAGGATAAATCATGAGTAGACAAATTGTATTAGATACCGAGACAACCGGTTTTGATTTTAATAAAGGCGATCGTATTGTTGAGATCGGCTGTATTGAGATGATTGACCGCAAAATTACAAATAATGATTTTCATGTCTATATTAACCCTGAACGATCAATGCCGATTGAAGCTTTTAATGTTCATGGGTTAGGCGATGAGTTTCTAGCAGATCAACCTCTTTTTGCGGAAATTGGTCAAAGTTTTCTAGATTATGTCGATGGTGCTGAGCTCATCATTCATAATGCTGGCTTTGATATCCCCTTTCTTAACTTCGAACTTCAAAGAATGGGATTACCGAAAGTCACGGAACGTTCCGAGGTGATTGATACCCTCAAACTCGCACGAGAGCTCTACCCTTCTCAGAGAAATACGCTCGATGCGCTCTGCCGGCGTTTAGGGGTTGATAACTCTGGTCGAGAGCTTCATGGTGCGCTATTAGACTCCGAACTACTCGCACAAGTCTACCTACTGATGACCGGTGGACAAGAATCTCTCTTTGATGATTTTGCCCCTCCTGTAATTTCTGAAGAGATAGAAGAAGCAACGGAACAAGCCTCGATTCAGGCCGCTGCAAAAGCCACTCAACGTAAGATTCTCTACGCATCTGATAGCGAAATTGCGGCACACGAGGCGTTTATCGCTAAGATTATGCCAAAATAATTCCCTGATCGATAGTAACGTAGATCAACCGGATCGCTTATTTTATCCTGAAGCATTAAAGCAGTAATCTGTAGAACTATTTTTATAACGACTCTTATAACTATTTTTATAATTTTTAAGGCTATTGTAAAATAGCCTCTCTATTTTATGGCTGACGATGATTTCTTCTCATCACAGTTATTTTCACTCTATTGAAGGTTAAATTTGTGACAGCAAAAATTGGATTTGTATCATTAGGTTGCCCTAAGGCGCTCGTTGACTCTGAATATATTTTGACGCAACTTCGCACTGAAGGGTATGAAATTGTTCCGCAATATGATGAAGCGGATCTCGTTGTCGTCAACACTTGTGGTTTTATTGATTCTGCGGTACAAGAGAGTTTAGATGCCATTGGTGAAGCGCTCGATGAGAATGGTAAAGTGATTGTCACCGGTTGCTTAGGCGCTAATGCTGATAAGATTCTTGACCTTTACCCCAATGTTTTAAGTGTAACAGGCCCACATGCTTTCCAAGAAGTGATGGCTGCAGTACACCAGCATCTTCCTCGGCCGCATGATCCTTTCCTTGATCTTGTACCACAAACCGGAATTAAGCTCACGCCTCGTCATTATGCTTATCTCAAGATCTCTGAAGGTTGTAACCACCATTGTACTTTCTGTATTATTCCGTCAATGCGAGGAAAACATCAATCTTATCCTGTGGGCGATGTGCTTTCACAAGCTAAAAAATTAGCCGCCGCCGGCGTTAAAGAGCTGCTCGTTGTAGCACAAGATACAAGTGCTTATGGCGTAGATGTGAAATATCAAACAGGGTTCTGGGATGGCAAGCCGGTTCGTAGCCATATTCAAAATCTGTGTGAAGAATTAGGTAAACTCGGCATTTGGGTGCGTTTACACTATATCTACCCTTATCCCCACGTGGATCATCTCATTCCGCTAATGGCAGAGGGGAAAATTCTCCCTTATCTTGATGTACCGATGCAACATGCCTCGCCACGCATTCTAAAAGCAATGAAACGCCCGGCGAATAGCGAGAATATGTTAAAACGTATTCAAAAATGGCGGGAGATCTGTCCTGAAATCACGATTCGTTCAACCTTCATTGTCGGATTCCCCGGCGAGACAGAAGAAGAATTCCAAGAATTACTCGACTTCATCAAAGAAGCGCGCTTAGATCGCGTGGGCGCATTTATCTATTCACCCGTCGAAGGCGCTGTAGCCAATGACCTTGCTGAAGCGATTCCATTAGAGATCCAAGAAGAACGATTAAATCGTTTCATGACACTGCAAGCAGAAATCTCTGCTGAAAAATTACAAGCCAAAGTCGGTCAAACATTAGAGGTACTGATCGATGATTTCGATTATGAGGAAGGTATTGCCATTGGGCGAACTAAAGCCGATGCCCCTGAAATTGATGGTCTTGTCTATATTGATGATGCAACGCCTGAAATGATCGGGCAGATCATCTCTGTTGAAATTGATGATGCAGATACCTACGATCTCTACGGCGTTGTTGTCAACGCCTAAATAAGCACTGAATAAAAGGGTGAAAGCTTAAAAACTTATAGTAAATTTTGCTTAAGAAAAATGGTTTTTAAACAACCATTGTGGGATTTTAAAAAGAACATAAAATTGAGTATTAAACAACACTTGCAAGATGCCGGATAGAACAGCTTCCTTACTTCTTACAACAGATGTGCCGGCATTTAAATAAGCTTATTATGAACCGATATTACTATATAACATAGAAAAAGTAGCCACTTGAATTGCAACTCAAGTGGCTTTTATCCTTTTGGTTATTAGGGTTATGGTCGATTCCTCATTAAAGAAGCCATTCAATGGGCAACCACGTTAAAAATTTCACAAAGCCTCGTTGCCAAATATTTGTATTAGGCTCGACACCATATGTCTTTACTAATTCCTCATTCTCAAAGACTTGCCAACGTAACTTGCCCTCTTCACTGATGACTTTATAAGAACGCTCTAACAAATTACGCTTAATAATCCCCTCTACATCTTGCGTTAATTGTTCATTTAAAATCACAACCCCCATTTCAGTATTAATCTTTGCAGAGCGTGGATCAAGATTTAAAGAGCCCACAAAAAGGCGCTCACTATCTACTACGAATGTTTTAGCATGTAAACTTGATGCCGAGCTCCCCACAAGACCACGATCCGAAGGTTCAGGGACATTATCGGCAAAGGACTTTTTAAGCTCATAAATATTAACGCCTGATTCAATCAATCCTTGACGATAATTGGTATAACCCGCATGAACAAAAGGTACATCGGTTGCTTCATAAGCATTCGTTAATACAGATACCTCAATACCATCCTTAACCAACCCCTCTAAGAACTCCGCGCCAGCCCCTGTAGGTACAAAATAGGGAGAGACAAAAAAGAGCTCCCGCTCAGCCTTGCCTAATGCTTGCACTAAAGGTTTATAAAAATCATCTTCACTCCAAACACCAAGCGCTTTACTGGGTGGATCTGAGATCAAAATAGCCTCAGACCATTGCCATTCGATATTATTATTCATAATTTTATCGAGTAATTTTGAGCCTTGCAGCGCTTGCTGATAAGTCTCTACATCCGCACGATATTTGACTCGACGAAGTTTATCGAGCGTAGCCGTATAATCACTGCCATACTCTTTGGTAATAATTTGATTCGCAGGATACGCTAATACACTATTCCAATAGTGATCAAAATCTTGTGCTAATCTGGGTACTAAATTCCCTATCGCAATCACATCCAAATCAGAAAAAACCATGCCATCACCTGCCGCAAAGTACTCATCACCAATATTACGCCCCCCGGTAATTGCAGCTTTTCCATCGACAATGATGGATTTATTATGCATTCGATGATTCAATCTTTTCAGATCAATGAGATAACCAAGAAAACGTAATTTACGGTTAGTAAAAGGATTAAAAAGCCGGACTTCAATATTCGGATGACTATCTAATACCGAAATGAGATCATCCATTCCTTGCGTATTATTATCATCTAGTAATAATCGTACCCGCACACCACGCTCTGCAGCACCTAAAATATCGTAAAAGAGCATAATGCCAGAAGTATCAGGCCGCCAAATATAGTATTGAAGATCAATCGATTCTTCGGCAATATTTAAAAGCGCAGAACGTGCTACAAAAGCATCAAGTGGATCACCTAGAGGGATAATTCCGGTTAAACTGCGATCTTCAGGTAGGTCTTTTTCAATGACTTTAGCTAATCTCGTATTTTTATTGGGCGGTGAAAAAGCATGGCTTTCTACCTGCTGTAATTTCGGCAATGGTTTTACTGCGCAAGCTGTCACAATTGCTAATACAAGTAATATTATTCCCCCCATTATAAAAAACATTTTCATATGGCGCCTCATCGCTGATTTTTCCCTAATAACGAATTCCGGATAATAGGCTGTCTAGTAATGATCTTTTCTTCCCAAACATTTATTTAATTGAAATTCATGTCGATCATTACTATCAATTAGCACAGAAATCCCAATATACTAACGGTTAATGATATCGAGAAAAAGCACAATAAAAAAGAGACTTTAAGTCTCTTTACAATGATACATTTCATCTCTCAAATAAGCATCCATCAGGATAGGGAATCTACGGCTAATTTTACTCTCTGGCGATAGGCCTTAAAATCATGATCTGCATCTAAACCCACTTTTGTGGTCACAGCCCATTGTAAAGTTGTATAGAGATAGAGATCAGCACAAGTCAATGTTTCCCCCATTAGAAAGGCTTGTTTTTCTAAAAGCGGGCATATACTCTGATAACTTTTCAAAATATTACTCCGCCCTGTTTCAAACCAATCTTCACTGACCGTTTGCCCAAATACCCGTCGAAAAATAGGTTGATAAGATTTATGAATTTCTGTAGCAATAAAATTCAGCCAACTCAACTGGTCAATAAACGCCTCACCATTAAGTGGAAACAATGTTTGATTTGGGACTAATTGACAGAGATAAGCAGCAATCGCCGGTACTTCACTAATGACCTTGCCGTTATCTAGTTGCAATGCCGGCACATAGCTTTTCCCCACCTCTTCAGTAAGCAACACTCCATTTTCAGTTTTCCCAGTAGCAAGATCAACAGCAATAGAATCAAGGGTGATATTCAAGATTCTTGCGATCATTTGAGGGACTTCTGAACAAGAACCTTTCGAGTAGTAGAGTTTCATTCTATCTCCTTACAAATTTTAGTAGTTACCAACAATTTGGTATCGTTTATGAAATAGATCATTTGCACAACCATATATTCACTATTCACTCCCAAAATTTATCATAAAATCAAAGTGAAGCGGGAATTTTCTCTGATATAGATCAAGAAAACTGATACCATATAATCCGATATAGTTGGAAGTTTAAAACTCAATAAACGCCAACTCAGATATTAGTTAATCGAAGTAAAAGGAGTGATGAACGATGACATCTATCAGTGATATTGCAACAAAACGTTACACTTGCAAAGAGTATGATCCTAACAAAAAGATTCCTCAAGCAGACCTTGAGCAACTTTATAAAGTCCTCCAAAATAGTCCATCATCAGTGAACTCACAACCTTGGCACTTTGTCATTGTGGAATCAGATGAAGCAAAAGCCAAAATTCTCCCGGCTATCTTTGAATTTAATCAGCCTCGTGTGACGAACGCTTCTCATGTAGTGCTTTTCCTTGCACGTAATGAGTTTACAGATGCCTACCTCAAAGAGATTGTAGACCAAGAAGATAAAGATCAGCGCTTCCCTGAAAAAGAGATGAAAGCTGCGAATGACCAAGGCCGTCGCTACTTCGTAGATCTCAATAGTCAAACAGAAGCACAATTACATGATTGGCAAAATCGTCAAGTTTACATTGCGCTTGGCAATCTGCTACTAACGTCAGCAGCCCTCCAGATCGATTCGACACCCATCGAGGGATTTGACCCTCAAAAACTCGATGAAATCCTCAATCTCAAAGAGAAAGGTTTTAGAAGCGTTGTGATTGCTTCATTAGGTTATCGGTCAGAAGAGGACTTCAATGCAAAATTGCCAAAATCACGTTTGCCTTTTGATGAGCTCTTTACAATTCTCTAATCTATAAGAGATTCTCTAATAGCAAACAATTAATTTACTCTAAGTTATGAAGATTACGATCTCTAATGATTCACTTTTTGATTATATAACCTTATGAAATTATTGAGTAAATAAGATTGCCTTTTCTAGGGTACCGGCACCTGAGAAAAGGCTTTTTACCTTTTAATCAAAAAATAATGGCATTTTGAAATCAGACATTCTGATTCGCTAAAATAAATTAGAAATTATTTATTAGCGATATAGATTGCAATAGTGCTTGAACCCTTAGAGTAAACACTCTAAAATTCAGCCTCTGCATACTATATTGCACTATCTCAATAAGAGGCCTTTTTGCCCCTTCCTATTCACCCTTATTAAAGGTATGTTCAGAACGCCTTTAATAAAAATGTGGAGGCGTTCAATGCAACAGAGCCGTTTACACAAAAATGAACCTTGGCGTGATCCTAATTCCGTCCCTCATGTTGAAATTATCGATATTGTGAAGCGTTATGATGAGCATCTCGCAGTAGATAATATTTCACTCGATATCTATAAAGGTGAATTTTTCTCTCTCTTAGGTCCCTCAGGTTGTGGTAAAACCACGCTATTAAGGATGCTTGCCGGTTTTGAAACACCTACATCCGGCAAGATTCTTCTGGAAGGGGAAGATATGTCGAAAATTCCCCCTTATGAACGTCCTGTCAATATGATGTTCCAAAGCTATGCACTCTTCCCCCATATGACGGTAGAAGATAATATTGCCTTTGGTCTTAAACAGGATAAGGTTAAAAAACCGGAGATTCGTAAACGCGTACAACAAATGCTCGAGTTAGTTCAGTTAGAGCGCTTTGCTAAACGTAAACCGCATCAACTATCAGGGGGTCAACGTCAACGGGTTGCCCTCGCTCGGAGCATCGCTAAAAAACCTAAACTACTGTTACTCGATGAACCTTTAGGGGCGCTAGATAAACGCTTACGAGAACAGACACAGTTTGAACTGATGACCATTCAAGAAGAACTCGGCATGACCTTTATTATCGTCACGCATGATCAGGAAGAAGCGATGACCGTTTCAAGCCGTATTGCTGTGATGGATTCAGGAAGCTTAGCGCAGGTTGCAACGCCGGCGGAGATCTATGAATTCCCAAACTCCCGTTATGTCGCCGAATTTATCGGAGATGTGAATATCTTTGAAGGCGTTATTTCTGAAATCGCTTCCAACCGAACAACAGTAGAGAGTTATGAATCTCTGACACCGCTTGTCTGTGCTCAAGGTGTGGGAGCTACAGTCGGTTCACAAGCTTGGGTCGCTGTTCGCCCTGAAAAACTCGACATCTCTTTAACCCCTCCAGACAATCCTATGATTAACTGTGTGGAAGGAGAGGTTTGGGATATTGGTTATATGGGCAATGTCTCTATCTATCACGTCAAACTGGATAATGAGAAGATGATTACCGTCTCACAGATGAATGATACGAGGATTATCGAACAACGAATTACCCACGAAGATCGTGTTTATGTGAGTTTTACTGAAGATTCAGGAATTGTACTCATCTCTTAGCGTTTATCGTTTATATCTGGAGGTTTGACAATGCCCCACCGTCAACAAGAGATCGGCACATTTACGGGTAAAATGGCAGAGATTGTCTCACGCATTAGCTTTACCCACCGTAGATTACTCCGATTTGCACCTTATCGTTTTATTGTAAGCCTTGGTAACAGCCATCGCTTTATCATCGGCGTACCCTATATTTGGCTAACGCTCTTTTTCCTTATTCCTTTTCTGATTATTCTGCGTATCAGTTTTACTGAGGCAGAAATTGCCTCGCCTCCATTTTCAAATCTTTTAGAATGGGTCGATGATGGGCTATTACAGATCACTGTCAACTTTCAAAATTACATGGAGATTTGGAGTGATGGGATCTATATTCACGCCTATCTCAATAGTATTAAAATCGCTTTTTTCTCGACATTACTGACGCTTATTATCGGTTACCCTATCGCACTTGCAATGTCGAGAGCCTCTAAAAAATGGCAGCTATTTCTCGTCATGCTTGTGATACTCCCCTTTTGGACCTCTTTCTTAATCCGTATCTATGCATGGGTGACGATTCTCTCTCCTACCGGCGTACTCAATAACTTTATTAACTGGGTTGGAATGGGTATTGGCTTGATTGATCCTGACTCGCCAGTAACACTGCATATTCTACATACAGATTTTGCAGTCTATATCGGAATTGTGTATGGATATCTTCCCTTTATGATCCTGCCGCTTTTTGCAACATTAATGAAGATTGATGATACATTGATTGAAGCTGCCTTAGACTTAGGTTGCCGGCCACTTAAAACATTCTGGACAGTGACCTTTAGGCTTTCACTCCCTGGAGTCTTGGCAGGCTGTTTCTTGGTCTTTATCCCGGCAACAGGGGAATTTGTTATTCCTGATTTATTAGGTGGCTCTAATGTGACGATGATTGGGAAAGTCCTTTATGATACTTATCTGCAAGGTATGAACTTACCACTTGTATCTGCGATCTCTGTTATTCTCCTTTTAATTGTGATTATTCCGATCTATATCTTTAATCGCATTCAAGAAAGACAGTTCAACTAGGAGACAATAATGAAAAAGAAAATGACAGCGCTCAACTGGATGGCACTCATTGTTGGACTATTTTTTCTCTATATTCCGATTATTTTGGTCATTATCTATAGCTTCAATGAATCAAAATTAGTGACTGTTTGGAGTGGATTTTCGACAAAATGGTATGGTGATCTCTTTGAACAAGAGGGAATCTGGTCAGCGGCTAAAACAAGTCTCCTACTCGCGATAGGAACCTCCACCTTTGCCGTTATTCTTGGAACAATGGCCGCATTCTCGTTAGTGAAATTCCGTCGTTTTAAAGGTCGTACTCTCTTCTCAGGTATTACCTATGCGCCGATGGTCATGCCCGAAATTATTATGGGAAGCTCGTTAGGCTTAACCTTTGTCGCTTTAAAATTTAGTACTGGATTTTGGACCATGATGATTGCTCATATCACCTTTACAATGTGCTATGTAGTCGTTGTGGTACAATCTCGCCTCACAGGTTTTGATCGACATATCGAAGAAGCCGCAATGGATTTAGGGGCAGATGGTATTCGTACGTTTTTCTATATTACACTACCGATGATTCTACCGGCGATTATCTCCGGCTGGCTACTCTCATTCACCTTATCATTAGATGATTTGGTCATTGCCACCTTTACAACTGGCCCTGGCGGAACGACACTTCCAATATGGATCTATTCTAAAGCCCGTTTAGGTGTAAGCCCTAATATCAATGCCCTATCTACCATCATGATCGGCATCGTAGCAACGGCCGTATTCTTGGTGACATTACTGAATCTCTATCTTGCTAAACGGCGAGAGCAAGATGAAAAAAATGCAATCCGTGAAGGCATCTAAGCTTTAGTAGGATTTAATAAGATTTAATGAATAAAGATTCACGACTGAGACACTTGCAACAATACAATTAAAACTCTACAAACAGCAATCAGCCATTATCGTTGATTGCTGTTTTTTATCCGGCCTATCAGTTTCCATTTCCATTATATAGTGAGATCGGTTCAAAATAAGCTTATTAAAATGCCGGCGCATCGATTGATAGAGCTAAGCCAACCGTTCTATCCGGCATCCTGCAAGTGTTGTTTAAAAGCCATTTTTCTTAAACCAAATTTACTATAAATAGTCGCAAGCTCCATTTTTACTGAGATATTGATTAATTCTCAAGACCAAGCTTTTTTAAGATCAGTTAATTGTATGATTTTTGCTAATCCAGTTAATGCTTCCATACTCTCTTCATGCTGCTTAAATGTTCCTGCAGCACACAGATCCTCAATAACATATACTGTAAATCCTAAATCATGTGCTAAACGAACACTACTTTGAATGGCTAATAAAGAGCTCACGCCAGCGAAATAGAGAGTCTCTATTCCTTCATCTTTTAAATAATCAGCCAAATCATTACCGGCAAAAGCACTCACACCCTTTTTAACCCAAATAGAATCACTATCGGTAAGCGCTAATTCCGCAACCCAATCACAACCTCGCCCGCTTAGCTTAAAAGCACCAATCTCTTTAGCATGATGAAACATCGGTGAGCCCGACGGAATATCATGATAATCATCAGCAAATCCTACTTTGACAGCAATCACAGGAATACTCTTTTGATCGGCTAATTCGAGTGTTTGATTGGTTTTAGTAATAATATCCCTATGGATAATTTCTGAATAACTACTATTCGATAACCCATCTTCACTCGCTATATCATTAATGAGATCTATGATAATAAGTGCTTTATTAATAATGGCTTTATTAATGACACTATTTTCTTTAGAAATTGTCGTGATCATACATAATCCCTCCTCTAACAAAACTTGCAAGATGCCGGATAGAATAGCTCCCTTGCTTCTTACAACCGATGCGCCGGCATTTAAATAATGCTTGTTTTAAGTCGATCTTACTATAAAACAAACTTTCTTAAATAAAATTTTTCCCACAAAAGAAAAACCCCCAGTTCACTGAACTAGGGGTTTCTGTATTAAGCCCTGGAAATGACCTACTCTCACATGGGAACTCCCACACTACCATCGGCGCTGCTACGTTTCACTTCTGAGTTCGGGACGGGATCAGGTGGTTCCATAGCGCTATTGTCTCCAGGAAAACTGGTTTGTGTTTGAAGTATTAAATACTCCACTCACGAATAAATTTGATTAGTTGGTTAGTAACAGCAAGTAGACTGTATTCTCCGTTTTAACTTTGGAAACGTTCATGTCTCATTGTAAGACAAATTGTCTAAGACCTATTATATGGTCAAGCCTCACGGTCAATTAGTATTGGTAAGCTCAATGCATTACTGCACTTACACACCCAACCTATCAACGTCGTAGTCTTCGACGGACCTTCAGAGGGGTTAAACCCCTAGGGAAATCTTATCTTGAGGAAGGTTTCCCGCTTAGATGCTTTCAGCGGTTATCCCGTCCGTATGTAGCTACCCGGCTATGCCATTGGCATGACAACCGGAACACCAGAGATACGTCCACTTCGGTCCTCTCGTACTAGAAGCAGCTCCTCTCAAATTTCCAACGCCCACGGCAGATAGGGACCGAACTGTCTCACGACGTTCTGAACCCAACTCGCGTACCACTTTAAATGGCGAACAGCCATACCCTTGGGACCGACTACAGCCCCAGGATGTGATGAGTCGACATCGAGGTGCCAAACTCCGCCGTCGATATGAACTCTTGGGCGGAATCAGCCTGTTATCCCCGGAGTACCTTTTATCCGTTGAGCGATGGCCTTTCCATACAGAACCACCGGATCACTAAAACCTACTTTCGTACCTGCTCGACGTGTCTGTCTCGCAGTCAAGCACCCTTTTGCTTTTGCACTCATAAGCCCGATTTCCGACCGGGCTGAGGGTACCTTCGTACTCCTCCGTTACTCTTTCGGAGGAGACCGCCCCAGTCAAACTACCCACCATACAATGTCCTTAGCCCAGATCATGGGCCTAAGTTAGAAGTCCAAATCTTTCAGGGTGGTATTTCAAGGATGGCTCCACAACAACTAGCGTCGCTGCTTCAAAGCCTCCCACCTATCCTGCACAAAAAGATTCAAAATCCACTGTAAAGCTATAGTAAAGGTTCACGGGGTCTTTCCGTCTTGCCGCGGGTACACCGCATCTTCACGGCGATTTCAATTTCACTGAGTCTCGGGTGGAGACAGCCTGGCCGTCATTGCGCCATTCGTGCAGGTCGGAACTTACCCGACAAGGAATTTCGCTACCTTAGGACCGTTATAGTTACGGCCGCCGTTTACTGGGGCTTCGATCAAGAGCTTCGCTTACGCTAACCCCATCAATTAACCTTCCAGCACCGGGCAGGCGTCAGACCCTATACGTCCACTTTCGTGTTTGCAGAGTCCTGTGTTTTTGATAAACAGTTGCAGCCAGCTTTTCACTGCGACCTTCCAGAGCTTACTGCGTAAAGCATTCACCTAGGAAGGTGTACCTTCTCCCGAAGTTACGGTACGATTTTGCCGAGTTCCTTCACCCGAGTTCTCTCAAGCGCCTTAGAATTCTCATCCCAACCACCAGTGTCGGTTTGGGGTACGGTTCTCATATCACTATTGCTTAGAAGCTTTTCTTGGAAGCATAGCATCAACCACTCCGGAGCTCGTAAGCTCCTCGCATTCACGTCTCAGTATTAAGATCCCGGATTTGCCTAAGATCTCTACCTACCTGCTTACACTGGCATACCAATCACCAGCTGGTCTAGCTTTCTCCGTCCCTCCATCGCATGATACGAGAGTTCAGGAATATTAACCTGATTCCCATCGACTACGCATCTCTGCCTCGTCTTAGGGGCCGACTCACCCTGCTCCGATTAACGTTGAACAGGAAACCTTGGTCTTTCGGCGTGCGAGTCTTTCACTCGCATTAACGTTACTTATGTCAACATTCGCACTTCTGATACCTCCAACGGCTCTTACGAGTCCATCTTCACAGGCTTACAGAACGCTCCCCTACCACATATATTTTAAAATACACATCCGCAGCTTCGGTATATCGCTTGAGCCCCGCTAAATCTTCCGCGCAGGCCGACTCGACTAGTGAGCTATTACGCTTTCTTTAAATGATGGCTGCTTCTAAGCCAACATCCTAGCTGTCTATGCCTTCC